>DATBUS010000092.1:0-51274 GCA_036515815.1 Luteimonas sp.
ACGGCCCGCACTGCCACCAGCCGGTCCAGGTCCTCTCCGCGCCGTCCGCACGCAGGTAGGCCAGCGAAGCCGGCCGCGCTGGCGACTCGCCGCCACCGCTGGCGGCACCGGTCAGCGTGATGTCGAGGGTCTTGCCGGCGCCGGCGAAGCGCGTGCCGCGCAACATGGCGTCGAAGCCGCCGGGCGCCGCCACGCGCTCCACCTCGTCGCCCACCTTGACGACGCCGCGCGCGGGTCCGCTGGAGGCCACGTCTCCCATCGCGATCAGCAGCGGCGCCTGACCCGCTTCGCCGCTCGAGAAGCTGCAGCCCAGCTCGCCTTCCAGCGCGGCGGCCTCGACCTCGGCGGCGGACAGCGGCGCGAGCTCGATCGCGGAGCCGTCACCACCGCGGGTGTCCGCGCCGTCGGCATCCAGCGGCACGAGCCGGTGTGCGGCCCCGCTGCAGACCGTCAGCACATCGGCCCCCTCGGGCGTGCCCACCGCCTGTACGCGCAGGCCGACCCTCAGCGCCTCCACGTCCACCGGCGCGGCCTGGCACAGGTTCCAGCGCGCCGGCAACTGCACCGACACGCGCCCGCGGCCGGGCACGTCCACCTGCACCAGGGCATGGCCATCGTAGGTCCACGGTTGCGTGTCGATGGACGCCACCGTGCCCTCGATGGCGGTGTCGTCCGTCGGCGTGGATCGCGGTGCCTCTCCCGGCGTGCTGCAGGAAGCGACGGCCAGGGCCATGGCCACCGCGAGGGCGGGCACGCGGATACCAGAAGGTCGAAACACAGGCATGGAGGTTCCCGGGGAGGGTGGAGCGCCGAGCCTACCCTGTCGCCGGCAATGCCATGTTGAAGCCGTGCGCGGGGCCGTGCGTGCCCGCCTCAGTGTCCGTACTTCGCCCGCATCTCGGCGCCATCGCGGCGCCCCAGCTCGGCAGCCGCCTCGCGCAGCCAGCGGTCGGCGCTCGCCTTGCCATCGGTTCGCACGCGGCGCTCGTATTCCGGGCGCAGTTCCCGCTTGCGCTGCTCGACCATGCGCCTCAGCTCGGCCTTGATGGCCGCTTCATCCAGCTCCCGTGGCTGGCCGGCGGCACTCGACGGGTGCACGGCCTCCTGGCCATGGGCCAGGGGTGCGAGGGTGGTGCAGGCGATCACCAGCAGGCCGGTGATCCACACGCGCGACACGACGAAGCCAGAACGTTCCATGGCAAACCTCCCGACGATGCGACCAGGGGACGCTATCAATCGCCACGTTAAACGTCCGGAAACCCGCCAGGCCGCGCCGCTGCACCCGTCGGCTCCCGGACCGCGGATCCGCCGTCCCCTTGGCGGGCGCGGCTCTCCCCTATCCGGAGATCTCGCGGACCGCGCGCACGGCGCGCTCCACCTCGTCGGGCGTGTTCACCAGGCTCGGCGCCAGCCGCGCGAGAGGGACGGCGTAGGGGCTGGTACTGGCGATGATATTGCGCGCGAGCAGCTGCTTCACGACATCTCCCGGCGCCACGCCCTCGACCTCGAACACGACCAGGCCCGCCGACAGCTCCGCGGCCATCGGCGTGTGCAGCCTGACCCTGGGGTTCGCGGCAAGCCCGGCCTTGCACTGGTCGTTGAGCGCGCGGATGCGCGCGGCCACCCGTGCGCGCCCCATCTGCCGGTGCATGCGGAATGCGGCCGCCGCCGCCCACACATGCTCGTAGGCATGGAAGCCTCCGGGCGCCATGCGATCGACGTTGGTGGGCGAGGCCAGGGCGCCCTGCCGCTCCCAGGCGAGGTACTGGTCGACGTCGGTGAAGCTCGGGATGAGCGGCCGCAGGCGCGCCCAGTTCTCCGCATCGGCCCAGACCAGGCCGGTCCCACGCGGCGCGAACATCCACTTGTGCGTGCCCGCGCAGAAATAGTCGCAGCCGAGCGACGCCACGGTTTCGTCGGTGCTGCCCAAGCCATGCACCCCGTCCACCACCAGCCGCAGCGGCCGGCCCGGGCGGGCGCGCAGCGCCGCGGCGATCTCGCGGATGGGCAGCCGGATTCCCGTGGCCGAGTGCACCCAGGTCAATCCGACCACGCGCGTCTTCCCGCCGATGCCCTCGAGCAGGGCACCGATGATCGAGTCGGTGCTGGCCGTGGCCGCGTCCTCGAACAACGGCACCATGCGCATGCTTGCGCCGGCACGCTCGACCGCCAGTCGGATCGACTCGTGGTGCGCGTAGTGGTCGTGCGTGGTGCAGAGCACTTCGTCGCCGGGCTGCAGCGGCAGGCCCTGGTAGACCAGGGCCAGGCCGGTGGTGGTGTTGCCGGTCAGGCAGACGTCCTGCGGGCGCGCGCCGAGGTAGTCCGCGATCTCCGCCTGTACCTGCACGTGCAGGTTCTCCGCACCCTCGGAAACATCCCGTGCTCCACGGTGAAGAAGGGATTGCGGTCGATGGCGTGGCGGTAGGTGTCGATCGCCTGCTGCACCGGTACCGGATGGCTGGCGAGGAAGAAGCTGGCGATGTGCATGTACGCCGGATCCAGCGGGAACTGCGCGCGCACGGCCTCCCAGGTGGAGAGGTCCGGCGGGGGCGGCGTCCCGGCCTGCAGCGCGGCCAGCAGGCTGGTCGGCAACAGTGCGGCCGATGCCAGGTCAACGCGGACCACCCGAACGCTCGGCCAGCGTGGCTGCGCCCGCTTGACCACCCTCGCCCACCCCCGCACACTCCCCGACCGAAGGGGAGTAGCTCCCAGCGTGTCGGCCGTCATTTCGGGCAGCAATGCCCCGGTCCCACGGCAGCCCACCGGGCTGTGAGCAAGACCTTCGCCGCAATGGCGAAGGTGCGTCCCCGGATCCCCACGCAAGGAATCCGCGCGGCCTGCGTCCGCGGCCGTCCTTCCCCTTGCATGGAATCCCCGATGGAAACGATAGGCAACGTCTGGTTGTGGGCCGGCTTCTCCGGCCTGGTGTTGGTCGCGCTGATGGTGGACCTGGTGCTGATGCGCCATGGCGGCGCCCACAGGGTCACGTTCAAGGAAGCCGCGTGGTGGAGCCTGGGCTGGGTGGCCCTGGCGATGGTCTTCAACGCCGCGCTGTGGTGGTACGTGGGCGACACCGCGGGCCCCGACGAGGCCCGGCGCGTGGGCCTGGAGTTCCTGACCGGCTACCTGGTGGAGAAAGCGCTGGCGGTCGACAACATCTTCGTCTTCCTGATGCTGATGACCTACTTCGCCGTGCCCGAGGTCCAGCGCCAGCGGGTGCTGGTGATCGGCATCCTGCTGGCGATCGTGCTGCGCGCGGTCCTGATCTTCGCCGGCGCCGCGCTGATCGCGCATTTCCACTGGATGCTCTACGTGTTCGGTGCCTTCCTGCTGCTGACCGGCGTCAAGATGTGGTTCGCCGCCGGCAAGGAGCCGGACCTGGAGAAGAACCCGGTGCTGCGCTGGCTCACCGCGCACGTGCCCTTCGTACGCCGCTACCACGGCAGCGCGCTCTGGCTCGGTGCAGGCCGCCGCCGCAAGTTCACCCCGCTGTTCATCGTGCTGGTGATGATCGGCATCACCGACGTGATCTTCGCGGTCGATTCGATCCCCGCGATCTTCGCCATCACCACCGACCCGTTCATCGTGCTGACCTCGAACGTCTTCGCGGTGCTGGGCCTACGCGCGATGTTCTTCCTGCTGGCCGGCATGGCCGAGCGCTTCCACCTGCTGCCCTACGGGCTGGCGGTGGTGCTGGTCTTCATCGGCGCGAAGATGCTGCTGATCGACGTCTACAAGATCCCGGTGCCGTGGTCGCTGGCCGCGGTGGCGGTGATCCTGGCCACCACCATCGTCGCGAGCCTGGCGCGACCGCCCGCCAGCAAGCCCGGCACGTAGCCGATGCGCCGCGGGAGGCACCCGTGTGACAAGCGTGCGCACTTGCCGGCACACTGCCGACAGGCGCCACCGCGCGCCGACGCATGGAGCAACGCACGCGGACATGGAGATGACAGGGGGCGCCGCAGGCGGCAGGGCCAGCCGGGCACTGCCATGGAAGTCATGCTGGTCCAGGTGCGCGGCCCTGCTCCTCGTGGCCGTGCTGCTGGCGGCCGGCGCCGCGGAGGATGCCTACGCGCTGGATCCCGGGCGCCCGTTCGCGCGCCATGCGCACGAACAATGGTCCCTCAGCGATGGACTGCCCTTCCCCGGCGGCTACGAGCTTGCCCAGGACAGCGAGGGCTATCTCTGGATCGGGTCGATGACCGGGCTGGCGCGTTTCGATGGCCGCCGCATGGTGGCCTTCGATACCGGCAATACGCCCGCCATGCACAGCAACCTGGTGCGTGGACTGCGGACGGAGCCGCGGACTGGGAACGCATGGTGCGCATCGCCGAAGAAGCGTTGTACGAGGCCAAGCGCCAGGGGCGCGACCAGTGGGTGGAGCAACCCTTCGTGCAGGCTTGATGGGCACATGCGTTAGCTTGGCGGTCGCCCCCACGACCGAGGTGCCGCCATGCGACTCGAAGGTTCCTGCCACTGCGGAAGCGTCCGATTCACGTGCGAGGCCCATGCGCCCGTGCCATTCCTGCACTGCTACTGCTCGATCTGCCGCAAGACCGCGGGCGGCGGCGGCAGCGCGGTCAACCTGGGTGCGCGCGCCGACTCACTCGAGGTGGAAGGCCGCGAGCACCTCGGGGTCTACCAGGCCCGGATCCGCGACGATGATGGCGGCTGCCGGACCAGTTCCGCCCAGCGCCACTTCTGCACCGGCTGCGGAAGTGCGCTCTGGCTCTTCGACCCCGAGTGGCCGGACCTGGTCCATCCGCACGCCTCGGCCATCGACACATCCCTGCCAGAAGCGCCGGAGCGCGTGCACATGCTGCTCGGATCGAAGGCGAACTGGGTCCGGGTGCCGCAAGGGAAAGACGACCTCCGGATGGACGGCTTTCCCGACGAATCGCTCGAGGACTGGCACCGCCGGCATGGCCTCTTGCGGTAATCGCGGCGTCTTGCAGCGCGCGACGCCTGCCGCTATCTCCGCCTCGGGTCTTCGCCCAGTTCCGGCGTCGACTCCATCAGGATGTCCAGGCTTTCCTGGGCCTCCCGGCGGCGGTCGCCACGCGCATCGGCCCAGGCCTGGTCACGACGTTGCTGCGCGCGCAGTTCGGCAGGGACCACGTCGACATGGCGCGTGCGCTGCAGGAACGCCCGGTCGCCGGGCTGGAGCTGGCAGTTGCGGCTCAGCGTCGCTTGCTCTTCTCCCGTGCGCGCGGCCGTGCTCTGCAGGTTGACGACAACGCCCAGCGTGTCACCCAGGGGCTCGAGTCGCATGCAGACCGCGTCGATCACTGCCTGCGTCCGCAGTTCGTTCCGGTCCATACCGACCCGTCGACGGGGCCCCGCCCTCTGGATCCGAAGAGTCGGCCTGCAAGGCGTGGTCGCTCACTGCAGACCAGGTCACCAGGTTCTTCAGCCTGAGCCAGCCGCTGCAAGAGGGCGCGCTGCACGACTTCTCGTGGCTGCCGTGCACCATCAGTGGCCGCCTGGATGCCGACGGACGCGAATGGGCATTCGAAATCAACGCGGCCGGGACCAGCACCTGGCGAGCGATGGGCGAGACCCGGTTGTTCGGATGCGCGACCCGCTCCTGCGCGCCCTTCGTCATCCTGATGCCGGATGGCGCGCAGGACTGAAGCTTGCCGCCGGAGCGAACCATCGGGGGCGGCGGCCGACCTCCCGTCGATCCGGACGGTCAGCGCAGCACGTACGAGGCCAGCACCGCCTGCACCTCGTAGATGCTCAGCTGCTTGTTGAACTGTTTCTGGATCGGCGTGGGCGTGCCCGAGATCCAGACCTTGAGCTCGGCATCGAAGTCGAACGAACCGGCGGTCTCGACACTGAAATGGGTGATGCTGCGGTAGGGGATCGAGTGGTACTCGACCTTGCTGCCGGTCAGGCCCTGCTTGTCCACGATCACGAAGCGCTTGTCGGTGAAGACGAAGTAGTCGCGGATCAGCTTGTAGGCGTGTTCCACCCGCTCGCCGGGCGCGAGTACCTTGGCGAACTCCTGCTGGATCTGTGCAGGGTCGATCTTGGATGCGTTGCCGAGAAGGCCGTCGAGGAGTCCCATTGTTTCTCTCCTGGATCCGGTATGGCGGCCCCGCACCTGCGAGGCCGCGACGTGTGTGTGGTTGGCGGTGACTCAACCGCCGCTGGCGTTTACCAGTACTGCGCCGGGATGGCGTCGGCGCAGGGGTTGCCCGGGCTGGTCAGGATCAACTGCAGGACCTGCGCGGTCTGGCGGGCGTACTGCGCGAAGTCCCCGCCCTCGCCCATCGCGCGCTTGAACGCGACCGCCGAACACATCGTCCACGCCTGCGCGTTGTCGGGATCCGATTCGGCCAGTGCCGCGTAGCGTTCGGCCACCGCGATCTGCGCGTCGTTGGCTTCGACCGCCGCCATCGCCCCCACCACGTCGACCTTCCTCAGGATCGAGGGCGGACCACCACCGACCCGGCCCGCCTCCAGCGTCGAGGCGTCGATCACGCGCAGGTAGAAGTCAGAGCCGGTATTGGCGTTGTGGAACACGTAGTCGCCGCTGCCGTCGGGGGTGTAGACCGAGCGCTTGTTCGGTTCCACCACCACAAGATTGACGCCGTCTTCCTCGACGGTGATCGAATAGCTGCCGTCATCGAGCACGAACGTGCCGGGCACCGCGAACGCATGGCCCACGCACAGCAAGACCGCCGCGGCGAGCACCGCCTGCCAGATCCTGGACATCGCATTTCCCCTGGTTGGCGCGGGCCCCCGCCCGCGTGTGGCGGAGCATAGCGCGATCCGTCGGGAAGGCCCTTGCGGCACACGCCACAACCTGCAGCCAGCCGGGTCTCGACCCGCGGCTAACGCGCCCGGGCGTAGCCAGTGACGGGACCCCCACCCGGATCCCCACGGGAGACGCGATGAAGATCGTGACCAGCCTGAGCTTCCGCGGCCAGTGCCGCGAGGCCTTCGAGTTCTACGCCCGGGTCCTCGGTGGCCAGCTGACCGCCGCCATTCCCTACAGCAGCATGCCCGCGGGCGGGATGCCCCTCGACGAGCGCCACCGCGACTGGCTGATGCACGCCTGGCTGGAGGTCGGCGACGAGGCCCTCATGGGCGCCGACATGGACGTGGACTGGGCGCCCGGCATCGACAAGCCGAAGAACGGCTTCGACGTGACCCTCCACACCGGGGATCCCGACGAGGCACGGCGCTGGTTCGAACAACTGCTCCGCCGCGATGGACGCAGCGGAGGCCAGCAGGAGAAGCGGGAGGATCGTCGGTTTCATCGCGCCATCGTAATGGCATTCCGGCCGCGCGATGCCACCGGAGGAGTCCCTCCCCCGACACTTCCCGGATGCCCCGGACAGGCATGCCAGTGACCTGTCCATCGCAACACCACGTGCAACACTTTGCGCATGCCCGCCCCGGCCACGCCCGCTGCGCCCCTCGCCGCTCCCGATGACCGCGCCCTCCTGCGCGGCATCCTCGTGCATGACATCCGGCGCGACCTGCGCCGCCACCTGCGCCCGATGCTGGCCTGGTACCTGCTGTTCACCGGCTTCGCGACGGTGGCGGCCGCGCCGCTGACCACCTGGTCGTTGGCGGCGCTGCTGCACTGGATCGAGCGTCCCTTCGCGGGCGACCTCGATGGCGTGCTGGACAACCTGCTGGCGCTCACCTGGCTGATGCTGGCCGCCGCCCTGTCCTGGTACGTGGTCATGCTGCAGCAGGCCGGCATGCTGCTGGTCTCCGCCAGCCACGGCTGCCGCTACCGCACCGCGGCGGCGGCGCTACTGGGGATGCTGCGGCGTGCCGTCCCGCTGGCGCTGCTGACCGTCCTGCAGGTGACCGCACACGCCGTGCTGGCGCTGCCGTGGCTCGTGGTCGGCGCCGCGCTTTACTGGCTGCTGCTCCGCGGTTACGACCCCTACTTCGTGCTGGTGGCGCGGCCGGCCGCACTCTGGTGGTTCCTTGGCGGCTTCCTGCCGGTGCTCGTGATCGGCCTGTTGCTGCACGCCACGCTGTACTTCCGGTGGCTGCTCGCCACGCCGGCGCTGGTGCTGGAAGGACACTCACCGCTCGGCGCGCTGCGTCGCAGCCGCACGCTCACGCGCGGCCGGCACCTGCGCATCGCCACGCTGGTGGTGGGCGTCGCACTCACGGTCGCCGCCCTGCCCCTGGCCGTGACCTGGCTCTACCAGCAGGCCGCGAACCCGTTGCTCGACTGGCTGCCCCAGCACCGCCTGGTGCTGAGCGCCGGGATGGTCGTCTACCTCACGCTCAACGCGGCGACGCTGCTGGGCGCGCTGCTGCTGGGCACCACTGCGAACACGCTGCTGGTGCGCGCTTTGTTCCACCGCCTGGGCGGCGCGCGGGGAGCATGCGCGGTGGACGCCACGCCGCACCACCCGGGCCGCTTCGTCTGGGGTGCCGAAGCCGCGTTCCTGGTGATCGCGCTGGTCCAGGCCAGCATGGCGGTGGGCAGCATGAACCTGCGCCGCGAGGTGACCGTCACCGCGCACCGCGGCGCCGCGCTGATGGCGCCGGAAAACACCCGCGCATCGTTCCAGGCGGCGATCGACGCCGGGGCTGATGCGATCGAGTTCGACGTCCGGCTGAGCGCCGATGGCGCCGTCATCGTGTTCCATGACAGCGATTTCCGCCGGGTCGCCAACGACCCGCGCCCCGTGGCAGGGACGCCGCTGGCCGACATGCGCGACATCGACATCGGCAGCTGGTTCGATCCCCGCTTTTCGGGCGAGCGCATCCAGACGCTGTCCGAAGCCCTCGCCTTCATCGACCGCCGCGCGCTTGCGCTCGTCGAGCTCAAGCCAGACGCGGACAACGCCGATGCGCTTCTCGCCGCCACCCTGCGCGAGATCCGCCGCAGCGGCTACCAGGATGCCGTCGTGCTGGCCTCGCTCTCCCCCGAGCTGGTCCGCGCGGCGCGCGCCGCCGCCCCCGGGGCCCGGCTGGCCCTGTTCGCGAACGCCGCGCTGCCCGGCACCGCGCGGCGCACCGACTTCGACATGCTCGGCCTCAACCACCTGCAGGTGGATGCCGATGCCGTGGCCGATGCGCGGCGCCGCGACTACCTGCTCCAGGCCTGGACGGTCAACGACCCGGTGCGCATGGCGCGCTACATGGACCTGGGCGTGGACGACATCAGCACCGACGTGCCGGAACTCGCGGTACGGCTGCGCGCCGAACGTGCCGCGCTGACCGACGTCGAGCTGCTGCTGGTGCGCCTGCACAGCTGGTTCCGGCACTGACGCCCCAATGATCAAGGCGGCTGCTGCGCCGGCGCGCCGGTGTGCCGTGCGTGCAGCGGCGCGCTTCGCCGAGGGCCTGCCAGGCCATGACCGGGCAACGATGTCGCGACGTCGGCTTGACGTTCATGAGCGCGACCTGCACCAGGGAACCCTGCCGTGCGTCCGTCCGCCGTACATTCACCTCGCCTCCGACAGCATGGATGCCGGTCCATCCAACCCACGGGGTCGCCGACATGAAACCTCTCCTGCTCGCCACCGCGCTCGCCACTGTTTCCTTCTCCGCCTCCGGCATTGCCGAAGCGCGGGACAACCACCGCCATGACCGCCATGGCCACCAGCAACAGAAGGCCGAGCGCGACTACTGGAAGCAGCGCGAGAAGGCCGAGCGCCGCGCCCGCAAGGCGTATGAGAAGGCGGTCCGGGAAGATGAAAAAGCCTATCGACGCTGGGCGCGCGGCCAGCACCTCCCCGTCGAGTACCGCCAGCCGCGCTATTACGTGCAGGACTACCGCAGCTATGGGCTGGCTGCGCCGCCGGCAGGCTACGCCTACGTGCATCCTGACCCGCGGGACGATACCTACTACATGATCGAACTTGCGTCCGGGCTGATCACGAGCATCCTGGGCGACTGAGGGACGGCGGGGCGAAAGCTGGTGCGTTAGGCTTGGCGCCCTTGATGAAGCCATCCCCACCCAGGCTGCACCCGCGAAACCGGCACCAGGGCCGCTACGACTTCGAGCGCCTGGTGCAGGCCTGCCCCGCCCTGGGGGCGCACCTGGTGACGACGCCCCGCGGTGACACCAGCATCGACTTCGCCGATCCTGCCGCCGTACGCGAGCTCAACCGCGCCCTCCTGCGCAGCGACTATGGCATCGCCCACTGGGACCTGCCCGACGGCGCGCTGTGCCCGCCCATTCCCGGCCGCGCCGACTACCTGCACGGCCTGGCTGACCTCCTGGCCGACAGCGCCGACGGCACGATTCCGCGTGGCGCGGCGGTCCGCGTGCTCGACATCGGCGTTGGTGCAAGCTGCATCTACCCGCTGTTGGGACACGCCGAGTATGGCTGGCGGTTCGTGGGCACGGACATCGATGCGACTTCGCTGCAGGTCGCCGCCGCCATCGTGCGCGCGAACCGGCTCGACAAGGCGATCGCACTGCGCGGGCAACCCCGGCGCGACAACATTTTCCGCGGCGTGATCGGGACGGACGACCGGTTCGATCTCACGATGTGCAATCCGCCGTTCCACGCCTCCGCGCGCGCGGCCGCGGAGGCCAACCAGCTCAAGCGGCGGCAGCTTGGTGCCCCTGCGCGAGGCGACGCGCGGCGCACGGCACCTACGGCGCTCAACTTTGGCGGCCACGATCACGAGCTCTGGTGCCGGGGCGGTGAGGCCGCGTTCCTTCGCCGGATGGTCGATGAAAGCGTGGCCTTCGGTGCGCATGTGCGCTGGTTCAGCAGCCTTGTTGCCCGCTCGGAACACGTCGCCCCGCTCCGTACGCAGCTGGCCCGGTGCGGTGCGACGGACGTCCGGGTGGTGCCGATGGCACAGGGGGCGAAGCAGAGCCGGTTCCTTGCGTGGACGTTCCGCTAGCGCGGCGGAGTTCAAGCCGCCACCACAAGCGCTCTCGTAGAGTCCAGTCAGGTGGCAACCGCCGCACCACTGAACACGCAGAGGAGAACGCGATTGAAGATCCAGCTGAACACCGACAACCAGATTGCCGGCACCGACGCCCTCGAGGAGCGCGTGAGCGCCATGGTCGAGCAGACTCTGGGCCGCTTTTCGAGCCGCCTGACCCGGCTCGAGGTCTACCTCTCGGACACCAACTCGCACGTCAAAGCTGGTCCGCAGAACAAGCGCTGTGCACTCGAGGCCCGCCCGCTCCACGGCGACCCGATCGGCGCCAGCCACGAAGACGAAGACGTGGAAAAGGCGATCCGGGGGGCCTCCGACAAGCTGCGTACCATGCTCGACGCATGGGTGGAGAAGCAGCGGGGGTACTGAGCGCCCCACTGCTCCTGAAGCTACCAGGGGCTGCGCGTCATGCGGCCGGGCGTTGATCAGCCGGGGTAGTGACGTCGGTGCAGCCAAGTGCCCGACCGATCAATCCTCGTCGCGGGGCAGCGCCCGCACCCGCCCTTCCTCGATCTTCCAGATACCGCCGTCAGTGGTGACGAACATCGGCGTGCCTGACCACAGGCTCCAGTGCACGTGTGCTTCTGTCGGCACGGAGTCCAGGATGTGGGTGATCATCGTGGCACCCACATTCGGCCCCCTGTTGAGCGCAATGCACGATCGCGTGAAGCCCCGCTGCGCCGTGACAGCCCCATCGCGGACCTCCATGCGGTAGGTTCCGCCCAGGGGCACCACGTCGTGGCGCGTGGTTCCCGGAAGCAGGTAGACGACCCAACCTCCGTCGAACGCGGCGTCCGGCAGTACAACGGCGTTATAGCTCTCGGAACAGCCCTGGAAGGGAGATTCCGAAGCGAGGCGGCGCGCTGTCGCCGCACCTGACTCGAACGCGCTCAGCGGTGCCGGCGCGTCGAGCGGGAGCAACGGGCTGGGCTGGCCCTCCGCGGAGACCAGCACCCGGTACAGCGCGCTCGGCGTCTCGTCGATGAAGGTGACGACGATCCCGCCATCCTTCGACTCGGTCAGCCAGCCCCGCACGCGCTTGTCGCGTTTGAAGACGCTCTGGGCCATTGCCACGTCGGTCGCCACGGCCGCGGCGCGGTCGTGTTCGAAGATGCTGCGGCCGGTGGCCTCGATCGCGCGCAGGGCGGCGTCGGAGTCCGCGAGGGCCTGGGCGTCCGGGTCGACGGCAGTTGCCGCCTCCGCGCTGTCGGCTGGGTCTGGCCCGCCCCCAGTCGGCTCGTCGGCGGCAATGGCCGGAAGGCCGGCGAGCGCCAGCAGAGCGGCGGCAAGCGCCGTGCGGATGGTTGTCTCCATGATGTCTCCCCTTGTCCCCGGTTGGAGCATATCCCGCATTGGTCCGCCAGGCGGACGGTGGCTACCTCATCGTGCGGGGAGAAGAGGTCCAGATCACGCCCGACCGCGTGGCCAACCTGTAGGCGAGCAGGCTGCAAACATGCGTGTGCAGTTGAGGTGCCGGGACCAGGCAGAGCGTGCGCGTGTCTGCTCCCCACTTGTACCGACTCGTTTCGTTCCTGGATCTCACCACGTTTGCCCCAGGCGGCTGGGCTATTCTCCCGCAGGGAAACGGGGAGGCCAGGCGCTTGAGCGGACCAACCAGGAACAGGACAGCGATTGTTGCACTCCTGCTCGCATGCCTCCTGATGTCATGCGCGACCATGGATCGCTCCGCCGACGCACCCACGGCCTCCATCCCGGCCAGCTGGGACCTGGCGTATGCCCAGGCCCACCACGCGTACGAGCGTGCCGCATACGCCGACGCGTCCGAATTCGCGCGCCTCGCCCACTCCCAGGCGACGGCGACCCTTGGCCCGGACACCCGCGAAGCGGGCGCAGCACTGAGCCTGCATGCCGCCGCGGAACTTGCATTGGGCCGCTTCTCCGAAGCCACGGCAGCCTTCGAAGCATCCCTGGCCACACTGCGCCGCACTCAGGATGTCGATCCCGGGGACCTGGTCGCCGCCATGGGCAACCTGGGCGAACTGCACCGCCAACAGGGGCAGCTTGATCGCGCGCTGCCATGGTTCGAAGAGTCGTACCGGACCAGCGCATCGGCGTACGGCCCCACGCATGCCGAAACAGCGGAAGCCCTCGCCGCGCTCGCCCTGGTCCGGCACCAGCTGGACGCCCTTCCCGAAGCCGAGCAGGCCTACAGGGAGGCACTCGCGCTGATGGCGGACGCAGGCATTCCCGCGCTGCAACGGGCGAAGGTGCAGGCCAACCTGGCCGACCTCCTTGCCCGGACGGACAGGTTCGAAGAAGCGGGCCGGATGCTCGACGAAGTACTCGCCACGGAGCAGGCAAACCTGGGGCCCTCCCACCCCGACCTCGCGTACACCTTGAACACCCAGGGCACCCTCGCAGATGCGCGAGGCCAGCATGCCGACGCGCTGGCGCTCTATGGGCGCGCCCTCGACATCCGGCGCAATGCCCTCCCCGCCGGACATCCCGCCATCGCCACGGTGCTCGCCAACATGGCCGCCAGCCACAAGGACCTTGGCGCGATCGCCGATGCCCGGGAGAGCTACACGCTGGCCCTGGCCATCCTGCGCGAGGCACACGGCGATGATCATCCCGACGTTGCCGCCATCGAAACCGCCCTGCAGGCACTCGACTGAGAAGCCGCATGGCGAGCCGAACCCTCCCTACCGCCTGAAGACGAGCCCCGCCATGCGCACATGGATGATCGCCGCACTCCTTGCCCTGTCCCCCGCCGCCCTAGTGGCTGGCACCCCATTGCCCGACGCCCCGCACGTGGTCGTACAGGGCGAAGGCCTGGTCAGCGTCGAACCCGACTCGGTCACCGTGTCCATGGTCGCGCGGTACCGCTCCGCGGATGCGGGCGAAGCCAAGCGCGTGGTGGACCGCGCAGTCGCCGCCTTGCTGAAGGTCGCGCCCGATTTCGACGTGGCCCCCGATGACGTCACCGCCTCCGACCTCGCCCTGCGGGAAGAGGAGGAGTACGACGACAACGACCGTCGGCTGCCCTCGGCCCACGTCGCCAGCCGCGAAGTGAAGGTGCGCCTGGACGACCTGGAGCGGCTGGGTGCCTGGATGGACGCAGCGCTGGCGGCGGGCTTCACCGATGTGTCCGACGTCAGCTTCAAGTCCAGCCAGGAGGCGCGCCTGCGCGAAGACGCCCGTGCGCGTGCCGTGGCGGATGCCCGGGAGAAGGCAGGCGGGCTGGCGGTGGCGTTCGGAGGCCGCCTGGGTCCTGTGTACAGCATCAACAGCCTGAACTCGATGCAGGCGCACGGGTATGGGAACACCACGCTGGACCGGATCGAGGTCACGGGTTCGCGCATTGACAGCGGACGTTACCTGCAGCCGAAGATCGACTTCACCGAGCGGGTGTCGGCGGTGTTCGAGATTGCGCGCTGATCAGGCAGGTGCGGGATGAGCCCGGCCTGGGCCCGGCCAGCGGCTAACATCGCCGCATGACCGATACCGACACCTCGCCCCAGCCGCCCCGGATCTGGGTCGACGCCGACGCCTGCCCCGGCCCCGTCAAGGAGATCCTCTTTCGCGCCGCCGAGCGCACGCGGGTGCAGGTGACCCTGGTCGCCAACCAGTGGCTGCGCACGCCCGGCTCGCGCTTCGTGCGCGCGATCCAGGTGCAGGGTGGCTTCGATGCCGCCGACGACGCCATCGCCGAGCGCGCCGGCCCGGGCGACCTGGTCGTCACCCAGGACATCCCGCTGGCCTCGCGCGTGCTGGCCAAGGGCGCCGAGGCGGTCAATCCGCGCGGCGAGCGCTTCACCCCGGACAACATCGCCGAGCGCCTGTCGGTGCGCGATTTCATGGAAGAGCTGCGCGGCGCCGGCGTGCAGACCGGCGGCCCCGCCGCCTTCGGCGCCCGCGACCGGCAGGCCTTCGCGAACCAGCTGGACGGCTGGGTGGCGCGGCGGAAGAAGGCAACCTGATGGACCGTCGCCGCTTCCTGGGCGTCGGCGGCCTTGCCGCCGCGTCGCCGCTGCTGCCCGCCAACGCCGCGCCCGTGGCGCCGCGTGCCGGCCGCCCCGCCCCCACGACCGTGGACTTCGCGTCAGACGGCCTCGGGCTAGGCCCGCAGGAATACGCAGCGCTACTGGCCGAGGTCGCGGCAGAGGATGGATTCACGGCCGAGAACTACTCGCGGGGCGGCGTCGTCCGCGAGCTGGAGCTCAGGTTCGCCCGGCTGCTCGGCAAGCAGGACGCCATCTACCTTCCCACCGGAACGCTGGCCAACCACCTCGCGGTGCGCAAGCTCGCCGGCCACGACCGCCGCGTGCTCGTGCAGGCGGAAAGCCACCTCTACAACGACAGCGGCGACTGCGCCCAGACCCTGAGCGGGCTGAACCTGGTGCCGCTGGCGGAGGGCAGCAGCACGCTGCCCTTCGACGAGGTCGAGCGCTGGCTGGCGCGCTCCGCCAGCGGCCGGGTCGAAACCCGCGTCGGCGTGATCGTCATCGAGTCGCCGGTGCGGCGGCGCCACCACGAGATGGTCGACTTCGACCAGCTCGCCCGCGTCTGCGGCCTGGCCCGCGAGCGCGGCATCCGCCTGCACCTGGACGGCGCGCGCATGTTCAACCTGCCGTTCCATTCCGGCAGGTCCCTGCACGAGTACGGCGCGCTGTTCGACACCGTGTACGTCTCGCTGTGGAAGCACTTCAACGCCGCCTCGGGCGCGATCCTCGCTGGAGATGCCGGCTTCATCGAAGGCCTGTACCACCAGCGGCGCATGTTCGGCGGCGCCCTGCCCAATGCCTGGCCCGCGGCCGCCGTGGCGCTGCGCTTCGTCGACGGCTACCTGGACGACTACGCGAACGCGTGGCAGGTGGCCGACCGGCTGATCGCACTGCTGCAGGACGACCGCATGTTCTCGTTCGAGAAGCTTCCCAACGGCACCAGCCGCTTCTTCATGACCGCAACCGGCGTGGCCCCGGAGCTGCTGCACGAACGGCTTGCCGGGTGCGGCGTGGTGCTGTCGCATGGGCATCCGGAGACGGGCAGGTTCGCGATGCAGGTGAACCCGACGCTCCTGCGGACGCCGGCCGAGGTACTGGCGATGAAGTTCAGCGAATCCGCGGGAGGCTGAGCGGATCGCTTCAAGGTCACTGGCCACGAGCCGCTGCCCGGCAGCCGCCGCCCTCAAGGCTCCGGATACAGCGCGATGGCATACCGCCCCTTCTCTCCCGACCGCAGGCCCTGGAACACCAGGCTGCCCTCGGCCTCGTCCCAGCCGAAGGCTGCGTCGTCGTACGGGCTGCGCAAGGGCGTCTCCGCCAGCGCCTGCGCGACGCCCGCAGGTGGCGTACCGGTCGCGTGCAGGGTCGCGGCCAGCAGCGCGACGCGACGCCGACTCTCCAGGTCCGCCGCGCGCGCGACGTAGTCCACATAGGCCGGCGGCGAAATGGCGGCAAGCACGGCGCCCACCGGGTTGTACGCGCGCAGCCAGGTTTTCGTCCCTCCCCGCTCCCCCGTCGCCACCGAGTCGAGCGCATCGCGCAGCTCGGGATACGGGCGCTCCGAGACCTGCCCTATCCCCCCAAAATTCGCCGCGAACAGGTTGCGCGTGGCCTGCTCCTGGAAGAACACGCGCTGCAGGCGGCTCGACAGGACTCCCCCGTCCTCGCCCGCCTCGGGGGTCACCAGTGCCGAGCGAATCGTCGACGCCACGAAACTCCATTCCCCGCCCAGCGCCCGCATCAACGAACGCTCGGACAGCGTGATCGGCTCACGCCACGAGGGCGGCACGGCGCCGTCCACGGCATCGGCCGGCAGCGAACGCAGCGCCATCGCGCCCCATTCGAAGTTCCGTTCCACCGCATCCGCGGCCACCATCTTCGAGATCAGCAGGTCCGACGACGCCACCACCTGTCGCCAGAACCGGAGGTCGCGATCGAGCAGGTCGCGCACCGCGTCGGCATCGCCTGCCCGCGCGCGGCTCCAGGCGTCCAGCAGATGAAGCTTCTGCGCGTCCATCGCGGGCCCGAAGGCGGGGAACATCGCGTCCAGATCGGCAGGAACGGGTTCCCGCCAGCCCTGGCTGGCTTGCAGCATCCCGCGATAGCGGTCCAGCAGCCACTGCTCCGAAGACAGCCAGCCGGACAGCACGTCGGGATGCTTCTCCAGCGCGTCCGCGCACGCCGTGACCTCCTGGCAGGCCGCGGAAAGCGCGTCGACGTCCGCGCTTCGCGCACCCTTGTACGCCGGATCACCCGGACCCGCCAGCTGCATGAGATGGACGTACGCGTTCTCCGCATCGGCCAGCGCAGGGCGATCACGCAGCATGGCGTCGAACCGCTCCGCATCGGCCGAAGGCGGCTGGTCACGCCAGTTGATGGCGATCAGGAGCAGCAGTCCGATGGCCGGCAGCGCGACCAGCGCGGCCAAGACCTTTGCGATCACGCGCATCACGTTCTCCAATCCATTGCGTCGCTCCTTGAAGATCACCTTACCGGCCCGCCAGCCCGGCCGTGCCAGACACAGGACGCAGGCGAAGCGCTACTCGTGACCGGTGAACAGGTATTTGACGCGTTTCCAACACCGTCCGGCGCAGTCTCGCAGCTCCGCGGCATGCGCCGGTGGCGTGCCGCACTGCGGCGTGCACCGCGCCGCGGGCTTCGCCGGCATCTGGTTCAAGATCCCGACGGCAACATCCTGCACGTCCACGGCCTGTAACCCCGACTACCAGGCGGAAACGCCCCGATACCAACTGGTGGCTGGACGCCGAAGCAGGAAGGGGCTGCGTAACAGGGCCTGCTGCGCGTCGTCGATGAAGGTCACGATGATTCCGCCATCCCGCGCCTCCGTGCCTCGCGCCGGGAGACGCAGGGATGCCGGCGCGTTCGGGAGCCAGGCCCGCAGCAGCACCATGCCGGCAGTTTCAACCGCCCGCGTACTACAGCCGGAACCGACCCGGCGGCGGGCTGGGCGGGCACGAAGCGCCGGGGGGGCGCAGCATCCTCACCACCTCCATGAGATCGATCCACGCCTGGATCGGGTCCGTGGATGCCGGCAGGCGCTGCACGCCCCCCTCGTCCACGAGGACGACGGGGCGAGCCTCATGTCCGGACTTCGTCGATGAGCGCTTCAAGCAGCTCCTCCCGTTCGAACAACCGGAAATACGTCCTCAGTGCCTCGAGGTCCACGGTGTCAAGATGGCTGCGCAGCAGGGCACGGATGTCGTCCAGATCGCGGGTGCGGGTCGGATCGTTCACATACCCCTGGAGCTTGAACGCCACCAGGCCCTCGACACTGATCACCCGCAGCCGCCCCATCGGGGTCTCCCGCTCATCGGCATCCGCCAGCAGTTGCCTAGCGACGGGACGATGCGCGTACAACAGGTCGAGACCGTCTTCGCCACGCAGGTAATTGGCTGCGTCGACACTGCGGTGGACGCAGTCGTACCCCAGCCCCAGCAGCAGCCCGTGCAAGCGGTCGGCATCCTCGGCAGCGACAAGGAAGTCCACGTCCCGCGTGGCCCGCACCACATCGTGCGCGGCAAGGGCAAGGCCGCCGATCAGCGCCGGAGGCGTCTGCAGCCGGGTGAAAGCGATCAGGGCTTCCCTGATCTGGTCAAGCAGGCTCGCCATGCGGGTCATCCTAGCGCGTCGTGCACGCCCGCGGATGCCTCCAGAGGAACGTGCGGGTGCGTTAGGCTTGGCGCCCTCCATGAAGCCAACCCCATCCAGGCTGCATCCGCGCAACCGGCACCAGGGCCGCTACGACTTCGCGCGCCTGGTGCAGGCCTGCCCCGCCTTGGCGCCGCACCTGGTGACCACGCCGCGCGGCGACACCAGCATCGACTTCAGCGACCCCGCCGCCGTGCGCGAGCTCAACCGCGCACTCCTGCGCAGCGACTACGGCATCGCCCACTGGGACCTGCCCGACGGCGCGCTGTGCCCGCCCATCCCCGGCCGTGCGGACTACCTGCATGGTTTGGCGGACCTGCTGGCCGACAGCGGTGACGGCGCGATCCCGCGTGGCGCGGCGGTGCGCGTGCTCGACATCGGCGTGGGCGCAAGCTGCATCTATCCGCTGCTGGGGCACGCCGAGTACGGTTGGCGGTTCGTGGGGACGGACATCGATGCGACCTCGCTGCAGGTCGCCGCCGCCATCGTGCGGGCAAACCGGCTGGACAAGGCGATTGCGCTGCGTCGGCAGCCGCGGCGCGACAGCATCTTCCGTGGCGTGATCGGCCCGGACGACCGCTTCGACCTCACGATCTGCAATCCGCCGTTCCATGCCTCTGCAAGCGAAGCCGCGGAGGCGAACCAGCGGAAGCGTCGGCAGCTCGGTACGCCGGCCCGCCCCGACGCGCGGCGCATGGCTGCCCCCGCGCTCAACTTTGGCGGCCATGACCACGAGCTCTGGTGCCGGGGTGGTGAGGCGGCGTTCCTGCGGCGGATGCTTGATGAAAGCCAGGCGTTCGGGGAGCAGGTGCGGTGGTTCAGCAGTCTTGTCGCGCGATCGGAGCACGTTGGCCCGCTCCGTAGCCGGCTGGATCGGTGTGGCGCGACGGACGTCCGGGTGGTACCGATGGCGCAGGGGGCGAAGCAGAGTCGGTTTCTTGCGTGGTCGTTCCGTTAGTGGCGGAGCACGGGCCGCCGCGACACGAGCTACGCAGCGCTGGCGCGTTAGAAAGCCTGAACAGGCCATGCGCGCACTCATCCCAGTAGACCGACGCCACTCAAGCCACCCAGCAACTTCGCGCCTGCAACCTTCCGGTATCCTGCGCCCAGGGAAGGGGGTGGATCATGCTGATCAAGGATGCGGACGAACAGACCGCGCAGCTGGAGGCGCTCGAGCGCCTCGCGACAGGGACAGGGACAAGTGCCAAGCAGGCAGCCGACGAGCTCCGCAGGCGCAAGGCCGGAGTCAGGGGCGAAAAGGATTCGGCCTACCTGATCAACTTCGACTACGCGCAATCGCCCAACTGGGCCGTTATGCATGACCTGCGGCTTGAACACGGCGGCCGGGTCGCGCAGATCGATCACCTCTTGATCAATCGCTGGATGGACGTCTACGTCCTGGAAACCAAGCAATTCCATGCCGGCCTCAAGATCACTGACGACGGCGAGTTTCTACGGTGGAACAACTTTCGGCGAACCTTTGAAGGGATGGCGTCGCCCATCGAGCAGAACGAGCGCCATATCCAGGTGCTTACGGACGTCATGGCCGGCATCGAGCTGCCTACGCGATTGGGCGTGCGGATTCCCCCGGCGTTCCAGTCATTCGTACTGGTCGGTCCGAATGCCCGTATCGATCGACCGAAGAAGTTCGATACCTCCAGAGTGGTCAAGGCGGACCAACTCAAGAAGGCGATCTGGCGAGACTTCGACAGCGAGAACCCACTGATTGGCATGGTCCGGATGGCCGCGAAGATCGTCTCAGGCGAGACGGTGGAGTTCGTGGCCCGCCAGCTCGTTGCTCTGCACCGTCCGAGTCCTGGCGTGCGGCTCGCCGAGGCCGCGCCAGTACCGTCCGCCGTTACCGTTCCCCAGGAGAGAGATAACCGGCGGGTTCCGCGCATAGAACCGACTTTCGGCGCGACGCTAACCCAAACGCCTGCGGCGCTTTCCGGCCCCACCTGCAAGAAGTGCGGGGACGCGTCAGGGCAGATCCAGTACGGGCGCTACGGTTACTACTTCCAGTGCGGTGCATGCGGCACGAACACCGCGATACGGTTCAGCTGCAAACCTGGGCACTCGCCCCGGCTGCGCAAGCACAAGGATTGCTTTTATCGGGAATGCGACGCGTGTGGCAGCAGCGACCTGTTCCACACCAATAACTCTGGAGCCGCAACGCCATGATTCTTACGATCCCGGTCCTGCTGTACCAGCTGCTCTTCGTAGTGATTCTCGTGGTGGCGCGCAGCCTCGGCCGCACATGGCTGAATGTTGCAGCGGGCGTCTGTCTCCTCTGGACGGTAACCCACGTGTTCTTTCCGCCGTTGGCGGTTCTCCAGGCCACCGTCATTGTCACGAGCTACTTTATCTTGCGCCGCCGCGTGGCCGCCGCGCGATGAGCCGAATAAACCGTGATGAGCCGAATAAACCGTGATGAGCCGAGCATCGGTTCAGCCGACGTGAGCCAGGTCGAGTTCCGCCGTCCCCGGCGGCCGAGCCTCCGAACAGATGACGACCACCGCCACGCAGGCCTCTGGTGGCGCATCGGGCTCGGGATCTTCGCCGGCATGCTCGCACATAGCATCGTCACCGGTCTGTACGTCCGCTGGGAGCTCTATACGGGCGTTCGAGCACTGGGCGCGGCGTTCGAGGATCTCGGAAAGGAGCAGACGCCGCGCCCGACGCCCATGCAAGGCCGGCGGCACGGCCTGTCACGCCGGCGCGCACACGGCCAGCTTCCATCCGACCACTTGCCGCTGACGAACGATGCGTCGGCGGCAAGCGATTCCAACGGGTGGAGAATGGCTGAGTTCAAGTGCTAGAGCCTTGCCGGTCCTGAAGAAGACCTGCTTCAAGACATAGAGCCGACCCAGCCTCACAAATCGCAGTTGGGGGAAAGCGTGACATCCCAGCGGCGCGCGGCCCCGCGCATCCGGTCGATAAGCGCGTCGAGAGAGCCCCAAGGTGGGGCGTCGGCTTCTTCCTCACTGGCCGCCCGAAGCCCAACGAGCTCGTGGAAGGCGTGGTCCAAATCGGAGGGCCCGTCGCCCACAACCTCCCAGTGCTGTTCATAGAGCACTGGAATACGAACCTGCTCAGCCACGAACTGGTTGCCCCACTCCAGACAGCCGCGAATGATGGCCTCGGCCTGTTCGCTTGCCCCAGTGAGCAGGACCTTCCCGTGCGTCTTGAAGTTGCCCGCGTCCCGATACACGTACTCGAAAATTGTGAAGTTCTTGTCCACACCCACTCCGATCCCACCTGGCAGTGATGGTCAAGTACGGCGATCTCAATGACTGCGATTCACCTTGCGCCCTGCCCGCGCTACCCTGGAGTCCCTCTGCAGGGGAAGAGGACGCCGGGGATGGCCGACAGGGTTGACTGGAGCCGCGAGGAGGTCGAAGCCTGCGTGGCCGACTACCTGCGAATGCTGGCGCTGGAGCTCAATGGCCAGCGCTACAGCAAGTCCGAGCACGCCAAGGCGCTGATGCCGCGGCTCAATGGCCGCAGCCGCGCCTCCGTTGAGTTCAAACACGCGAACATCAGCGCCGTCATGCTCGCCCTCGGCTATCCGTATATCGAGGGCTACAAGCCACGCGCGAACTACCAGGCGATGTTGGTTGACGCGGTCGAAGCCCAACTCGCGCTCAACGACGAGTTGCAGGCCGCCGTACAGGCGGCGGTACAGCGTCCGGCGATCACGGCGAGCGCAGCCGATCCCGAGAAGGTATGGGTCCCAACACCAAAAGCGGCCGGCGTGAAGGACGCCCCCGCCAGGTACGCGCCGACCTTCTCAGCGTCCAAGCGCGACTATCTTGCGCAGGAGGCGCGCAATCGTTCCCTTGGGCGCGCGGGTGAGCTGTTCGTGGTCGAACTTGAAGCGCGCCGCCTGCATGCCGCAGGCAAGAAGATGCTTTCGGACCGGGTCGAGCATGTCGCTGGCACACAGGGCGACGGTTTGGGCTTCGACGTACTCTCCTTCGAGGAGTGCGGACGGGAGCGCCTGATCGAGGTGAAGACCACGGCCTTCGGCCAGCTCACCCCGTTCTTTGTGAGCCGCAACGAATTGGCCCGATCCGAGGTGGACGCGGAGATCTACCGGTTATACCGCGTGTTCGATTTTCGAGGACAGCCGCGATTGTTCGATATTGCAGGAGCAATCACTGCGTCATGCGAGATCGAGGCGGTGTCGTACTTGGCACGATTGGCGAGATGAGGGCAGCACGCCGCTTCACGTTAGTCCACGGCTTGGCCCTGCGACGAGCAGGGTCAATGCAACCCGACACTACTAGCCTGGTGACCCTATGACGGGACTCAATCGCGGACTCTACGAACAGCTGATCACCGAAGGGCTCGAAGAGGCCCTGTCGGCGCTGGACGCAAAGCATCGGGCCCAGCGTGCCGAACTCCATCCAGAGGAGGGCCCGATCGCATCGCCTTCCACCTGGCCGCCCTCGTCCGCCGCAGCGTGACGGCCCTCGATGCCCGCCAGCGCACGGAAGTCGGAGCCCGGCTCGCGCGTGAGGTGACCCGGCTGCTGGCGGCCGAGAGCAAGGGCGCCGATGCCACCGATGCCCTCTCCACCAGCGGCGACGTCCTCCGCGCCATCGCCGCCGCCCGCCCCGACGGCCAGCCCGAGGACGTGCCGCTTCCGGCCACTCCGCTCCTCGACACCACCCTGCTGACGAATGCGCCGGGTGAGCCTCGGATCGGTTTCCAGCTCAACTCGGAAGTCGCGCCGGCCTACCGAATGGACGTCCTGATGGCCTTCGTGCGCGAGACGGGCATTCGGCCGCTGCTCGACCTGCTGCGCTGACACGTCGACGCACGTCTCAGCTTCTGCGATGCTCCCAGCGGATTCTATAACCCACTCTGGGTACTGGCATCGCACTACCGAGTTGGTCTCTCGCCCAGATCTCTGCTGAGCAGCACTCCCCTGCTGACTTTTATAGTGGGAATCGCCACAATGCGAAAGTTCTAACAAACGAGCAATTGCGCCTGATCAGGCAGGGAACGGACGGGATCGGAACTATGGGGACAAGTAATGAGGCGTTCCGTTTCGTCGACCTCTTTGCCGGGCTTGGCGGCTTCCACGTCGCCCTCGATGAATTGGCGGGACGTGGGGTGTTCGCAGCTGAGTGGGACCCCACGCTTAAAGCTCTCTACAAGGTTAACTTCGGCATCGAGGCTTGGGGCGACCTTAACGACCTCAGCAGCGACGACATCATCGCCCGCAACGTGCCCGATCACCACGTCCTTACCGCGGGTTTTCCATGCCAGCCGTTCTCGAAAGCAGGAGACCAGTTGGGCTTCAAGGACACCAATCAGGGCAACCTCTTCTTCAAGGTGCACGACATCCTGCGCGTCAAACGGCCGCGCCACTTCATCCTGGAGAACGTGCCCAACATACTCAAGCACAACGGCGGCCGCACCAAGACTACGATCATCCGCATGCTGGAACTGCTTGGCTACGCTGTAGACGTCGCTCACTTTTCGCCGCACGAGTTCGGCATCCCGCAGGTGCGGGACCGCGCTTACTTCGTGGGTTCGCTCGAGGGGCTCGATCACTTCCAGTGGCCGGCGAAGCACAAGGAACCCACCGCAATCCATTGGGTGCTGCGCCACGACATACCCTCCAGACGGGCTATCCCCGAGCAGACGATGCGGGCCATCGACATGTGGGGCGACTTCCTGCGCCGCTCACCGGCTACGCTGAAACTACCTTCCTTCCCGATCTGGGCGATGGAGTTCGGAGCGACCTACCCCTACGAGGCCGAAACCCCGGCGGGGGTTTGGGCTCGCAGACCTGTGTGGGGTCTTCGCCAGATGGGCCTCAACGGCAGCTTCGGGCAATCCCTCGAGTGCACAATCGAGGAACAAATCAGAAGGATACCTAGCCACGCGAATCGCGCAGGCGACTTCCACTTCCCGCAGTGGAAGCAGACTTTCATCAGACAGAACCGTGAATTTTATCAAGCCAACCGCTCGTGGATCGATCCTTGGCTCGCACGATGGAGGCCCCAGGAGTTCTACTCCAGCTTTCAGAAGTTGGAGTGGAATGCACAGGGCGAAGACCGCAACATCGACAACTTCGTGTTACAGATGCGTGCGTCTGGGCTTCGAGTCAAGCGCCCGACGACCTCCCCAAGCCTGATCGCGTTCACAGAAACTCAAGTGCCTATCCTCGGTGCTAATCTGACCGGTAAACGTCGCTATATGACTCCAGTAGAGTGCGCTGAACTTCAGTGCCTCGGCAGCATCCAGTTGCCCGCGTCCGATCTAGATGCGTATAAGGCCCTGGGTAACGCAGTTAACTCCCGCGTGGTCAAAGCAATTGCGGAACGATTGTTGCACCAGCTGATCCGACCTATCTCAAGTTCCGCCTCCGACCTTGAACAATTGAGAGCTACTGCGTGACCAACCACATCGAACACGAAGACGACTTCGACGAGGAGGACCCGCGGGTCCAAGTGCTGGAGAGCCTGGCGGACGGGTTGGCGACTCTCTCCGAGGCTTCAGACACGCCCGACGGCGTTTTGCCAGTGTCTTCGATGTTCAGTAGTGGCGACGTGGACTTCACCTCCGACGCATGGATGAACCAACTCGCTGAGGTTCAAGGCTGGCTGAGTCTCAGCGAGGATCTGCCCCTCACGGGCGGCAAACCCTTCCTTCAGGCGCTCATCGCTGAACTCGAACTCAATTCCACCGACCTTCTGGCTCCCGGGACCGCCCACCCACCACTGAGCCTTCGCGCCCTGGAACGCCTGAGCGAGCGCGTGGACACCGCCTGTCGGCTACAGAACGACTATCTCGAAGAACTTGAGACCAAGGGCACCAGCCGCGCGACGGCCACCCAGTCCTGGGCTGACGCGTGGGGCGAGATCGACGCGAGTGAGGATGTGGTGAGTCCGGAACCGGTCACTGCGAAGGCCGCAGTCTGGCCTATCTTCCAACTCACGAAGAAGTCACCAAACCTAACGCCGTCTTACCAGCGAGGTGACGTCTGGAAAAACGGTGACCGACAATCCCTAATTGAATCCATCCTTCGGGGCGTCCCCTTGCCATCCGTCATCTTGCTGCGCACCGGGTCGTCTACCCCGCACGAGGTCGTCGATGGCAAGCAAAGGCTGACAGCTATCCTCCGGTTCGTGGGAAAGCACCCCATCGCCAAACAAAAGGTTGCCGAGGTCACCGCACGGCATAGCGGGAAGAAATTCAACGAACAAGGACGGCTCGACGACCTCGGTAGCAGAAATCTGACGGATCTGTTCAACGACGACTATCCCGCCTTCCGTCGTGCGTGGAAGGTGCTCGAGGGTTATGCACTCAACGCCAAGGACGAGAACGACTACTACTTCCCGTTCAAGCTGCGTACGACCGGAGATGGCGGACTGGTCGGCCCCTATCTCGAGCCTCTCCGCGGCAAGTACTACACGCAGATCAAGGGCCGGGAGATCAACGTCGCTGGCCAGCAGCTTACCGTCGAAGCTCTGTTCGAGGACGTCGTGGAGTACACCATTCCCGTCATCGAGTACACGCAGGCCACGCAGGCCCAGATCCATGAGGTGTTTCGCCTCTACAACAAGCAAGGCGTGCACTTGAATGCGGAAGAAATCCGTAACGCGGTCTTTCATGAGGTCGAACTCACCCGCGCCACTCTCGCCGCCGCAGGCGACGCCGATCCGAACACTAATGTCGCCGACATCGCCGAATCGCTGGCGGATGTTCCCAATCTTAGCGGCCTCGGTGAGACGCTGAAGAGCTATAACTTCGGCGACACGCGCTACAAGCGCACTAAGGTTCTCGCGTGGGTGATCTCGGTCCTGGTGCACGACACTGCTGGAAAGGACCTGGCATCGACCAGTCGCAACATCGACCAACTGCTGATCGCAATTCAGAAGAATCCTGGCCACCCGCTGGCCCGGTCTTCGACGTTGACTAGGCTGTTCTCACTGCTCGTGGACGCTGTCGAACTCCACTCATCACACAATGAGCTGTGGTCCGAGAAATTCATGGACGGTGGCAAGGGCTTTAAGTGGCAGGAACTCCAACTCGTGGGTTCCCTTGTGGGCATTGCCATGGCCTTGGCGGCCTCACCGGACGACATTGAGGACCGCATAGACGAGAACGGCGATGCCATCCGAACCGCGAGCGAGGAGTCCGCGGACTGGGCGCGCCCCAGTAAGACGCAGACCAAGACGCAGTGGGACTACATCGCCAAGATCAGCAAGAGTCTCCTCGAACTCTTGGGCATTGACCCTCCTCAAGCGGCTGAGGCCGTACGTCAGCAGTTCGGGTCCTCCGGGTACGCGTCGTTGCAGCGGATGCTCATCAAGCCGAAGAGTTGAGAGCTGTGCCAGGAAGCGCCCCACTCGTCGAGCACGTTTACTTCAATCCGCCCGCTCCCCAGCAGGGGGACTCGTGGTGGGCCCGGTACAAAGCTCAGCTCACTGGCCTGAGCGACACAGCGCGTGCCTCAGTTGAAGCAGACTCCCGCTATGTTCTTGAGCGGGGAATCTTGGCGGCCGACACTGCGAAACCCGCAGAGTGGTCATTCCACCGGTCACGCACCGGACTCGTCATGGGTTCCGTCCAGTCTGGCAAAACCGCTTCAATGCTCGGTGTCTCAGCCTTAGCGATCGACCACGGCCTTGACATCATCGTCGTACTCGCCGGCACCCGCCTCTCCTTGTGGCGCCAGACCTACGAGAGACTGGTGGAGCAGTTGGACTCGGGGGAGGAGAACGTACACAAAATCAAACGCCGCCTGTTGTGCCCGTTGCCGGGTATCGCACTGTCGGAGCAGACGCATCCGCTGACAACCACCTATCGCCTGCCGCCAGCTCAAGTCCGCCAACGTTTGAGTCAGGGCAAGCCGCTGATCATCGTTGCCATGAAGCAGACCGATCATCTGCATGCCTTGGCAGCAAGCCTCCGCGCAAACGTCTTTAGCACAGTCAAGAAGCTTGATCGCAGCGCCCACATGCTCGTGCTAGATGATGAAGCCGACGACGGCTCCATCCTCGATGCCATTGTTGAGTCCTCGCAGGACCCCATCTACGGCAAGTTGAAGCAGATCCCGCGTGCGATCGCCAACCTCTGGGACCCGCCCCAGGGTTCCCCCGACAACCTGTTCTCGACATATATCGCCTACACCGCGACACCCCAAGCCAACCTTCTTCAGGAGGACCACAACCCCCTGGCACCGCGCGACTTCATAATCTCTCTTCGCACTCCGCTCGACATCGGCCACCCAGTGGACACCATTGACCCTGGCAACCTCGATGCCCCTCGCTCAGCGACTTACCCAGAGCCGGTCGGAATCCGTTCCTATTACACCGGCGGTGAGGTCTTCTACCGTCGTGCGGAATCGGCCGGCCTGTGCGTGCCTACGAGCAAATCTGCGCAACACGACCTCGCCGATGCCGTCCGAGCCTTCCTTGTAGCGGGCGCTATCCGCCTGTACCGCTGCGGCAAGCTTGGCCCGGCGTCAGCCATTACAGCCAGGTTCGACACCGAGAGCGAAGCCCTCACTTGCGTGGCTCCACCTAACTCGATGCTCTACCACCCCTCAGCGGCGATCGAGGATCACTTCCGAGGCGCTGAAGACGTGTTGCTCTGGGCAGGGATCCAAGACCGGGCGACGGCTCGGAATCTGCTCAACGAAGGCGACGCCAGGCTACCCGATACCTTGCTGAACGACGTGCAGACGGATCCCGCCTCGTGGGCGAAATGGCTCCACAAGTACCTCGACTCTGCCCGAGCAATCGAGGCGGAGTTCGACGTCCTGCCGCCGAACACCTTCCCGGACTGGCAGGCCGTCGAAACTCTGCTCATCCACGAGTTGATCCCGGGGACTAGGGTCACCGTTGTCAACAGCGACCCTAACGCTGACGGCCGACCTGCGTACGCACCGGACCAGGACCCGGAAACCGGCAAGTGGAGGGCGGCCCGCGACCTCAGTACGATCTTCGTCTCAGGGAACGTCATGGCCAGGGGACTGACGCTGGAAGGGTTGACCACGGCGTTGTTCCAGCGCTCATCGGCTAACCCGCTGGCCGACACCCAGATGCAGATGCAGCGCTGGTTCGGGTACCGCGGGTCGTACATCGAGTTGTGCCGCGTCTTCGCCTCCAGCGACCAACTCGCACTCTTTCGCGCCTACCACGACGTTGACGAAGCGCTTCGCTCCGCCATCACCGAGCGCATGATGAGCAGTGCCCCTGAACCGACCGTCCTGCAGGGTCTCAACTTCGAGGCTACGGGAAAGATCGCGGGGGTCGGGAACCTTCCTCTGTCTCCAGGGGCTCGCCCCTTCGTCACAGTTATCAACGATAGCCAGCGCGCTGATCCCAATGCCGCCGCCTTGGCGGAACTCTTTGTCCGCCCGTCCAGCGATCTCACCGTCGACAAGGTGCTGCGAGGCAGAATCCTCGACACGCCTCTCGAGCTTACCGAGGCCGCCGAGCTCTTGGATAGCCTCACCTTCGCCGCCTACCAGCCCGGTGGCGAGGGTTTCTACGCGGAACTCTGGAAACGCATCGAAGCCCGAGCACACGCAGTCGCCCCACTCCCAGATCCGCCGCTCTACCGTCCGCCAATAAGGCACGGACAGGGGGACTTGACCCGGCGTGCCTGCCCCTACTCCATCGCCGCCTATCTTCGGCTTTGGTCGGCCAGCCTTACTCGATCGATCAAGGGACTCTTTGTCACCGGCCAGCCTGGTGAACTCTGGTCTTACGCCGACCTGGGTCGCAAGCGAACAGGGCAGCCACGCTTTTGGGTCGGCATTCGCTACGGGGATGGTGCTGTGGTGTCCAACGGGCCGCTGGCACAGCTCCCGTTCTCCATCCGCGCCACCACGAAGAGGGTGGCCGGTGGTGAACTCAAGACAACTTGGGGAGCGAGTGAACCCAACGCCCGCCCAGGCCAGTATCGCGGCGACGTCTACTTCGACTACTACCACCGCAACCTTCCCGCCCCGTTGGGCAGCGAGACGGCCTGGCGACCGAGCGGCTCGGACGGTCAGATCCTCTTCTATGTGAATCAACATCCGCACGACCCGCACCCCACGGTCGCAGTTGGAATCTGCCTGCCTGCGGGAGGTCCCGAGCAGTTCTCAGCGACCCGTGCTGGGGTAAGCGTCCTTGCCAGGAACCTTCCATGACCAGCTACGAGGTAGTTCTCGAACAGATCAATGCCGTCCCGGCGGGAATTGCCGGAGATGACAGAACCATCACCTGGTTGACCGAAGCACAAGTGGTCGGTCTCGCCCGAAACAGTCGTGGGCACTTGGAACTGTTCCTTGCAGGCGGCCAGTTGAAGCCCCGCACCGGCACAGTGAAGTCTGCGATTCACTACCACACATGGCACCGTGACGCCCAGTCGCCACTGAGTGCCAATCGCATCCTTTTACCTGCTTTAGGACACTTCGACCAAGTCGGGGCGTTCATTGCTGCTGAACTACTGCGCGAGCGAGCTGACGCCGACTTGGAGCGCGCCTTTGCCGTCACCGAACCTCTGATCGAGCTCGCTATCAAGCGTCTGGAGATCTCCGAGAACGCCATCCTCGGACTCGCTGGCGAACTGCTCTTTCTCGACGCTCTGTGCCGTCGTGCAGACGATCTCCACGTTGGGCCGATCATCCAGGCTTGGGACGGATGGCGCCGCTCTGCAAGAGACCTCAGGTGGGAGGGTACTGGTGTCGAGATAAAGACCACAACTCGCACCACTTCAAGTCACGCGATTCATGGCGTCCACCAGATCGAGCCTGCCGCTGCCGCTGATGACGACGCCGGGGAAGCGCGCCTGCTTCTCGTAAGCATAGGTCTGCGCCAGGCAGAGCCCAACGTGCCTGCCCTGTCGATCCCCTCTCTGGTGAAGAGCATCGTCGAACGCCTCAATGCGACCGGGGCCAGCGGCTTGGTCGGCGAGTTCCTCGCGCGCGTATCCATGTACGGCTCGGAGTCGGGCATCGGATACGAACATGCAACGATGGCCAACGAGGCGCCGTTCACGACCCCGTTCACCGTGACCTTCTTTCGTGGTTACGACATGACAGACCCAGCCGTACAGGTTCTGCGGCGCGATGATGTCGTCGCACATCAGCATGTGGACGCCCAGTCCCTTACCTTCCGCGTGGAACTTCCTGCGACGATCAACTTAGACAATCCCGTCGCAGGTTCCCGACGCGTCGCAGAAGCGATCTTGGACCTGCACAGTTAGTTAACTGGGCAAGTCCTAGTTGCGCGGAACCAGGAGGAGCGCACACATGGCAACTGGGGAAGACTGGTCGCGTCTTGAGGTAGAGGCATGCGTGGCGAACTACCTGCAGATGCTGGCCCTCCAACTGAACGGACAGAACTTCAACAAATCCGAGCGCATCGAGTCGTTGATGCAGCGGCTGGACGGCCGCAGCAAGGGTTCCGTCGAGTACAAGTTTCGAAACGTTAGCGCCGTTATGCGCGAACTGGGCTGGCCAACGGTGAATGGCTACAAGGCGTTGCAGAACTACCAGTTGCTATTGCTGGAGGTGGTCGAGTCCCAGCTTCAGAAAAACCCACCCCTACAGACCGCCGCCGAGCACGCCGTCCAGCAACCCGCGATCGCGATCGACCTGCCTACACTGGACCAGGCGTGGGTCTTGCCTCCCAAGCCTCGTAAGCTCAAAGACGACCCTCCGCGTGAGTATGCGCCACGATTCTCCCCTGCCCGCCGCGACTACCTGGCCCAGGAAGCTCGCAATCGCTCACTGGGCGAGGCGGGCGAACTGTTTGTGCTGGAACTGGAAGCTCAACGCCTCCATGCAGCAGGCAAGAAGACACTTGCTGACCGAATTGAACACGTTGCGGCCACCCAGGGCGACGGCTTGGGCTTCGATGTCCTGTCATTTGAGGAAGACGGCGGCGAGCGGCTGATCGAGGTCAAAACAACCGCGTTCGACGAGTTGACGCCGTTCTTTGTCAGTCGCAATGAACTAGCACGCTCTAAAGCCGATACACCGTCGTATCACCTATACCGCGTGTTCGACTTCCGCAATCGCCCGCGCCTCTTCGGGTTGCCCGGCGAGATTTCCAGTCATTGCCGACTCGATCCAACTTCATTCTTGGCCCAGCTAGCAGACTAGGGCGAGAAAACCGCGGCCGCAGCGAGATTCTCGGCACTTGCGGCACGGCACCTGCAGCCACGAGTCCCGTTCCGCAGAATCTCGAAGTTTTCATGAACCCGCAGCGCCCGCTATCGTCCAAGCACGCGAAAGGGCGCCTCCCGCTTCAGCCACACGTGCGCCGCCCCTACCCGCGGAAGATATCGACACTGCGTCAATCCGCCGAAGGATTCCGAAGGTTTTACTTTCGAAACATCGGCTTGACGGGGAAGCCTACGCGCATCCTGAAAGGTGACAAGAAACACCTAGAATCGATCGTTGCCAAGCGTCGATTGAAAATTCGTTTGTATCTCACCCGATCGCGCTCAAGTCCGCCCGATTCAGAGGAATACGCATGCGCCCCTTCTAAAACCTCGACCAACCAAAGCTCTCCCCCCTTCTTAATTAAGCTAGTTCTTCTGCCACCGGCAGTTCGTCGACACGCGGCGATACGAACGCCACGAGGTCCCTCGCAAGATCGTCGGAGATCCAAGCGCTACCCTGATCATTCGGCGCAAGGAGCCGATACCTGTCAAGGAACACCCCGCCGACAGGAACCGACTCCTTCCGAAATTCACGCTGCTCAGCGAACGCATAGGGCATCGCAAATCCCTTCATAGGCCTGGAACTAAAGCTAATTATCTTAGTCCACTTCAGCAGATCGGGCGTGTGTCGCTTATTAATCCAATCTCCGCCTGAAGCACACTGCACCATTAAGACGGGTAACGCAGCCTGCGCGTCCACATACGGCAGATACGCGAGAACGTCTAGTCCAATCTCATTCGCGTAGGAATCCACAAACAGATCAATCTCGCTGCTAGCGACTTCACGCAGATCGCTTATAATGCCGTCGATACTATCCTTCAATTTTACAGGGTTAGTTGGAGACCATCCCACGGAGCGAACGCTCCACCCCGAGAGCATTGCGCGCATGGACTCTACGGCCAGGTGCTCAAACAACGCCCCTTGGGCATTGATATTTCTATAAGGCTTTAATTTTTCTGGATAAAGATATGTGATGCAAGTTAATAGCATGCAAAACGCATATGCAGGAAATTCCTGCCAATCGCCCTCCTTACTAAGACGACTGCCCGTCACTCTCAAGCCAAGGGGGAAGCCCAAGTTTCTGTATCTACGCTTCACTACGCTCCAAGCAGTCGCTACGCGCTCAGAAGCAAAGTCTTGATCCTGATACACCTGATGCTCGACAAGGAGATCGATCACATCAGTTGTGGATAGAGAATCGTCCCGAAAAAGTAATGAAGCCTCAATCCAGTCACAAAGATGATTCAGATTTACGTTGTGGACGTTCTTTGAGAACGCCATCCCCTTTTCAGGAAGCGCTAGCATCTTCGCCCCACTCCGCCACAATCTCCCTTTTAATGGCAGGAAAGATGCTAATCAGCTGCATGGCGTCAGCACCCAGACGGACCACCGCCTTATGCAGTTCATCCGATCGCCGAAATACATGAGCTTCCGCGAGAGCCTGCTGAATGTTATCAGAAGCGCGCATCACGTAATCTACGATGTGCGACTCGGCCGCGCCGGATTTGCGAAGTGCCACTTCGAAACGCGGGGATTCGGTCCGCTCGAGATACTCAATTGCCTCAGCACTTCCAAGGACTTTTCCAAAATCGTCCACATACCGAGAATCAGTAAAAAGTGGATCAGCGTCCGCGTTTCCAAAGAGCCACCTGGCGTAGTTGTCCAACTTTCGAAGGGCTGTCTCTGGAACCGGCCGTTTCGCTCGATCTGGCGACGCATCCATATCGATTTCGAGGTAGGAGCGCACTCCCGCTGTGCGTAAGGAAAGGTACATTACACTGAACTTCTGCTCGACCGCATCGACGTCAATCGATTCCTGGCCATCCATCTGGGTCAAGAGACGAAATGCGATGTAGTGCTGTCGCACAACTGGCATTTTACTTCCGATCTTCCTTCGAACCTCATCGTAGCTGAGGCCTTCGTCTTCGATCAGTTTTGCGATGTACTCAGCCTTCTCAGCTGGCTTCCATTCCTTAATCCCGGTTACGTGCCGATATCCAAGATATGCCGAAACCTTGGCACGGTTTTCCACCTTAATGTACGGAATAGCGTCGAAGAACCCGGCTTGCAGTTCCCCAGACGCAGCTATTTCTCGCCACTTTGGCGAAATGGGTTCCCCGTCCTTAGCGAGCTTTAACAGCTTGATCGCAGCGAGGCGTCGATTGCCTTCGATAACTACAAGCTTATTAGCACCGTATCGTTCCTCCTCTACTACGATAAGCGCTTCTTGCGGCCAGAAGCCACTTTCCAGGAACGAGGTTGCGAGCTCTTCGGGCGTCCAGTCCTTCATCACCTCAAGAATGTCACCTTGACTCAGGTTCTCGCTAGCAACTCGACGACCCAAGCGAGGATTCGCAGGATCTAAAAAGAGTTCATCAGAGGGGGCGTATTCAATCGAAGGAGGCGTGGGCATATCCAATAAAACCTGCTTATAGAGACCAGTCAAACCTAGCGGCTTCCGAACTACATATTCCGCCGATACTCCCCACCCACATCATAAAGCGCATGGCTGATCTGCCCCAGGCTATGCGTCTTCACCGCCTCTACCAGCGCTTCGAACACATTCCTGCGCTCGCGCGCCGTCTTCTGCAGATACCCCAGCCCATGCCCGTCATGCGGCTCCGTCGCCGCCGCGGCATCGTCTTCCACCACGTGTCCGTGCCCGGTCTCCCCGACCGGTGCCAGCACGTTGCGTGACTGCTGCCAGCCGCGCACGTTCTCGATCTGCTGCCCCTTCTCCTCCTCGGTAGAACGGATCAGCTCGATCTCGGTGGCCACTTCGCCGGCATGTTCCTTCGGCAGGAACATGTTCACGCCCACCAGCGGCAGGCTGCCGTCGTGCTTCTTGTGCTCGTAGTACAGGCTTTCTTCCTGGATCTTGCCGCGCTGGTACATGGTGTCCATGGCGCCCAGCACGCCGCCGCGCTCGCTGATGGCCTCGAATTCCCTGTAGACGGCCTCTTCCACCAGGTCGGTCAGGTAGTCCACGGCGAAGCTGCCCTGCCAGGGGTTCTCGATGAAGTTGAGCCCCATTTCCTTGTTGATGATCATCTGGATGGCCACGGCGCGGCGCACGCTCTCTTCGGTGGGCGTGGTGATGGCTTCGTCGTAGGCGTTGGTGTGCAGACTGTTGCAGTTGTCGAACAGGGCGTACAGGGCCTGCAGCGTGGTGCGGATGTCGTTGAACTGGATCTCCTGCGCGTGCAGGCTCCGGCCGCTGGTCTGGATGTGGTACTTCATCATCTGGCTGCGTTCGTTGGCGCCGTAGCGCTCGCGCATGGCGCGGGCCCAGATGCGGCGGGCCACGCGGCCGATGACGGTGTACTCGGGGTCCATGCCGTTGGAGAAGAAGAACGACAGGTTGGGCGCGAAGTCGTCGATCTTCATGCCGCGCGCCAAGTAGTACTCGACGATGGTGAAGCCGTTCGACAGCGTAAAGGCCAGCTGGCTGATCGGGTTCGCGCCGGCTTCGGCGATGTGGTAGCCGGAGATCGAGACGGAATAGAAGTTCCGCACGCCGTTGTCGACGAAGTACTGCTGGATGTCGCCCATCATGCGCAGGGCGAATTCGGTGCTGAAGATGCAGGTGTTCTGGGCCTGGTCCTCTTTCAGGATGTCGGCCTGCACGGTGCCGCGCACGGTCTTGAGCGTCTCGGCCTTGATGCGGGCATACGTCTCGGCGTCCACCAGCTGGTCGCCGGTCATGCCGAGCAGTCCGAGGCCCAGGCCGTCATTGGTTGGCGGCAGTTCGCCGTGGTACCTCGGGCGCTCGCGGCCTTCGAAGAAGGCGTCGATCTTCTTTTTTGCCTCCGCCCAGCGGGCGTCGTCGGCCTTCAGGTACTTCTCCACCTGCTGGTCGATGGCGCAGTTCATGAACATCGCCAGGATCATCGGCGCGGGGCCGTTGATGGTCATGGAGACGCTGGTGGTGGGCGCGCACAGGTCGAAGCCGGAGTACAGCTTCTTCATGTCGTCCAGCGTCGGGATGTTGACGCCGGAGTTGCCGATCTTGCCGTAGATGTCCGGGCGCGGCGCAGGGTCCTCGCCGTACAGGGTGACGCTGTCGAAGGCCGTGGACAGGCGCGCGGCGGGCTGGCCGACGCTCAGGTAATGGAAGCGGCGGTTGGTGCGCTCGGGCGTGCCTTCGCCGGCGAACATGCGGATCGGGTCCTCGCCGGTGCGACGGTATGGGTACACGCCGCCGGTGTAGGGGTAATAGCCCGGCAGGTTCTCCTTGCCGAGGAAGGTCAGCAGTTCGCCCCAGCTCTTGTAGGTGGGCGCGGCGATCTTGGGGATCTTCTGGTGGCTCAGGCTTTCGCGGTAGTTCTCAACGCGGATGGTCTTGCCGCGCACCTGGTACTCGTTCACTTCGTCGGTGATCGACTTCAGGCGGGCCGGCCACTCGCGCAGGTTGCGCAGGTTCTCGCTGGTCAGCGACTGCACGGCGTCGTTGTAGCGCTGGCGGAGCGTCGCCAGCGAGCGGTCGCCGTCGACGGTCAGGTCCTCGCCGTTGTAGAGGTCCAGCGCCTTCGGAAGCTTCTCGTCGCCCAGTTCCTGCAGCGACTGCCAGAACGACTGGGCGCGGTCGGCGGCTTCGGCCTGCTTGGCGATCGAGGCATTGATCGCCCGGCCCTGCTCGGCGATCTCGGCGAGATACCGCACGCGGCTGCCCGGAATCAGCACCGTCGCGCGCGGCTCGCGCAGGCTGGTGTCGATGGCCGGCTGGAAGCTGCAGCGCGCGGTGGCGCCGGCCTCGGCCAGCGCGGGCACCTTCTCGCGCAGCAGGCGGCACAGGTTGGCGAACATCCAGCTGACGCCGGGGTCGTTGAACTGGGAAGCAATCGTCGGGTAGACCGGCACGTCCTCGTCCGCCGTCTGGAAGGCGACGCGGTTGCGCTTCCACTGCTTGCGGATGTCGCGCAGTGCATCCTCGGCGCCGCGCTTGTCGTACTTGTTGAGCACGATCAGCTCGGCGTAGTCGATCATGTCGATCTTCTCGAGCTGGCTGGCCGCGCCGTAGTCGCTGGTCATGACGTACATCGGGAAGTCGACCAGATCCACGATCTCGGAATCCGACTGGCCGATGCCGGCGGTCTCCACGATCACCAGGTCGTAGCCCAGGCCCTTCAGGAAGCCGATGCAGTCCTTCAGCACGGCATTGGTCGCCACGTTCTGGCGGCGGGTGGCCATGGAGCGCATGTACACGCGGTGCGAGCGCAGCGAGTTCATGCGGATGCGGTCGCCCAGCAGCGCGCCGCCGGTGCGGCGGCGGGTCGGGTCGACCGAGATCACGGCGATGCGCATCTCGGGGAAGCTGGCGAGGAACCGGTTCAGCAGCTCATCGGTGACCGAACTCTTGCCGGCGCCGCCGGTGCCGGTGATGCCGACCACGGGCGTGGGGCCGGCATGACCGGCCGCGCCCGACGCCCACTGCTTGCGCAGCATGGCCAGTTCGCTCTCGGAGTACACGCCGTCTTCCAGCGCCGACAGCACGCGGCCGATGGCGATTTCGTCTTCCAGCGCGGGCCGCGTGGTCGCGGGCTCGCGCGCCTGCGCGGCTGCGGCGTCCCGGGCGCCGGAGACGCGCGCCACCACGTCCTCGATCATCTCCACCAGGCCCAGCTTCATGCCGTCGTTGGGGTGGTAGATGCGCTCGACGCCGTAGGCTTCCAGCTCGCGGATTTCCTCGGGCGTGATCGTGCCGCCGCCACCGCCCACCACGCGGATATGCGGGGCGCCGCGCTCGCGCAGCATGTCGACCATGTACTTCATGTACTCGACATGCCCGCCCTGGTAGCTCGACAGCGCGATGCCGTCGGCGTCCTCCTGCAGCGCGGCGCGCACCACGTCCTCCACCGAGCGGTTGTGGCCCAGGTGGATCACCTCGGCGCCCTGCGCCTGGATCAGGCGCCGCATGATGTTGATGGCGGCGTCGTGGCCGTCGAACAGGCTGGCCGCGGTGACGAAACGCAGGGGGGTGGCGGCGTCGCGGGTGGCGGCGACGGGCTGGCTTGCGGGGACGCTCATTGGCGGGTTCCAGTGCGAAAAACGGAATCCCGCCGATTGTACCGCGCGGCCTGCGCGCGCCCCGGGCCTCAGCCCATGGCGTCGGCCAGCGCGCCCAGCTCCTCTTCCATCTGCGCCAGCAGGCCGTCGATGCGCTGCAGGCGCTCGCGGTCCAGCTCGGCGCCATCGAGCAGCTTGGCCACGCGGCGCAGGCGCACGGCCTGCTCGTGGGCTTCCCAGCGCAGCATCTGGCCGTCCGGACCGGCGTCCTCGCCCGGCGTGGCCCGCTGGCGCGGGGACTGCCCGGGAAGATAGCGCTCCAGCACCATGCGCAGGCGCCGGGCGAGTTCGAAATCGCGCCCGGTCCATTCCGCGGAGGTGGACTGTACGTCCTCCTCCCAGGCTTCGAAGCTGGCGCGTGGGCCGATATGCGTTCCGTGCTGGTCGACCTGGAACGGCAGGTCGGGCCGGCCGGCCCAGCGCAGGGTCTGGCGCTGTTCGCGGCGGAACAGCAGCAGCCAGCCACCTCCGCCCTGCCCCAGCGGCGCGGCGAACAGACCGCAGGCCGACCGGGGGCCGTCCGGATACCAGGCGCTGCCGCGTGCGGTGGCCACGGCACCGGCATGGCCCTGGGTCGCGGCCCAGGCCAGCGCGCGCGCCAGCCCCTGGCTGTCGGGCGTCTGGCCTTCGGTATGCCAGGCGCCGTCGAGGCAGATCGCCAGGCCATCGGCCTCGACCGACCCCAGGGCGAGCTCCAGCATCTCCGGCAGCAGTGCGCGCGCATCCCGGGCGCGATGCAGGCGGCCTTCCAGCGCGTCACGCCGGCTCCTGCGCGCGGCATCCACGCGGGCGAGGCTGCGCAGCTCGTACGCGTCGAGGATCATCGAGGCATGCCGGCCCACCATCTCCAGCGCGGTGCGCTGGCGCGCGTCCACCGGCCGCGGCGAACCGTGGTGGCAGGCCACCAGGCCCCACAGGCGGCCGTCGACCACCAGCGAGATCGACATCGAGGCACGCACGCCCATGTTGCGCAGGTACTGCAGGTGCACCGGCGAGACCGCGCGCAGCACGTCGAAGCTCATGTCGATCGGGCCGTCGAGCTCGGGCGACTGCAGCACCGGTTGCGGCTCGGCCTCGACGTCGGCGATCACGCGCACGCGGTTTCGCAGGTACAGCGCGCGCGCCTGCGGCGGGATGTCGGAGGCGGGATAGCGCAGGCCATCGTAGGAGGCGAGGTCGCCGGCCAGCGCCTCGGCCACCACTTCCCCGGTGTAGTCGGGAAGGAAGCGGTACACCATGACCCGGTGGTAGCCGGAGATGCGCTGCACCTGGCGCGCGATGCCGGGCAGGAAGTCGCTGCTGTCGGCGGCGGCGTCGAGGCCGGCCACCATGGCATGGCCACCTTCCAGCGCGTGGCCCAGGCCCGAAGGCTCCAGTTCCAGGTGCACCAGCTCGCCCGAGCGGTGGACCGACACGTCGTGCAGCGTGCCCATCGGACCGACGTTGGTCGCGCAGGCGAACTGCGAGGCGCCGTTCTCGCCGCGCGCGATCACCGCGTTGACCGCCGCGAGCGAGGCGCGGTCGAGCAGCGTGTCGATCGGCTGGTGCAGCAGCGCGGCCATGTCGCCGGTGTCGAAGAGTTCGACGGCGTTGGCCGATGCGGCCAGGATGCGCAGGTCGCGCGCGTGGTAGACGATCAGCATGCCGGGCGGCTGCACGGCACCGATGATGTGGATGGGCTCGCGGGCACATTCCTCGAGCGCGCGTTCGAAACGATTGGGGTCTGGCGTCATGCCGCGGTTCCTCCGGGGGCGAGGCGCGAATGCACGATGGCGAAGCCATCGCGGGCGCCGGATGTCGCTGCCCCCGCATGCCTGTCGGGCAATGCGTCGAGCAGGCGGACGAAGCGACCCCAGCGGGGCGGATCGCGCGTGATGTGGTCGAGGAAGCGGCGTGCTTCGCGTACCCCGGGGTGTTCGTGCGCGAGTACGTCGACGTCGCGCGACAGCAGCCGCGCACCCAGCGCGGAGCCTTCGATCACATAGGCGCCGCCGAGCCAGTAGGGCCAGTCGGCCGCCGGCGCACCGGTCGCGGGCGTGGTGTCCACGCCAAGCGCGGCACAGTCGGAACGCAGGTCCTGCAGGCGCTGGCCATCGTCCCAGCCGCCCATGTCCTCCGGCCATGCGCTGCGGTCGCCGCGACGCAGCCATTCCACCAGCGGCAGCAGCGCGCCGAGGTAGCGCCGGTAGGCGTCGAGTTCGCGCAGGCCCGTGGGCAGCATCGCGTCGATCGCCTCGTGGGTGGCGCGCGTGGCAAGACGCACCTGCGCGAGCACGCCCGCGGTGCCGGAGCCCCGGACTGCGGGCGTGTGGGATGGGGGCATTCTGATCCGATGGGGCGCGTGGGACGCGGCCTTCACCCCATTCAAACATCTGTGGGTGCAGGCCGCCATGGCGGCTTACTGAACCTGTTCAGGTTGATCGGCGGATTCCCGGGCCAATCGCCTGCGTCGTCGTGCGCGCGAACCCGCGGTGGCATGCAGCCCCACCTGGACACCGCTGCGGCGCTTGCCCAGCACCGTGGCCACAAGCGCGGCCAGGGTGGCGGGATCGTCGTCGAAGCCGCCATGCGTGGTCGCGCGCGCGGCCGTGGCCTCGCCCTGCGGCCGGTCGTTGGGCGAGAGCACCCATTCGAGCCGGCCGTCGGCGATCGCCCTGTGCACGCGTTCGAAGCCATAGGCCTGGTCGGCCGGGGTGGCGGCTTCGATGAAGCGCGCCATGCCCGCCAGCGGCGTGCCCTGGCGCAGGCGGCCGTCGATCCAGTTGCGCGGCTGCTTCTCGAACGCGCGTGCCACCAGGTACAGCAGCGATTTGTTGTAGATGCGCAGGCAGTGGTCGTCCTGCTCGGCGGCGTCGGTCAGGGTGAACAGGGCCGTGCGCTCCACCGCGCGCGACTCGATTGCCGGCATGCAGGCCTGGATGAAGCTGTCCATGTCGAGCGCGGGCGCCCACAGGGTCATGCTGGCCACGCGCCCGCCCATGCCGAGCATGCCCTGCGCGGGCCCGCCGATGATCTGGCCCGGACGCGTCAGCAGCTGCAGCAGCGGCGCCATCAGGATCGAGCCGGCGCTGTGCGCGGCGAGGTGGATCTCGACATCGGGATCCTCGCGCCGCCATTCGTCCAGCAGGCGTGCGACCTGGGCCGCGCCGCCGTTCTCCACCAGGCCGCCGCCAACCGCGGCGGACACGGCGGTGGTGGCGAGCGTGGCGTTCTCCTTCATCTCGTCCCACATGGCCTTGCCGCCGATGGCGCGGGCGAGCGGCTCGATGGTGTCGTCGATGCGTTCGAGCAGCAGGTCCTTCGCGCGGTCGAACACACCCTCGGTGCGCGGCCGGGCTGCATCGCCCAGGATGTTGCCGAGCGTGGTCCACAGGTCGCTGCGCCACACGAAGCACAGCGGATAGATCTGCTGCGGCAGCAGGGTCTCGCGGAAATCGGCCACCCGCTGGATCGCGGCGGCCTCGGGCACCAGCCCGCCGTGGGCGTACAGCAGCACGCGCTTCTTCTTCCAGCCCCGGGTGATCGCGCGCATGTCCTGGCGCACGATGTTGCGCACGTCATCGCGGGTGCAGGCGAAGCGGCCTTCGCAGCGCAGCGCGCCGTTGTTGCCCAGGCTCACCACATGCGGGCGCAGGTCGGCCTGGGAATAACCCACCGACTGCCGGCCCAGCGGCGAGTTGCTGACCGCGGCCGAGCCTGCGCGTTCGAGTTCAACCGGGACCGCCAGCCGCGCCACCCAGGCATCGGTGCCGCGCTCGAGCCATTCGTCGTAGCTGATCCAGCCGTAGCCCTGCCGGCCCCAGCCTTCGCCCCAGGAGTTCTGCAGCCAGAGGCCACGGCGGTCGTATCCGACGATGACGTAGGCATGCCAGCCCAGTACCGGCTGCTGCTTCCAGCGGATGTGGCCGTTGGCGGGTGGCGCGTCCCAGCCGGCGTGCACGGCGGAGGAGACGTACAGCACGCCGGCCTCGGCGAATGCGGCGTGCATCGCCACCAGGTCGCGGTGGTTGACGCGTGCATAGGCGCCGAGCGGATTGCGCAGCGCGTCGCGGGCGCGCGCTTCCGTATAGGGTTCGAGGTCGAGGCCGGCGCTCCAGGGCCAGAGGTCTTCCGAACACACGCCGTGGCGATGCCAGCCCTTCATCGCGCCTCGGCAGCTGGTGCCGGAATAGCCCTCGCCCTCCCACTCGTCGTAGCGGCGGGCCATGTCATAGAGCATGCGTGGGCTGATGCGCGTGGTATCCGGCTGCGGTCGGCGCCGGCGCAGCAGCGCGTGCGCCACCGTGGCCAGGGCGAAGGCGGCGCAGGCACCATCGCTGCCCTGGTCGAGCACCGGGACGCCCTGGGCCATGAAGTCTTCCAGCGGCGCCTCGGTGGGCATGTCGACGAGGGTCGGCTCGAAGATCCGGTCGCGGAAGTCCGCGGTATCCGGCCGCGCATCGAACAGGCGGCGGATGCCGGAATCCGAACCGGCGATCGCCGGCGGCGGGGCGAACGTGATCTCGGCCATGCAGGACTCCTCCGTGATTGCCCTCGGCAGCCCGGATCCCCCCTGGCGCCACCATATACCCGCGGACGCCGCCAGGGTTCGCGATCGCGGCTTCAGCCGCTCCTACAATGTGGGGGGCCCGTGTGGGGCCGGGCGACCCGAGGGGGACGAGGATGATCAGCCGCGCACGCCGCATCGCGCTGTGGGGCGTGTTCGCCCTGCTGGTGCTGGTGACCAGCGGGCTGCTGCTGGCCGACCACCTCACGCCACCCAATACCGGCCGGCCGTCCTACGCCCTGCCGGTGGCGGCCGACGCCACCGCGCTGGACCGCGAACTCGCACCGCTGCTGGCCCGCCATCCGGGCATGACCGGCGCCCTCACCCTCATCGACGGCATCGACGCCTTCGCCGCCCGCGCCATGTCCGCGCGCCAGGCCGGGCGCAGCCTCGACCTGCAGTACTACATCTGGCACGACGACCTCACCGGACGCCTGCTCGCGCGGGAGGCCTGGCTGGCCGCCGAACGCGGCGTGCGCGTGCGCCTGCTGCTCGACGACATCAACAGCGGCGGCAAGGACACGCCGCTGCTGGTGCTGGACGGCCACCCGAACATCGAGGTGCGGCTGTACAACCCCTTCCGCAACCGCGGTGGCATCGCGCGCCTGCTGGAGATGTTGCAGCGTGGCTTCAGCCTCAACCACCGCATGCACAACAAGGCCTGGATCGCCGATGGCCGGGTGGCGATCGTGGGCGGGCGCAATATCGGGCTGGAGTACTTCAGTGCGTCGGAGGCCAGCAACTTCCACGACCTCGACCTGCTGCTGTTCGGGCCGGAGGTGGAACAGGCGAGCCGCATCTTCGATGCGTTCTGGAACAGCGAAGCGGTGGTGCCGCTGTCCGACCTCGGCAAGCTGGGCATGGATGACATCCGCGCCACGGTGGACACGATCGGCGGCGAGGCACGGTCCGACGCGGCGCGGCGCTACATGGAACGCGTGGAAGGCTCGCCCACCGTGCGCGCCTACCTGGCGCAGGCGCTGGAACCGCACTGGAGCGCGCGGACCCGCATCGTCTCCGACCCGCCGGTGAAGCGCCGCGGCGACGACGGCAGCCAATGGCTGGTGGGCCGGATCGATGCCGCCCTGCGCGGCGCGGAACATGCGGCCCTCCTGATCTCGCCCTACTTCGTCCCGGGCAAGGACACTTCGGCCGTGCTGACCGGCCTGGCGGGTGCCGGTGCGCACGTGGGCGTGGTGACCAACTCGCTGGCGGCGAACGACGTGGCCGCGGTGCATGGGGGTTACACCAAATACCGCAGGCAGTTGCTGGAAGGCGGCGTGCACCTGTACGAGCTGCGGCCCGAAGCCGCGGGCCCGGGCAACGACGACGGCCGCGGCCCGCCCAACGTGCGCCCGCGCACCGGGCCCGCGGGCAGCAGCAGCGCCAGCCTGCACACCAAGGCCTTCCTGGTCGACGGGCGGCGCGGCTTCATCGGTTCCTACAACCTGGACCCGCGCTCGGCCTACCTCAACACGGAAATGGGCGTCTTCTTCGATGATCCGGGCCTGGCGGCCGAACTGCGCGACGAATACCTGCACCTGGCCGGTCCGGCGGTGAGCTGGAAGGTGATGCTAAACGCCGATGGCGACCTTGCCTGGCTGGATGCGGCTGCGGAGCCGCCGCGCCTGCTCGACCGCGAGCCCGACGCCAGCCGCTGGCGCCGCCTCCAGGCCCTCGTGTTCCGCTGGCTGCCCCTCGAGTCCCAGCTGTAACCCGCCCCCGACCACCCTGTAGGAGCGGCTACAGCCGCGATCAGCCCGCCGCCATGTGTTGGACACGGCGATCGCGGCTTTAGCCGCTCCTACAGGACCGGGGATGCTGCAGTGCGGCATGGGGCCATACGGCCCGGCACGGGAAATCGCCCGGCCGGGGGCGTAGAATGCCCGGCCTGTCGCCCACCGGACCCGTCCGGTGCCCCGGCGGCCGTAAAACCCAGCACCCCACCAAACCACCGGCCGCCCTGCGCCTTCGCGCGGGAGGGTGAGCCGGCTGCGGAGTCCCGAATGATCTTCGAGCACCTCGATACCTACGGCCACGAGCAGGTCGTGTTCTGCCACAACAAGGACGCCGGCCTGAAGGCCATCATCGCGATCCACAACACGGTGCTGGGCCCGGCCCTCGGCGGCACGCGCATGTGGCCGTACAAGACCGAGCAGGAGGCGCTCAACGACGTCCTGCGCCTGTCGCGCGGCATGACCTACAAGAACGCGGTCGCCGGCCTCGACATCGGTGGCGGCAAGGCCGTGATCATCGGCAACCCGGCCACCGACAAGTCCGAGGCGCTCTTCCGCGCCTTCGGCAAGGCGGTGCAGTCGCTGGGCGGCCGCTACATCACCGCCGAGGACGTCGGCATCGACGTCAACGACATGGAACACGTCTACAAGGAGACGGAGTTCGTCACCGGCGTGCACCAGGTGCACGGTGGTTCGGGCGATCCGTCGCCGTTCACCGCCTACGGTTCGCTGCAGGGCCTGATGGCCGCGCTCAACGCCAAGTTCGGCGACGAGGAAGTGGGCAAGTACAGCTATGCCGTGCAGGGCCTGGGCCATGTCGGCATGGAATACGTGAAGCTCCTGAAGGAACGCGGCGCGAAGATCTTCGTGACCGACATCAACCAGTCGCTGGTCGACAAGGCCGTGACCGAGTACGGCGCCGAGGCCGTGGGCCTGGACGAGATCTACGACGTCGACGCCGACGTGTACTCGCCCTGCGCGCTGGGCGGCACCGTGAACGAAGAGACCCTGCCGCGCCTGAAGGCCAAGGTCATCTGCGGTTCGGCCAACAACCAGCTGGCCACCAACGCCATCGGCGACGAAGTGGAGAAGCGCGGCATCCTGTACGCGCCCGACTACGCGGTGAACGCCGGCGGCGTGATGAACGTGGCGCTGGAGATGACCGGCTACAACCGCGAGCGCGCCATGCGCCAGATGCGCACGATCTACCACAACCTGACGCGCATCTTCGAGATCGCCCAGCGCGACGGCATCCCGACCTACAAGGCCGCCGACCGCATGGCGGAGGAGCGCATCGAGGTGATGGGCAAGCTGAAGCTGCCGATGGGCCGCACGGTGCCGCGCTTCCAGGGCCGCATCCGCGGCGGCGCGTAAGCACCACCGATGCTGCAACCGACGACGGGGCCTTGTGCCCCGTCGTTGTTTTGAGATTCCGCCCCGGGGCAGGACGCGTCGGGCGCCATGAATGGAGTGATGAAGATGCGCACCTTCCCGCTGGGTGAAGAACTCGACGCGTTGCGCGATGCGGTCCGCCGCTTCGCCGAGGCCGAAATCGCACCGATCGCCGAGGCCGTCGACCGCGACAACGCCTTCCCGCAGGAGCTGTGGCCGAAGCTCGGCGAGATGGGCCTGCTCGGCATGACCATCCCCGGCGAGCATGGCGGCAGCGACATGGGCTATCTCGCCCACCTGGTCGCGATGGAGGAGATCTCGCGTGCCTCGGGCTCGATCGGGCTGTCCTACGGCGCGCACTCCAACCTCTGCGTCAACAACCTGTACCACAACGGCAACGAGGCGCAGCGCGCGAAGTACCTGCCGAAGCTGTGCAGCGGCGAATGGAAGGGCGCGCTGGCGATGAGCGAGCCGGGTGCGGGTTCGGACGTGGTGGGTTCGATGGCCTGCCGCGCGGAATTCCGTCCTGAAGCAGGGCGCGACGGCATGTGGATCGCCAACGGCAACAAGATGTGGATCACCAACGGCCCAGAGGCCGACGTGCTCATCGTCTACATGCGCACTGCGGGCAAGGACGCGGGCAGCCGCTGCATCACCGCCTTCATCGTCGAGCGCGGCATGAAGGGCTTCCGCACCGCGCAGAAGCTCGACAAGCTCGGGATGCGCGGCTCCAACACCTGCGAGCTGGTGTTCGAGGACTGCGAGATCCCGGCGGAGAACGTGCTGGGCGAGGTGAACCAGGGTGTGCGCGTGCTGATGTCCGGCCTGGACACAGAGCGCCTGGTGCTGAGTGGCGGCCCGATCGGCCTGATGCAGGCGGCCGTCGACGCGGCCCTGCCCTATGTGCGCGAGCGCAAGCAGTTCGACGTGGCCATCGGCACCTTCGGGCTGATGCAGGGCAAGATCGCCGACATGTACACCGCGCTGCAGTCCAGCCGCGCCTATGCCTACCAGGTCGCGCGCGACTACGACGCCGGGCACCGCTCGCGCATCGATCCGGCCAGCTGCCTGCTGCATGCCTCCGAGGCCGCGGTGCAGGTGGCCCTGGAGGGCATCCAGGCGCTGGGCGGCAATGGCTACATCAACGAATACCCGACCGGGCGCATCCTGCGCGACGCCAAGCTGTACGCGATCGGCGCCGGCACCAACGAGATCCGCCGCATGCTGATCGGCCGCGAACTCTTCGAAGGCCGCGCCTGAGCCAGGCCCCGGGCCGTCAGAAGCCTTGCACGTAGCGCAGCGACACCATGCGGTCACTGCCGCGCGGGCCGAAGCGCTGGTCGTACCCGAAGCCGACGCGGGCGTTCCTCGCCACCCACGACTGCAGCCCGAGCCCGAACAGGCCGCCCGAGCGCGTCGCACCGTGGCCCGGCAGCGGCGCCCAGGCGTCCACGCCCACGAAGCCGGCCTGCACGTCGAAGCCGCTGGCCGACAGCACCTCCTGCCACTCGCCATAGCCATGCAGCTGCAGGCCCTTCCAGTCGCGCTGGACGCGCACGCCGGCCAGCGCCTGGCTGCGCGAGGCGTCCCAGGCGTCGGCGCGCAGGCCGAAGCCATCCGCCCCGCCTTCGTCGAAGCCCTCGCTGCGCAGGCGCACGTGCTCCGCACCGACGTAGGGCGAGACCGCGAAGCCGGCCGCATCGATGCGGTAGCCCGCTTCCACGCTCGCCATGCTGAAGTCACCGGAATAGCGGCTGGAGACACCGGCCGTGTGCCCGCCGCCGAACAGCCGGCGCTCGATATCGCGCTCGAAGCGGCCGGCACCGGCCTGCGCCAGCACCCAGGCCCCGTCGCGCACCCAGCCCGCGTACGCCGTCCCCGAGGTCTGGCGATCGTGCGAGCGGTCGCCCAGGCCATCCACTCGCCCCCGCGCCTGCGCCTCGCCGAACGCGAAGCCGGCCACGCGGCCATCGCCGAGCGCGCTGTCGCTGCCGATCATCCAGCCGTCGAGCGCGAAGCCATTGCCGGCAAAACCGCCCTCGCCGCCTCCACCGAGGCTGCGCTTCCACACACCGGCGGTATGCGTTCCGCCGTCGAAGGCGTCGAAGGCGTCGAAGCGCGTGGACAGCGCGCGCCGGCCCATGTCGATGGTGTCGAGCGTCATCGCCACCGAGCTCGCGTGCAGTTCGCCCGACAGGCTGGACAGCGCGCGCGTCGCACCCGCTTCGCTGCCCACCTGCTGCAACGCGCCGGCCACGCGCGCGAAGCCGCCTTCCACCGCAGTCCCCGGCACCGACGGCTGCTGGTCGAGCAGGCGGAACGCATGCTCCACGCGTTCCGCCGATGCCAGTGCCGCGGGCGTCACCTCGCCGAAGGTGGAGACGGTGGCGAGCACGTCCAGCCGCGTGATATCCAGCCACATCCCGTTGTCCGCATAGCGCAGTGCGCCCTGCAGGAAGATGCCGCTGCCCCAGGTCAGGTCGTCGAACATCCCGGTCAGCCCGCCCGCGGCATTGACCAGGTCCTGCCGGCGCACGGCGGTGTAGCCCGGCTTGACCCCGGCCACGTGCAGGTCGCCGCCCTGGATGGTCACGCTGCCGGCCACGTCCAGGCGCTGGCCAAGCTCGAATGCCAGCGTGGCGCCATCCCGGTGCAGGTAGTCGCCCTCGAGCCGGGTCACGGTCTGCGTGCTGCCGGTGGCGGTCGCACGCACGTCCACGCGGCCCGCGTTGTCGATGTCGCCGCCCACGGCGGTGCCCAGGCCGAAGCGCGCGGCGGGGTCCACGCGCACGTCGCCCGCGACCGCGCCGTTGACGGCCAGCATGCCGCCCACGACGTGCAGCCCGCCCGCGTTGCCGGCGTCGGCGTCCAGCAGCAGGGCACCGGTCCCACGCTTCACCAGGCGCCCGTCGCCGGACAGGTCGTTGCCCCAGGCAGAGGTTCCGCCATTGAAGCCCACGTCCAGGTCACCCCAGTCCAGCCGTGCGGGCCCGAGCACCGCCTTGCCGACGTCGAGCGCGCCGTGCCCGAACACCGGGTCGACGCCGGGCGCGCCCAGGTCGGTCGCGGTGCCGAGGAGGGTCTGGCGCACGGCATCGTTGTCGAAATACGGGAACGCCTCCCAGACCAGCGCCGCTGCGCCCGAGACCAGCGGCGCGGCGAGCGAGGTGCCCGCCCAGCGCCAGTATTCGGGCGAATCGGGCGCGTCGTCGGTGCCCGTGACCACGACCGAACCCGGCGCCGCCATGCAGTAGTCCATGGCGATGCCGCAGGCGTTCGAATACCCGGCCAGCTGCGTCGGGTCGTCGCGCTCCAGCGCAGCCACCGCGATCCAGCCGCGCTCGAGGTCGGCCGCCGGCAGGCTGCCGCCGACGCCCGCGATGCTCGGCAGTGCGGCCATGTCGGAGGGATCGGTGAAGCCCGAGTTTCCGTTCGCGAACACGACAAGCCCATCGTGTTCGACGATGAAGCGGCGGTATTCGCCGGCGATCGCTGCGGTGGCCTCCGGGTTGGTCCAGTACAGGCCACCCCAGGAGTTGTTCATGATCCGGACGTCGTAGTCGATCAGATCATCGTGGATACCGGCCAGCCCCAGCGGCCCGTCGACCTCGTTGCCCTCGCCCGAGCCATCGTCCTCCGGCGGCTCGTCGCTGATGATGCGGGCCGAGACGATCTCCGCCCCCGGCGCGATGCCCCCCGGCCAGCTTCCGAAAGCCTCGCCGGCGGCGGCCTGCGCGACCGCGGTGCCATGTCCGACCACGTCGTCCACGGAAAGGTTGTTCCCGATCGGATCGATGTAGTTGAGGTTGGCCACCACGCGACCCGCGAGCGCGGGATGGTCACGGTTGACGCCGCTGTCGACGATCCCGATCCGAATGCCCTCGCCGGTCAGGCCGGCGGCGTGTGCCGGGGCAGTGTTGGTGTCGCGCAGGTGCCCGCTGTAGGCCGGGTCCGGCGCGTCGACCACGGGCGGTGGCGTGGTGGGCGGCGGGTTGACCGGCGGCGGGTCCGGCGGGCGGATGACGTTGCCCCCGCCGCCTCCACCACCGCCACACGCGGCCAGGATGGCCACGGCGAGCGCGGCAAGCGGGACGGCCGGCGCGGGCCGGCGGCGGTGGCTGTTCGTGGACATGTCCGTCTCTCCCCGAGCGGTCTGGCGATAGCGCACTGATTACGTGAAAAGGCCCGGCCAGCCAAGTGGGGCCGCCCGCAAACCGGCACTGCGTCCCGGACGAATGGCCGATGGCGGGCCCATGCTGCAGTGCGATAATGGCCGGCACATATCCACTGGAGTTCCTCCATGACCGACGTCGTCATCGTCGGTGCCAAGCGCACCGCCATCGGTTCCATGCTCGGCCAGTTCACCGGCGTCCCCACCCCGGCGCTCGGCGCCGCGGCCATAGAAGGCGCGCTTGCCCACGGCGGCGTCGCGCCCGACCAGGTCGACGAAGTGATCATGGGCTGCGTCCTGCCGGCCGGCCTCGGCCAGGCACCGGCGCGCCAGGCCTCGCGCGCGGCCGGCATCCCGGACGCGGCCGGCGCCACCACCATCAACAAGGTCTGCGGCTCCGGCATGAAGGCCGTGATGCTCGCCCACGACCTCATCAAGGCCGGTTCGGCCAGCGTGGTGGTGGCCGGTGGCATGGAGTCGATGACCAACGCGCCGCACCTCCTCAACGGTTCGCGCACCGGCATCCGCTACGGCACCGCGGACTTCCTCGACCACATGGCGCACGACGGCCTGACCAACCCCGACGATGGCCAGGCCATGGGCGTGTTCGGCGATGCCACCTGCGTCAAGCTCGGTTTCAGCCGCGAAGCCATCGATGCCTACTCGGCCGAGAGCGCGCGCCGCGCACAGAAGGCGATCGCCGACGGAACGTTCAGGGACGAGATCGCGCCGGTCACGGTGAAGACCCGCAAGGGCGAGGTGGTGGCCGACACCGACGAGGAGCCCGGCAAGGTCAACCTCGAGAAGATCCCTGGCCTGCGCGCGGCCTTCGGCAAGGAGGGCGTGCTGACCGCGGCCTCGTCGTCGAAGATCTCCGACGGCGCGGCGGCCGCGGTGGTGATGTCGGCCGAGGCCGCGCGCGCGCGTGGCGTCGAGCCGCTGGCGCGCATCGTCGCCCATGCCACGCATGCGCAGGAGCCGGCATGGTTCACCACCGCGCCGATCAAGGCGATCGAAAAGGTGCTGGAAAAGGCGGGCTGGAACGTGGACGAGGTCGATCTGTTCGAGATCAACGAAGCGTTCTCGGTGGTCGCCATGGCGCCGATGCAGGAACTCGGCATCCCGCACGACAAGGTCAACGTCAATGGTGGTGCCGTGGCCCTGGGCCATCCCATCGGCGCGAGTGGCGCGCGCCTGCTGGTGACGCTGCTGCATGCGTTGAAGGCGCGCGGGCTGAAGCGCGGCGTGGCATCGCTGTGCATCGGTGGTGGCGAAGCGACGGCGATCGCGATCGAGCTCGCCTGACCGGTTGACGGGGCCTTTACGGACGGCAATTCAAACTGCCGCTTGACAGTCCGGAGGGCATTGCCGTCATGATATGCGGCGCACTTCCGTGCGTGATCCAAATTCCACGACGAGGAAAAGCAACAATGAGCATGAACAAGCTGCTGATCGCGCTGGCGCTGGGCCTGGGCCTGGCCGCCTGCTCGAACCAGGACCAGGCGAACAACGCCGCCACCGACGCTGCCGAGGCCGCCGACCAGGCTGCCGCGGACGCCGCGCTGGCCGGCACCACCGCCGCCGATTCGGCTGCCGACAGCGCCGATGCTGCCGCTGACGCCGCTGCCGACGCCGCCGCCGACGCCGCTGGCG
>DATBUS010000093.1:0-15240 GCA_036515815.1 Luteimonas sp.
GGGCCCCGCCTCGAGCCAGCGGCGCCACTGCCCGACCTCGGGCCCGGGGTCGGCGGTGGCAAGTGCGGCGCGCTGCGCAATGTCCAGGCCGGCCGCGCGCCATGCCGCGGGGCCGGCACGGAGCGCGGCCGCCGCGCCGCCATGGGTGCTGATCAGGAGGCGCCGGGGCTCGCCACGGCCACCGGCGGCCAGCAGGCGCATCAGCGCCAGGGTGTCTTCGGGGTCCATGCCCCAGCGTGCCCCTGAAACAGCGACGGCGCCCTGGGGCGCCGTCGCATGCTGCAGTCGGGAAAGGCCGCGGCCTCAGTAGGGCGCGTCCGGGTGCTTCAGGTGGTAGCCCACCCGCGCCGGCTTGATGCTGTCCATGACCAGCCCGTAGCTGACGCGGTCGAAGGTACGGAAGACCATCACGTGGCCGGCGAACTCGTCCGGCAGGCGCACCTTGTTCTCGAAGAACACGGTGTCCTCGTCGCGATGAAGGCCCTTCTCGACGCGGTCGACGGTGTTGGTGCCTTCGCGCCAGATCGAGAACACGGTGCCGTTGTCGACGCCTTCGCGGGCACCGACCGACAGCGCGATCACGTCGCGCGGGCCGCCCGAGGTCAGCATGTCGGTCACCGCCAGCACGCGCGCCTTGCCATAGTCGGTCTGGACCTTCGGCGGATGCGGGAAGAACTGCAGGTCATAGGGCTGCACGTCCACCGGCACGATGCGGTCGCCGATGCGGACCTCGCGGCCCTCCTCGTCGAGCAGCAGGGTGCTGGCCTGGATTCCGCCCACCTCGCCGCGGGTCAGGGTGCCGGCGGTCACGCGCATCAGCTCGTAGCCAAGCACTTCCTGCCCCTTGTCGGGCATGACCACGTTGGCCCAGTACTTGCCCCAGTCGATGCTGCGACGGCCGGTGGCGTCGAGTTCGTCCCGGCCAAAGGTGTCGCAGCACAGGCCGGCGCGCAGGAGGTGGGTGTAGCGCACGGTCGGGCGCAGCACGGCATAGCGGGTGCCCGGCGAGGCCTCGCCCAGGCCGCGGACATAGGCGACCTGGCCGCGGCTGGCACGCAGGCGGTCATCCTCGAGGCCGACCACGTAGGGCAGGTGGTCGAACTCGTCGACCACGCGCAGGTCCTTGAGGAAGGGTTCGACCTCGGACAGCGGCACGGCGTTGATCGGCGCGGCCTCGCTGCGCGGACCCGGCGTGACGCCGACCCGGTTGAGGTAGGCCAGGCTGATCACGTCGCCGGGATAGATCAGGTGCGGGTTGGCGATCTGCGGATTGGCCTGCCAGATCTCGGGCCACAGCCAGGGCTTCTCGAGGAAGCGGCCCGCGATGTCCCAGAGGGTATCGCCGCGCACGACCACGTAAGTATCCGGGTGGTCGCCGCGCAGGCCCTGGGCCGCCGCGTACGTAGCCACCGTCAGCATCGCTACCGCAACACCCGTGCGTAGCGCATTCGAAAGGCGCTGAAGCTTGCCGGCCATCTACCTGCTCCCCTTGGAGATTTCCCCGTGTAGCGGCCGCACTATGCCTATACGTGCGGACCCGGCGCAAGCCTGCGGGCGTTACAATCGGCCGCCGTGCCGCATGGTTGTGACGGCCGCCACCTTATCCATTGCCAGCATGTCCCTGATCCCGATCCTCGAACATCCCCATCCGAACCTGCGCAAGGTCGCCAGCGAGCGCGAGGCTGCGGCCATCGCCGATCCCGCGTTCCAGCGCCTGCTCGACGACATGTTCGAGACCATGTACGCGGCCCCGGGCATCGGGCTTGCCGCCACCCAGGTCGACGTCATGGAGCGCTTCATGGTGATCGACGTCACCGAGGAGCGCGAGCAGCCGCTGGTGTTCATCAATCCGGTGATCCGCGAGCGCTCGGTGGACCTGCGCGTGCACCAGGAAGGCTGCCTGTCGATCCCCGGCATCTTCGCCGACGTCACCCGCGCCGACGGCATCGAGGTCGAGGCGCTCGACCGCCACGGCAAGCGCTTCACCATGGCGGTCGACGGCCTGCTTGCCACCTGCGTGCAGCACGAGGTCGACCACCTCGACGGCAAGCTCTTCATCGACTACCTGTCGCCGCTGAAGCGCGACCGCGCGATGAAGAAGTACGAGAAGCTGCGCCGGCATGACTGAGCGCGGCGCCCGGCGCGCGACGCGCGGAGCAGCGCGATGAAGGTGGTGTTCGCCGGTACGCCGGAGTTCGCCGTGCCCTCGTTGCGCGCGGCCTGCGGGAAGGCCGAGGTCGTCGCCGTCTACACCCAGCCCGACCGCCCCGCCGGCCGTGGGCGTGGCCTGCAGGCCTCGCCGGTGAAGCAGGAAGCACTGGCGCGCGGCATCCCGGTGCTGCAGCCGGACACGCTCCGCACGGAAGAGGCGCGCGAGGCGCTGCGCGCGCTGTCGCCCGACCTCATGGTGGTGGTGGCCTACGGCCTGCTGCTGCCACAGAAGATCCTCGACATCCCGGCCGAAGGCTGCTGGAACGTGCATGCCTCGCTGCTGCCGCGCTGGCGCGGGGCCGCACCCATCCAGCGTGCGATCGAGGCCGGCGACACGGAAACCGGCGTCTGCCTGATGAAGATGGAGAAGGGCCTGGATACCGGTCCGGTGCTGCTGGCGCAGTCGCTGGCGATCGGGCCCGACGAGACCGGCGGCCAGTTGCATGACCGCCTGGCCGAATTGGGTGCGCAGGTGCTGTCCGACGGGCTCGGCCTGCTGCGCGCGGGCATCCGTCCGGTGCCGAGGCCGCAGCCGGCCGAGGGCGTGACCTATGCCCACAAGCTGGACAAGGCCGAGGCCCGCCTCGACTGGTCCCGGCCGGCCGAAGTGCTCGCGCGCAAGGTGCGTGCCTTCAATCCCTGGCCGGTGGCCGAGGCCTTCCTCGCCGGTGAGCGGCTGCGCATCCATGGCGCGGTCGCGATCGACGCGTCGGCCGATGCGCCCCCGGGAACCCTGCTCGCCGCCGGACGCGAGGGTGTCGACGTCGCCTGCGGCGCGGGCGTGCTGCGCATCCGCGTCCTGCAGCGCGAAGGTGGCCGGGCGATCACCGCCGCCGACTGGGTCAACGCCCGCCGCGACCTCGCCACGCCATGAGTGGCGAGGTGCCGCGCGTTGCCGCCGCGCGCGTGCTCGACGCGGTGCTTCACCAGGGCCGTTCGCTGAAGGCGGAGCTCGCCCGGGTACTGCCCGCATTGCCGGACCCGCGCGACCGCGCCCTGGTCGAGGCGATCTGCTTCGCCGCCCTGCGCCAGCGTCCGCGCGCGGATGCGGCGCTGTCCGCCTGGATGCCGAAGCCGCCCGGGCGCCGTGATGGCGACCTGCGCGCGCTGCTGCACGCAGGCTTTGCCCAGCTCGACCCGCTTGGCCTGCCGCCACACGCGGCGGTGGCGGAGACCGTCAACGCCGCGCGTGGCATCGGACGCGCGCACCAGGCGAAGCTGGTCAATGCGCTGCTGCGGCGTGCCCAGCGCGAGGGCTTGCCGGCCTCGCAGCCGGCCGATGCCTGGCCAGCCTGGCTGCGAGACCAGCTGCGCGCGGACTGGCCGGACGACGCGGACGCCATCTTCGCTGCAAGCGCCCGGCCCGCTGACACATGGCTGCGCGTGAACCGCCGCCGCGGCACGCGTGATGCGTACCTGGCCCGCCTGGAAGCCGCAGGGATCGAAGCGCATGTCGATGCCCGGCTTCCGGACGCGCTGCGACTGCCGGCACCCGTCGCGGTCAATGCCCTGCCCGGTTTCGCCGATGGCGATGCCTCGGTCCAGGACGGTGCCGCCCAGGCGGTGGCCGATGCACTCGCTCCGCGGGCCGGCGCGCGGGTGCTCGACGCCTGCGCGGCGCCCGGCGGCAAGTCGGCCCACCTGCTTGAACGCGACCCCGCCCTCCGCCTGCTGGCACTCGACGTCGATCCCGCGCGCCTGGCACGGGTGCGGGAGACATGGCGCCGGCTTGGCGTCGGCGAAGGGATCGACGCGGAGGCGACGGCGCGTGTCGCCGACGCCGCGCGACCGGGGGACTGGTGGGATGGCGAAGCCTTCGATGCGATCCTGGTCGACGCGCCCTGTTCGGCCACCGGCATCGTCCGCCGCCAGCCCGACGTGCTGCTGCATCGGCGTGCCGCCGACGTCGACGCGCTGGTCGCGTTGCAGGCGCGCCTGCTCGATGCCGCCTGGAGCATGCTGCGTCCTGGCGGCGTGCTGCTCTACGCCACCTGTTCCATCCTCAAGCGCGAGAACGCCGCACAGGTCGACGCCTTCCTGGCGCGCCATGCCGATGCCGCCGTGGACCTGCCGGGCCCCGAGTTCGGCCATGCCAGTGGCGGCGGGCGCCAGCGTCTTCCCGGCGAGAGCGGGATGGACGGCTTCTTCTATGCGCGCCTGGTGAAACGCGCGGACTGAATCGCGCCGGCGCCACGGGCGCGTCCGCACGTTGCGCGCTCAGTCGGTGGATGCCTGCGATTGCGAGGCGACCGGCTGTCCGTTCTGGAGCAGCCACAGCATGATCGTCTTCTGGCGGACGTAGTTCGCCCGGACGTAGGCGTAGACCAGTCCGTGCCAGCCATCGAGGAATCCCGCGCGCAGCACGTAGCCGCGCCAGAACCGCCAGGCCGGTGCCAGCACGAGCTTGCGCAGGGATGCCCGGCGGCCGCGTGCGAAGTCGTGCTCGGCCATCATCCGCGCATAGCGCTGGGTCTTGGCGAGCTGCTGCTCGAGCGTGCGGTACGGGTAATGGAGGATGTCGCCACGGAGCGTCCGGACCGGGCCGTCGACGCTCGCGGCCTCGTGCACTTCGCGCTCGCCGCGCCAGCCGCCACGGCGACGGTCGAACAGGCGCAGGACCCGGTCCGGATATGCATTGCCATGGCGCAGGAAGCGCCCGAAGTAGTTGTCCAAGCGGTTGAAGCGGTAGCCCGCCGCACCTTCGAACCCGGCCTCGCGGACCGCCAGGATCGACGCCTGGAGCTCGGTTCCGATGCGCTCGTCGGCGTCCAGGCACAGCACCCAGTCGTGCGTCGCCTGCGCGACCGCAAAGGCCTTCTGGCTGCGGAATCCATCGAACGCGCGCTGCAACACACGGGCACCGGCCGCCGTCGCGATCGCGGCGGTGCCGTCGGTCGAGCCCGAGTCCACGACGACGATTTCGTCGCAGAACGCCAGCGATGCAAGACAGTCCCCGATCCGGTCGGCCTCGTTGAACGCGATAATGCAGGCTGACAGTTGCGGCACCTGGGAAGAGGGCGTGTTGATGGCGGACTACCTGCTGTTTGCGACGGAACGTTACGCGCTGCCCATCCTGCAGCCGCTCGCCGACGCACTGCAAGGAGAGGGACACGCGGTCCACGCCTGGCTGGTGGGAGGGGCATGCGGTGCGCGCCTGGGTGGAGGGGTGCGGCACCTCTTCGATCCGCGCGAGGCGGTGCGGTTGCTGCCGCGTGCGGTGTTCAGCGCCGCGAACGAGGTGCCGACCTTCGTCGCCGGCACCAAGGTGCAGCTGTTCCACGGGTTCAACGTGCAGAAGCGCGACAGCGCGCGCGGTCATTTCAGGCTTCGCGGCCTGTTCGACCTGTATTGCACGCAGGGCCCGGCAACCACCGGCCCCTTCAAGGCGCTGGCTGCCGGGGCCGGCCATTTCCATGTCGTGGAGACCGGCTGGCCGAAGCTGGATCCCGTGTTCGGTCCTGAAACCCAGGCCGTGCAGGCCCTGCGGGCACACGCCGGCCAGCGCGGGATCGTCATGTTCGCTTCCACCTTCACCGAACGCCTGAGCGCGGCACCACACCTGTACGAAGCGATCGCTGCGCAGGTGGCGGAAGGGCGCCGCTACTGGATCCTGACGCTGCATCCGAAGTGCGCGCCGGATCTCGTCGCCCGCTTCCGTGCGCTCGCAGGGCCCAACGCCGCTTTCGTCGAGCCGGAGCAGCTGGTGGATGCCCAGCGCGCGGCCGACGTCCTGCTTGCCGACACCACCTCGGTGGTCAGCGAGTTCGTCGTCCAGCGCAAGCCGGTGGTGACCTTCCGCAATCGCGCACCCCAGGCGCACATGATCGATTTCGACGATCCATCGCTGCTGCCGGACATGCTCGAGCGCGCATTCGCGCCCGGCCCTGCCCTCGTCGCCGCGCTGGCGGCGTATGCCGACAGCATCCATCCGTACCGTGACGGGCGGTCGTCGCAGCGGGTGATCGCCGCGGCGGAGGCTGCCGCCAACGGCGATCTGGGGCCCCTGCGACGCCGTCCCCTTGCAGCGCTGTACCGTGGCCTGCAGATCCGGCGCGAGCTGGGCTACTGGGGTCCCGCGGGGCGGTGAGGCGGGCGCTGCTCAGGCCGTCGGCTTGACCGCCCTCAGTTCCCACAGGAGGTAGGGCGGGCGCGGCGTCGGCACGCGGCCGCGCAGGAAGCGCAGCCAACGCCGGGCCGCGCGGGCCAGCAGCTTGCCGCGGCCGTGGTTGAGCGGCGAGCCTGGTACCGCGCTGTAGGCCGCCGCGCGTTCGGTGCGCAGCACGCGGACCACCTCGAACCGCCCCTTGAAACCGTACATCCGCCCTTCGGGATCGGGCCCGCAGAAATAGCGGTGCGTGTCGGCGGTGATGATGTTGACGTGGGTCGGGTCGACGAACGCGTCCGGGTGCGGATAGGCGGGCGTCAGTGCATGCAGGTGGCCGCCATGCGCGAGCACGCGCCAGACCTCGTCCATCAGCTCGACGAAGGGGAAGCGGGTGCCGCCGCGGCCGTCCGGGAACACGCGTGGCACATGTTCGAGGAAATCGTAGGCGGAGACCGAAGCGAAGCAGTCGTCGGGATACGGGATGGGATCCACGACGAGGTTGGCGATGCGGTGTTCGTGGCTGGCACCGGTGGCGGGCGGGCAGATGTCGACGCCGCAGAGCACCGGCCGCCCGTAGGGATTGCGCGGCGAGCTGCCGCAGCCGAGGTCGAGGTGGCGATCGGGGTTCTGCATGCGGGGACGTGCTCCGGCGGACCATGTAAATTTGGCGCATGACGGACATCGACGCCAGCGCAGCACCGCCAGGCCCCCCGAGGGTCGGCTCGGTGAGCGTGATCGTCTCCAGCTACAACTACGAAGCCTACGTGGTCGACGCGGTGCGCTCGGCACTGGAGCAGCGGCACGCGCCCGACCAGGTCATCGTGGTCGATGACGGCTCCACCGACCGCTCGGTGGCGTTGCTGCAGGCGGCCTTCTCGCGCGAGCCGCGCGTGCGCCTCTTGACGCAGGCCAATGGCGGACAGATGGCGGCCTGGTCGACGGGCCTCGGCCATGCGACCGGCGACATCATCGCGTTCCTCGATTCCGACGACCTGTGGGATCCGGGCTACCTCGAACGCGTGGTCGGCATCTACCGCGACATGCCCGGCGTCGACTACGTCTACGGCAACATGCGCATGTTCGGCGCCCGCGAGGGCCTGATGGGCCGGGGCCCCAGCCGCGACCTCGGCTACTCGGTGCTGCTGGCCGCCTTCCTGCATCGCTGGCAGTCCACGGCAACCTCCGCGATCAGCCTGCGCCGCGCGATGGCAGAGCGTGTCTTCGTGATGCCCGCCGGAATGGCGGCGGAATGGCGCTCGCGTCCGGACGACTGCCTGTCCTTCGGCAGCGAATTGCTGGGCGCGCGCAAGTACTACTTCGCCGAGGCCCTGGTGGCGCACCGGGAGCATCCGGACAACGCGCTGGCCGCCTACGGGCGCGACCCCGGCTACCGCTTCCGCTACATGATGCGAGGGGAGCGGATGCTCGCGTTCTACCGCACGCTGGCCGGAGTCGACCGGAACTGGCTCCGCCTCGCCAAGCATGAGTTCCGCACCAAATCGCATCCGCAGTGGGAAGACCTGCGTGCGTATTCCTGGATGCTCTGGCGCTCGCGACAGCCGCTGCACAAGCGGCTGGAGCAATGGTTTTCGATGTGTGCCTATTTCCTGCGCACGCGGCGCGGTCGCGGCTAGCGCGCGCCGCGCGCCTCCCGCAGCAGCAGGCGGTACTTCAGCGCAGCGTAGCGCGCATGCAGCACGTGGAAGTGCCAGCCGCGTGGACCGTCGACGATGCCCCCGCGCAGTAGCAGGTTCTTGGCCAGGTAGGCCGTCGCCGCCAACATGCCCCTGCCGGGCCAGCTGCGGCGGCCCCGGCTGGCAGCGGCCTCGGCCGAGAGGCGCGCGTAGCGCTGCAGCTTCCGCCAGTATTCGGCGGCATCGCGCGCCGTGTCGTGTTCCAGGCGGATCGCCGAGCGCGACACGCGCGAGCCGTCGACCTCCAGGTGTTCGTGCACCGGGACCTCGGCATGGCGGTGGTGCCGCCGGAACAGGCGGTGCACGGGTTCGCGCGCGAAACTGCCGGCCCGCATCGCGCGGCCCAGGAAATGGGTGCGGCGCAGGAGCAGCCAGACGTCGGCCTGTTCCAGGTCGCCGCTTTCGAACAGCCGCCGCAGTTCCCGCCGCGCCGGCGGCTCCATCCACTCGTCGGCGTCCAGCAGCAGCACCCAGGGATGGGTGGCCTGCGCGATCGCGAGGTTCTTCTGTGCGCCGAAGCCCAGCCAGTCCTGGCGGACCACGCGTACGCCCATGCCCAGGGCCATGTCCACCGTGCCGTCGGTCGACCCGGAGTCGACCAGCACCACCTCCGCGCACACGTCCAGCAGGGACTCCAGGCATCGCCGGATGCGGTCGCATTCGTTCATGGCCACGACCACGCCGGAAAGGGGGAGCGGGGAATGCGGCGCCATGTACGAGGGTTCCCTGCGACGGCGGTCGATTATAGGCTGCACTCTCCACAGGCATGCGGCACAGGACCACCGCCATGACCCAGCCCCGTCGCGTGCGCGTCCTCCACTTCGTGACCGGCGGTTTCTCGGGCGGCTCGACCCAGGTTGCGATCCAGCTGGTCAACGCCGGCATGGCCAGCGATCGCGTGGAGCCGCTGCTGGTGCTGCGGCGCAAGCGCCGGGGCGACCCGGCAAGGATCGCCGAGCTGCGCGCCGCGGGTATGCCGCTGCGCGTGGTGCCGGGCTGGTCGCGCCTCGCCACCATCCTCGCCCTGGTCAGGCTGTGCCGTGAGTTCCGCCCGGACGTACTCGTCGCGCACGGCTTCAGCGAACACCTGTGGGGCCGGTACGCCGGGCTGCTGGCCGGCGTCCCGCACCTGGTCCACGTCGAGCACAACACGCGTGAACGTTATTCGCGCTGGCGGCTGGCGCAGTCGCGCTGGCTGGCAAGGCGGACTTCGCGCATCGTGGGCTGTTCCGAGGGCGTGCGGCAGGTATTGCTGGCCATGGGCATGCCGCCGGAGCGCACGGTCGCCATCCCCAACGGCATCTGCCAGCAGGCGTTCGCCGGCGCGGATGCGCAGCCGGTCGCCACGCGCGTTGCGGGCATCGTGATGGCGGCGCGCTTTGCACGCCAGAAGGACCACGAAACCCTGCTGCGGGCGCTGGCATTGCTGCGCGAGCGCGGCTTGCGGCCGCCGCTGCTGCTGGCCGGGGGCGGGAAGGCCCGGCACCGTGCACCGCTGGAGCGCCTCGCGGCCGAGCTGGGACTCGGCGCACAGGTGCGTTTCCTTGGCGTGGTCCGCAACGTGCCCGAACTCCTCATGGGGCATCGCATCGCGGTGCTGAGCACCCACTACGAGGGCATGCCACTGGCGCTGATCGAAGGCATGGCGGCAGGTTGCGCGGTGGTGGGCAGTGCCGTTCCCGGCGTGCGCGAGGTGCTGGACGATGGCGTCGACGGCCTGCTGGTGCCGGAGGCGGATGCCCCGGCACTGGCCGATGCGCTCGAGCGCCTGCTGCGCGACGACGCGCTGGCGGAGCGCCTTGGACAGGGGGCGCGGGCACGCGCCCTGCGCGGTTACGGGCGCGCGCTCATGAACGAGCGCTACGAGGCGCTGTTGATCGGGCTGGCCGCCAGCCCGCCATTCCGGGCGCGCTGACCGCGCCTTCACCAGCGCAACGGCATCCGCGCCAGTTCGGCCGCCAGCCGTGCGTGCAGCGCCTGCGCCTCGTTCGCCGACATGTACCGCAGGCGCAGCATCGGTGCGGTTGGCCGCGCGCCCGCCGTATCCAGCCACAGCGAAGCCATCCCGAAGACCCGGTCCAGCGGGCTCCGCTCCAGCCGCAGGGCCTGGATCTTGTCGATCTCGGCAAAGCGCCAGTGGCGCGACCACCAGCCCGCCCGCACCGCGACCACCCCGTTTCCGAGCGCGTAGCCGGCGCGCAGCGCGCGCTGGCGCGCGGCGAAGATCGCCCAGGGCATCCAGGCCAGGAAGGCCAGGCCGACGGGCCCGAACTGCCAGCAGGCCAGCATGGCCGCAAGCGCGGACAGGGCCGCCCCGGGAAGTGCCAGGCGCTGCCACGCCCGCGGGTGCAGCCTGCGCCAGCCAACCGGCGGCCACTGGGCGGCCGGCAGCAGCTCGTTCACCAGGCGGTCGCAGGCGTCGGCGCTTGCGATCGGTGCGATCTCCCGCAGGCCGCGCTGTTCGTTCGACGGGCCCGCGCCGGCCGCGGTATCGACCTGCAGCGTCCGCCGGCGCAACACGCGGTGCAGCACGCCTTCCTCCAGCGTCCAGGCCTGGATCCGTCGCCGCGGCACGCTGGTGCGCAGGCGTGACAGCAGCCCGCGCTCGACCGTGAGGCGACGGCCCTCGATCAGCAGGCGGAAGCCGTGGTACTGGGTCAGCGCCAGCAATACCGAGAGCAGGCGGAGCAGGACCAGGACGAGCACCACGAACAGCACCAGCGCCAGCAACCGGGCCGCAAGCCCCTGGACCACGCTTCCGGCATAGCCCACGGCCTGGCCGGCGTAGTCGCGCACCAGGTCGGCCAGCAGGCGGTCGGGGACGGCCTGCCAGGCCAGCGCGAAGGCACCCGCCACCACGACCATGCCGCGATTGCTCACCAGGCCCAGCCGCACGAGTTCGCGAAAGGGCAGCGCGAGCAGGAGCCTTCCTCCGCGGGCGTCCGCTCCGTGCGTGTCCGTGGATCGGCCGTCCGCCTCCCGTGCGGCCGCGCCGGCGGCACCCGGGTCGGCCATCACCGCGCCACGTGTGCGGATCAGCCGCTCAAGCGCCATCGCCTCCGCGATCGGCAGCACCCGCATCTCCGCCTCGGGCTTCGTCCCGCCCGCGGATTCCAGCCGCACCTCGGCGACCCGGAAAGCGCGGTGCAGCAGGGTCTGGTGCAGGGCCACGTTGTGGATCCGGGCGAACGGGATCTGGCGCACGTTGCGCTCGAGCACGCCCTCGCGCACCACCAGCCGGTCCTCGTCGACGCGGTAGCGGTAGGTGAAGTACTGCCACACCGACGCCACCACCAGTGCGCCCACGCCGAGCAGCGGCCACAGCAGGTAGCTGTCCTCCGCGCGGCCGCCCACGAACAGCAGCACCACCAGCGGCACGATGAACTGCCGCACCTGTTGCAGCAGCACGAACAGCCACGACCAGGGATGCAGCCGGCGCTCAGCCGGCGGCGTGGTCATCGTCGTCCTCGTCGATCTGGCGGGCAAGCAGGTCGCGCAGGCGCGCCGCCTCGTCGGCGTCCAGGCCGGGCACGGCGACGGCGCTCTCGCGGGTGCCGGCGGTGTGCACGACGAGGGTCGCAAGGCGGAAGGCGCGCTCGAGCGGGCCGTGCTTCAGGTCGACGTGCTGCACCCGCGTCCTGGGGACGCGGGTCTCGATCCGCCACATGCGGCCGCGGCGATAGCCGAACCCGGTGTCGTCGAGGAGCCAGCGCGCGAAGCGGTAGCGGCGCAGGGCCATCCAGACGCCCCAGGCCGGCAACAGCAGCAGCGCGGCCAGCGCGAGGGGCATGGCCGGCATCGGCCGCGGCAGCAGGACGGCGATGCCGATCGCCGCCGCGAACGCCGCCACGCTCCAGCCCAGTCCGTCGCCCAGCAGGAACAGCGTCCGGGCGCGGGGTGGCAGCGGCTTCCAGGCCTCGTCGGGGGTCATCGGCGGCGCTCCAGGTCGAGGTACGGATTGGTTTCGCCGCCGCCGGGCAGTCCCGCCTTGAAGCGCTTGTAGGTCCACTGGTACTGCGCCGGGGCCCGTCGCACCATGCGCTCGACGCCGGCGTTGACCGCCGCCGCCGAGGTCGCCGTGTCCGTGGCGTGGATGCCGTCCGGCGCGGGATCCACGCGCAGCGCGTAGGCGAGGTCCGGCCCCTCGAGCCGCTCGCACGCGCAGAACAGGACCGTCGCGCCGCTGCGCTCGGCCAGGCGCGACAGCAGGGTCATGGTCAGGACGTCGTGCCCGAAGAACGGCGCGAAGACGCCGTCGCCCGCCTTGGGTTGCTGGTCGGGAAGGATGCCGACCACGCCGCCATCGCGCAGCGTCTTGAACAGCTGGCGGATGGCCGGGCCTTCGGCCGGCACCTGGATCACCCGCCCCGCATCGGCATCGGCGCGCACACGGCGGAGGAAAGCCTCGCCGATCCGGGACTCCGGCGGCTTGTACAGGATCGCCAGCGGCGTGCGCGACGCCAGCCACTGGTTGAGCAGTTCCCAGTTGCCATGGTGGGGCGCGGCCACGATCAGTCCGCGGCCCGAGGCCAGGGCGGCGTCGAACAGTTCCACCCCGTGCTGTTCGCGGATCAGGGCCAGGTTCTCGGCATGCGGGCGGGTCCACAGGCGCAGCGTCTCGATCATCTGGCGGCCGGTGGTGCGCATGACCTCCCGGTGCAGGGCCGCGCGCCCGGCCGCATCGAGTCCGGGCAGGGCAAGCTCGAGGTTGCGCAGCGCGACCACGCTTTCGCGCGTGCCCAGCCGGCGGGCCAGCCCGCCCAGCGTATTGCCCAGCCAGCGCTGCAACGGCCACGGCAGGCGTCCAACGGCGCTGGCGGCCAGGTGCAGCAGGCTTGCGAGGAATCCGGTCATTGGCGAGAGTCTAGCCGGCCCTGAATGCCCTCCGGAGGACCGATGCTCCTGCTGCTGCAACGCGTGACCCGGGCCTCGGTCGAGGTCGGCGGAGAGCCTGTGGGCGCGATCGGCCCCGGGCTGCTGGTGCTGGTGGGCATCGAGCCGGGCGATGGCGACGCGGAGGTCGCCAGGATGTCCCGGCGCCTGCTGGCCTACCGGGTGTTCGCCGACGACCAGGGCCGGATGAACCGCTCGCTTGCCGATACCGGCGGCGGCCTCCTGCTGGTCAGCCAGTTCACGCTCGCGGCCGACACCCGCTCCGGGTCGAGGCCGGGTTTCAGCACCGCCGCCGCACCGGCCGAGGCTGAACGCACGTTCAGCGCGTTCGTGGCTGAATGCAGGGCCCTGCACGCCGCGGGGGTGGAAACCGGCCGCTTCGGTGCCCATATGACGGTAAGCCTGACCAACGATGGTCCGGTCACCTTCCTGCTGCGCTCCGGGCCCCCGCGCGGGATGGTATAATTACGGGTTCACTTTTTCCTAGGTGTGCGCCACATGGCGAACGAGCGTCCAGCCCCCCAGTCCGACATCAAGCTCCTGATTTCAAAGGGGCTGGAGCAGGGCTACCTGACCTATGCCGAGGTCAACGACCACCTGCCCGACGACCTCGTCGATCCGGAGCAGATCGAAGACATCATCGGCATGATCAACAGCATGGGCATCCAGGTCCACGAGACCACGCCCGATGCCGAGACCCTGCTGCTGGCCGGCGAGTCCGACGGCGGTCGCGACGTCGATGACACCGCCGCCGAGGAAGCCGCCGCCACCCTGACCGCGCTCGACGGCGAGGGCGGCCGTACCACCGACCCGGTGCGCATGTACATGCGCGAGATGGGCACGGTGGAGCTGCTGACCCGCGAGGGCGAGATCGCGATCGCCAAGCGCATCGAGGAAGGCCTGAACCAGATGGGCGCCGCCCTGGCCAGCTTCCCCTGGTCGGTCGAGATGCTGCTGGAGGACTACGAGCTGCACAAGGCGGGCAAGAAGCGCCTGGCCGAGATCGTGGTCGGCTTCACCGATGGCCTGGACGATCCGGAGCCGCCGGCCGCCCCCGAAGCACCGGAAGCCCCGGTCGCCGCCGCCGACGACGACGCGGCCGAAGAGGAGGAAGAGGACGACACCACCGCCGACGAGCCGGCGCCCACCGGCCCCGATCCGGCCGAGGTCGCCCGTCGCATGGAGGAAATGGGCGCGGCGTACGCGAAGTTCCAGAAGGCCGTCGCCAAGGGTGGCCCGACCGCCAAGCCCGCGCTCAAGCTGCGCGAGGACATGGCCGCCATCTTCACCAGCTTCAAGCTGCCGCTGCCGCTGACCGACGTGCTGGTCAGGAAGCTGCGCGAGGTCGTGGGCGAGATCAAGGACCACGAGCGCCGCATCCTCGACCTGTCCACCCGCGTGGCCAAGATGCCGCGCAAGGATTTCATCCGCGCGTGGGAAGGCAACCAGACCAACCTCGAGTGGGTCGACGAGCTGCTCAAGCGCAAGCAGAAGTGGGCCAGCGGCCTGCGCGACGTCAAGGACCAGATCATCGCCGAGCAGGAAGCCACCATCGCCATCGAGAAGGCGATGATGGTCACCCTGTCCGACCTGCGCGAGATCAACCGCGCCATGGCCTACGGCGAGGCCAAGGCCCGCAAGGCCAAGAAGGAAATGGTCGAGGCCAACCTGCGCCTGGTGATCTCCATCGCCAAGAAGTACACCAACCGCGGCCTGCAGTTCCTGGACCTGATCCAGGAAGGCAATATCGGCCTGATGAAGGCGGTGGACAAGTTCGAGTACCGGCGCGGCTACAAGTTCTCCACCTACGCCACCTGGTGGATCCGGCAGGCGATCACCCGCTCGATCGCCGACCAGGCCCGCACCATCCGCATCCCGGTGCACATGATCGAGACGATCAACAAGATCGTCCGCACCCAGCGTCAGATGCTGCACGAGATCGGCCGCGAGGCGACCCCGGAAGAGCTGGCCGAACGCCTTGCCATGCCGCTGGAAAAGGTCCGCAAGGTCCTGAAGATCGCCAAGGAGCCGATCAGCCTTGAGACGCCCATCGGCGACGAGGAAGACAGCCATCTGGGCGACTTCATCGAGGACAAGAACGCCATCCTGCCGATCGACGCCGCGATCCAGTCGAACCTGCGTGAGACGACGACCCGCGTCCTGGCTTCGCTGACCCCGCGTGAGGAGCGCGTCCTGCGGATGCGCTTCGGCATCGGCATGAACACCGACCACACGCTGGAAGAAGTCGGCCAGCAGTTCTCGGTCACCCGCGAACGCATCCGTCAGATCGAGGCCAAGGCCCTGCGCAAGCTGAAGCACCCCAGCCGGTCGCGGAAG
>DATBUS010000094.1:0-12587 GCA_036515815.1 Luteimonas sp.
AGCTTCCGCACCGGTGCCCGGCGCGGGCGAGGGCTCCGCCACCTGGCGCACGGCCCGTGCGCGGGTCCGCTCGTCCGCGATCCGCTCCAAGCGCCGGGCACGCGCGCGGTAGCGTCCCCGCGCCGCCCAGGCAGTCAACAGGCGGTCGCGCGCGGCGGCCAGCGCATCGTTCTCGTGCGCTCCGAGCGCAGGCAGCGGCAGGAACGCCGCCAGTCCGGCGGCGATCGCCGCATCGACGTCGTCGTCGTGCAGCAGCGCCAGGATGCGCCGGGCCTGCGCGGCGTCGGGCGCCGGCCCGGCGACGTCATCGCGTGGAGCCTGCATCGCGCCCTCAGCGATTGGCGAACGCCGGCTTGCGGCGCTCGAGGAAGGCCGCCATGCCTTCGCGCGCATCGTCGGTGGCGAAGGCCAGTCCGAACTGCGCGCTCTCGTACTCCAGCCCGTCGTCGATGGCGCATTCGCCGCCGACGTGGATGGCGTCGAGGATGCCGCGCATCGCCAGCGGCGCGTTGCCGGCAAGCGTCTGCGCCAGTGCCATGGTCTCGGCCTCCAGTTCGGCGGCCGGCACCACGCGGTTGACCAGGCCCAGCGCCGCCGCGTGCGGTGCGTCGATCGCGGTGCCGGTCAGCGTCAGCTCCAGTGCGGCGGCGCGGCCGACCAGGCGCAGCAGGCGCTGGCTGCCGCCGAAGCCCGGCAGCAGGCCCAGCGTGACCTCGGGCAGGCCGAGCTTCGCGCTGTCGGCGGCGATGCGCAGGTGGCAGCACATGGCAAGCTCCAGGCCACCGCCCAGGGCGAAGCCGTTGACCATCGCCACCACGGGCTTGGGCATGCGCTCCATGTGCCGCATCAGGCGCTGGCCGACGAGCGAGAAGTCGCGCGCCTGGACCGCGCTCAGGCCCGACATCTCGGCGATGTCGGCGCCAGCGACGAAGGCCCTGGCACCACTGCCGGTCAGGACGACCGCCCGGACCGCATCGTCTGCCGCCGCGGCATCGAACGCGCGCTGCAGGGCTTCCAGCGTGGCCCGGTTCAGCGCATTCAGCTTGTCGGGGCGGTTGACGGTGACGACGCGGACGGCGCCGTGGTCGGCGGTGAGGACGGGTTCGGACATGGACTTGCTCGTGTTCGTGCCGGCGCGGGAACTTCCCGCGCGGGGGCGTGGTCGGAGGCTGCGGTGTCAGTGGCGGTTAAGCACTGGCACAAGTATCCTACCGTGTCCAATGGGGCGGCCAGACCGCCCCGACGCGTCAACGGACACACCCAACTGCTATCCCGGAGAGTCCCACGAATGAAGTTGCGCCTGCTCGCTGCCGCCCTTGCGGCCACCACCCTGGTCGCCGGCACGGCCTCCGCCCAGGACACCACCTCCGAGAAGGGGAAGCTCAGCTACGCGATCGGCTACAACACCGGCGCCGAGCTCGCCGAGCTGACCGAGCGCGGTGAAGCCGTCGACGTCAACACCGTCATCAAGGCGCTCCAGGACGCGTACGGCAAGAAGGAGCCTGCGGTTCCGGTCGACCAGCTGCGCACCGCGGTCGAGAACATGCAGAAGCGCCAGCAGGCCAAGATGGAAGCCGAGTTCCGCCAGCTCGCCGCCGCCAACAAGACCGCCAGCGACAGCTTCCTCGCCCAGAACAAGGCCAAGCCGGGCGTGCAGACCCTGCCCAGCGGCGTGCAGTACCGCATCATCGAGACCGGCAACGGCGCCAAGCCGACGCAGGCCAGCGATGTGCAGCTGACCTACAAGGGCTCGCTGCCCGACGGTACCGTGCTGGTCGACACCAACCAGGTGCCGCAGGGCCAGACCCCGGGTCCGGTCTCGCTGAAGGTCAGCCAGGTCCCGCTCGAAGGCCTGCGCGAGGCGCTGCTGCAGATGCCGGCCGGTTCGCGCTGGGAAGTCGTGATGCCGGGCGAGAAGGCCTATGGCTCGGACATCCGCGCCGGCCGCATGGCCAACCAGGCCGTGGTGTTCGACGTGAAGCTCGTCAGCGTCAAGTGATCCGGAGGCGCCGCCGGCGCCCTCGCACCGGTGCGCGACCCGTGTCGCGCACGATGTTCGAACGACGCGCCGGCCAAGTGCCGGCGCGTTCGCGTTACGGCCCCTGAAAGCGCACGGAGGACCATGGACACCGGATTCCGCGCGGTGCAGAGCCCCTGCATCGGCGTCTGCACCCTCGACCCCGACGGCCTCTGCGACGGCTGCCTGCGCAGCGGCGCCGAGATCGCGGCATGGCTGGCCATGGACGACGCCGAGCGCGAGCACATGATGGACACCGTGCTCCCGGCGCGCGAAGCGCAGCGCGGCCGGTGATGGCGCCGGTGCCGGCCGACGCGGCATTGCAGGCCGCGCTGGAGCCGCCCGGGGCGGTGCCTGCGGGCCCAGCCTGGAACCTCGACGAACTGGACGATCTCCTGCCCGCGAGTGCGGCCCTGGCCGACGCGGCGGTGCTGGTCCCGCTCCTTGGCGAGCATGAGACCCGGGTCATCCTGACCCGCCGCCACGATGGCCTGCGCAACCATGGCGGGCAGGTGAGCTTTCCCGGCGGACGCGTCGATCCCGGCGACGACGGCCCCGTGGCCGCCGCCCTGCGCGAGGCCGAGGAAGAGATCGGCCTGCCGCGCCACGAGGCGCGCGTGCTCGGCTACCTCGATCCCTTGGCGACCATCTCCGGCTTCCGCGTGCTGCCGGTGGTCGCACGCGTGCCATCGGGGTTCGAGGCGCGCCCACGGGCCCGCGAAGTGGCCGAGGTCTTCAGCCTTCCGCTGTCGTGGCTGATGGACCCGGGCAATCTCGACCGCATCACGCTGACCTTCGGCGGCCGCGAGCGGCACGTCTTCGAGTACCAGCGCCACGATGCCGCGCCCGGCCAGCGCGTGTGGGGCGCGACCGCTTCGATCCTCTACAACCTGCGCCAGCGCCTGCTGGCCACCGGAGGCTTGCCATGACCCGTTCGCCCGGATGGACGACCCTGATACAGCCCGGCGAACTCGCCGCCGCGCTTGGCGATCCGACGCTGGTGGTGCTCGACGCGCGCTTCTCGCTGGCCGATCCGGCGGCAGGCGAGGCTGCCTGGAACCATTCGCATCTCCCGGGCGCGCGTTACGTGCACCTGGATCGCGACCTGTCGGGACCGCATGCACCTGGAGCCGGCCGCCACCCGTGGCCGGACGCGGCCGACTTCGGCCGGACGCTGGCCCGGCTGGGCATCACGCCGGCGCACCAGGTCGTGGTCTACGACGCCGCCGACGGCGCGTTCGCGGCGCGGGCCTGGTGCCTGCTGCACCTCGCCGGGCACCGTGACGTGGCCGTTCTCGATGGCGGCTTCGAGGCCTGGCGTGCGCGCGGGCTGCCGGTGGAGGCGGAGCGGCCCGCGCTGGCACCGGCCGCGCGCCCGTACCCGGTGGAGTTCGACCGCGCGCGCCTGTTCGATGCCGAGCGCGTGCGGGCGCACCTGGCGCGGGGCGGGGTGTTGCTCGATGCGCGTGCCGGCGAACGTTACCGCGGCGAGGTCGAGCCGATCGACACGCGCGCCGGCCATGTGCCAGGCGCCGTGTCGCGCCCGTACACGGCCAACCTGGACAGCGGCCGCTTCAGATCGCGCCAGGAACTGGCCGCCGGGTTCAGCGCACTGCTGCCCCCGCGACACGGCCCGGGCGTCGTGGCCATGTGCGGCTCCGGGGTGACCGCCTGCCACCACCTGTTGGCGATGGCCCATGCCGGGTTGGACGACGCAGGGCTGTACACCGGTTCCTGGAGCGGCTGGATCGAGGATCCTTCGCGGCCCGTGGCCACCGGCCCGGTGTGAGCCGGGCTGGGCGGTCCTACTTGCCGAGGCGCGCCACCAGGGCGCGCAGCCCGGCCTGCGTGTCCGGATCGTCCCAGGCGTCCAGGAAGGTCCCGATATCGATGTGTCGCGGATCGAGCGCGGCCACCAGGTCGGCGCGGGCGATCGCACGCGTGCGCAACACCGGCCTGCGGGGTAGCGCAAGCAGGCCCTCGAGCCAGGCGATCGCGCGCGCCACGACCTCGGGCTGCGGCGCGAGCGCATCCACCAGCCCGATGTCGAGTGCGCGCGCGCTTTCGACGAGTTCGCCGGTGACCAGCAGCTGCCCGGCGCGATGCGCGCCGACTGCGCGGCGCAACAGGTGCTGGATGCCGTCCGGCGCGACCAGCCCGACCTGCGTCTCGTTGAGTCCGATGCGGAAGGGCCCCTCGGCCATCACCCGGTAGTCGCAGCACAACGCCAGCACGCAGCCGCCAGCCGGCGAATGGCCGGTGATCGCCGCCGCCACCGGGACCGGCGACGCCGCGATCGCACGGGCGGCATCGAGGAAGCCGGTCCACGCGGCGCCGACATCCTCGCGCGAACGCAGCGACATCAGGTGCGGCACGTCGAGGCCGGCGGAGAACACCTTCTCGCCACCCGACAGCACGATCCCCCCGGCGCCGCCCTTGGCGGCGGACCGCACCGCGGACGCGATGCCCGCGCACAGCGCCGGATCCAGCGCGTTGACCGGGGGCCGGGCAAGGCGCAGTTCGACGATGGCGCCATGGTCGATCATGTCGATGGATGCAGTCATGCGCGGGCCCCGGCTGGAAGGACGGCTATGATAGGCGCATGCCTACGATGCCCCGCCTGCTGCCCGCCGCCGTCCTGTCCCTCGTCCTGCTGTCCGGGGCTCCCGCGTCGGCGCGGGCCGACGCCGCGCCGCAGGCCACGACCGCGACCTGCACTCCGCATATCGCCGAGGGTTGGCTGCGGGCGCCGCCGATGCCGATGCCGATGATGGCCGGCTTCGCGCGCGTGGTGAATCCCTGCACATCCGGGGTGGTGGTCACGGGTGCGCGGAGCGAGGCCTTTGCACGCGTCGAGCTGCACGAGACCAGCGTTGTCGACGGCGTCAGCCGCATGCGCGCGGTCGCCGAGGTGCCCGTGGCCGCCGGTGGCGAGACGGTCATGCGCCCGGGCGGGCTGCACCTGATGTTGATGGAGCCCGCATCCGCGCTCGCCGAAGGCGACACTGCCGAGGTCGAACTGCTGCTGGCCGATGGCCGCAGCATCGTGGCCACGTTCGAGGTGCGCGCCGCCGGCGCGCGCTGAGCCACCCCACCCGGCGGCGCCGGGTTTCAGCGCTGCAACACCCCGCGTTCGCCCATGCGCAGGCCCCGGATGGCGGCCTGAAGTGTCGGCCTGCGCGCGTCGGGCACCGGCCGGCAGGCACGGTTGCGCTGTTCCGCGGCGCGGTGGTGTTTCGGCGCTGAAACAGTTCGCGCGCCCGCGCTGGCCGGGCACCGGTCCGGCGGCCTGGCCAGGCGACCTCGGCCGGGTGGAATTGCCGTGGGTTCAACGACTTGCGATAGGTGTCCTGGGGTTGGCACCAATCCTGCGGGTGTGCGGTGGCTCCGGTCCTCGGGACCTTCCCCACGGCGGGCCGGGGCACCAATCCCTCCAGGAGAACGACGATGCGCATCCGCAAGAGCATGTTGGCCATGGCCGTGGTGCTGGGCATGGGTCTTTCCGCCCAGGCCTGGGCGCAGGACCATGACCAGAGCGAGCGTGGCATGGGTGACAACAACGCAAGCAATACCGAGGACAACTCGAGCGGCGACGGCCGCGGCAATGCCGGCATGTCCGACGCCTCCGGGGCGTCCGCGGCATCGGCGAACAACGGCAGTGCCGCGTCGACGAGCATCGCCAGTTCGTTCAACACCAGCACGGCGGTCGCCGAGACCAACCTCAACGCCACCGTGACCGGCAACGCCGTGCAGGTGGTCGGCAACGTCGCCACCAACAACGGCGGCGCCGGCGGCGGTGCCGGCGGCGCGGCCCTGGGTGGCCTTGGCCTGGCCGCCGGTGGCACGGCCGGCGACGGTGGCGACGGTGGCGATCCCACGGCGACGAGCGAGCGCGACGGTGATTCGACGTCGTCCGGCTGGGCAAGCACCAGCGGTTCGGCAAGCGGCTCGTCGTCCAGCTCCGCGGGTTCGGACGGCGATGTCGGCGATGGCGACCTCGGCTGGGCGGATTCGGACGCGACCTCGACAGCGGGCGACGCCACGGCTTCGGCCGACGGCGATACCAGCGGCGGGACGTCGACCTCCGGCAACGCTGGCAGCAGCGGCGATGCCATGGCGAGTGCCGGCGACGGCGGAGCCGGTGGCGGCGCGGGCGGCGGCACGGCGACCGGCGGCGAAGCCACCGGCGGTGCGGGTGGCGCGGGCGGCACCAGCTGGGCCAGTGGCGGCACCTTCGACATGTCCAACTCCATGGACGGTTCGGCCAACACCGCGGCCGGGATCATGGTCATGGCGCAGAACAGCGGCGCGTCCTCGCTCATCCAGCAGGGCGTCACCGTCCAGGCCAACCTTGCCGTCGGTCCCTGACCGGTCCTGACTCAGGCGCGCGCCGTGGGCCGGTCCCGCGGCGCGTTGGCCGGGAGAACGCCATGCCTTTCATCCTGATACCAGTCGTCGCCGGCGCACTGGCGCTGGCGGCTCCGCCGGACGGCCCGGTGGCCGTCGAGGGCTTCGGCCAGGCGCTGGCCGGCACCACGCTCGAGACCATGCGCGGCGGCGAGGCCTCGGTGGACACCGTGATCGCCGATGTCGACAACGGCGGCACCGTCGACGGCAACAGTGCCGTCGGCACGGTCGGCGGCGCGAACACGGTCACCGGCGGTGCCTTCGGCAATGCCGCGGGCATCAGCACGGTGATCCAGAACAGCGGCGCCAACGTGCTGATCCAGAACGGGACCGCGGTCAACGTGCGCTTCGGCGCGGGTGGTCCGTGAGGCGGGCTACATCGGCCGGCGCGCTGCTGGCGCTCGCCTGCCTTGCGGCGCACGCGGTGCCGCCGGCCCTGGCGCGGGCGTCGACGGCCGAGGTGCGCGTGCCCACGGGCGGCGCCTACGCCGTGCCGGTGACCAGCCTGAAGGCGGCGCGCTACCGCACGACGATCCCGCAGCAGCACGATTTCAGTTGCGGTTCGGCGGCGGTCGCGACGCTGCTGACGTTCCAGTACGGACACCCGGTCGGCGAGGCCGAGGTGTTCCGTCACATGTACGCGCGCGGCGACCAGGCGCGCATCCGGCGCGAAGGCTTCTCCCTGCTCGACATGCGTGCCTATCTCGAGGCGCAGGGCTATGCCGCGGACGGCTTCGAGGTGCCGCTCGAGCGCCTGCTCGAGGAGGGCTTGCCGGCGATCGTGCTGCTCGACGACCGCGGCTACCGCCACTTCGTCGTGGTCAAGGGCATGCGCGCCGGCCGCGTCCTGGTGGGCGATCCCGCGCGTGGCACGCGGCTCCTGCCCAGGCGGCAGTTCGAGCGTCTCTGGGCCAACCGCGTGCTGTTCGTGGTCCACAACCGCCGCGATCTCGCGGCCTTCAACGCCCCGAGCGACTGGCGGCTCGCCCCGCTGGCGCCGGTGGCCGACGCGGTGCAACGGCAGGGGTTGCAGGACATCGTCCTGGCCCGTCGCGGACCCGGGGACATCTGACATGAAGATGCGATACGCAACACGCCTCGGCTGGCAACTGGTGGTGACCGCACTGCTCGCGGTGGCGGCCGTGGGTTGGCCCTCGCCATCGCGGGCCGACGGCCCGGCGCTGCCCGACGGCTGGGTCCCGGTGGAGCCGGCGCGCCTGGCGGCGATGCGCGGCGGTTATGCACTGCCGTCCGGGCTCGTGGTCGCCTTCGGTTTCGAACGCCAGGCCTGGGTCAATGGCGAGCTGGTGGCCTCGACCCGGGTCGACATCCCCGACATCGCACGCATGACCGGCGACCAGGCACGCGAGCTGGCGCGGCTGCGCGAGGGCCAGCTGGTGCAGGTCGGTGCGGGCAACGTGCATGCGGTCGCCGGGGGCAGCGCCGGCCTGGTGCTGCAGAACTCGCTCGACGGTGCGCACATCCACGTGCAGACGACGGTCGATGCCGCGACCAGCGCGCTCGGCCTGGTGCAGGCGATGAATTTCGGCGAGGCGCTGGGCCGCGCCAGGATCGGCCCGGTGGGCTCGCCATGACCGCCGCCTGCAGGGCGTGGCCGGCCCTGGCCCTGATGGTGGCGGCGCTGGCCATGCCGCTGCCCGCGTGGAGCCAGCAGGTCGCAGGCGAGGGCGGAGGCGCGCAGGGGGACGAGGAGACGCCCGAGGCGAGGATCCGCGCGCTGGAGGCGAGGCTCGATGCCCAGGCGCGCCAGATCCAGGACCTGCGCGACTACGTGCAGGACCAGCGCATGGGCTGGGAGACAGCAGCCGGCGTCGACGCATGGGAGCTCGACGCGCTGCGTGCGCGCGGGACCGGCACCGCGGCACTCCCCGCGGGCCCGGCCATGGCGGCGGCAGCCGTCGCCGGACAGTCGGCCGAACGCCCCGTGCCGGTCGGCCAGGCCCCCGAGGAGTCCACGCGCCCGCCGGAGGTCGCGCAGATCTTCGACCAGCCCGGCGTGCTGACGCCCCGGGGCAGGCTGGTGCTCGAGCCTTCATTGCAGACCGGCTATTACTCGAACGACCGCGTGGCGCTCGTCGGATACACCGTCATCCCGGCCATCCTGATCGGCCTCATCGACGTGCGCCAGGTGAAGACCACCAGTCTCTCCGTGGGCCTTGCGGCGCGCTATGGCCTGGCCAACCGCGTCGAACTCGAACTCAAGGTTCCGTGGATGTACCTGCGCGGCGATACGGTCAGCCGCGAAATCTTCACCGGGTCGGCCCAAGACAGCGTGTTCAGCGCCGATGGCAGCGGCCTGGGCGACGTCGAGATGACCGCGCGCTACCAGTTGCCCAACCGCGGCGCGGACCGGCCGTTCTACGTGCTCTGGCTGCGCTACAAGGCCGGCACCGGCAAGGACCTGTTCGAGGTGACGACCGACTGCGTGACCCGCTGCGTGGCCAATGCGACCGGCACCGGCCTGCCGCTGGAGCTTCCCACCGGCAGCGGCTTCGCCTCGCTGCAGCCCGGGGTCACCTGGCTGTACGCGTCCGACCCGGTGGTGTTCTTCGGCAGCCTCAGCTACCTGCACAACTTCGCGCGCAAGGACGTCTCGCGGACCACCCTCAGCGGTGCGCCCGAGGGCTTCCCGCAGACCACCACCGAGTTCATCGGCGAGATCGATGCCGGCGACATCATCGGCTTCAACGTCGGCGTGGGGCTTGCGCTCAACGAGCGCGCCGCGATCAGCATCGGCTACGACCACAACATCGTGCAGCCGTCGCAACAGAACGGCACGGACCTGCCGGGCTCGGTGCGGGTCGTGCTCGGAACGCTCATGCTTGGCGGCACGTATCGCATCAGCGAGCGCACCAGCCTCAACATCGCGCTTGGCGCGGGCATGACGCGCGATACGCCCGACGTCACCCTGGTCGCGCGCCTCCCGATCCGCTTCTGAGCCGGGTTGTCCTGGGCCAGGCTGTCCTGAGCCTGCGGTCCGGCGCGTTGTCCTGCTGGACGAATGGACGGAGGCACCCGGAGGAACGGGTGCGATGCAGGGCATGCAGGACAGCACGGAGCCGCGTGGATTCATCCACTGGGTGGTACCTGGCGGAGGCGTGGTGGAGGCACTTCCGGCCGGGCTGGCCGCACGCGGTTGGCAGCCGCGCGTGGTGTCCGCTGGCGATGCGATCGAAGGCCTGGTGGGTGGCGGCGTCGGAGCGCCGGGCGTGGGCCTGCTGGATCTCAGGGGCAGCCACGAACCCTCCGCCCACGCGATGGGGCGGATCCGGGACGTGCTGGCACGGGGCGGGCTCGGCTGGGTCGCGGGCCTGTCGCCCGGCCAGGTGCGCCTGGAACAGGTGCGCCAACTGGTACGCGACCACTGCCATGACTATGTCGTGCTGCCCTGCGAGGACGGTCTGCTGGCCACGGTGCTGGGGCATGCGCAAGGCATGGCCCGGCTGGAGGAATGCAGTGCCCAGCTGCCGGCGCCGGTCGCCTCGGTGGATGGCATCGTGGGCGAAAGCCCGGTCATGCAGGCGCTGTACCGGCAGCTCAAGCGCGCCGCCCTGACCGATGCGCCGGTCTGCATCGGCGGAGCCACCGGCACCGGCAAGGAGCTGGCGGCCGCAGCCATCCACCGTCACTCGAAGCGCCATGGCGCGCCGCTGGTGGTGATCAACTGCGGCGCGATCCCGGACAGCCTGGTGCAATCGGAACTGTTCGGCTTCGAACGCGGCGCGTTCACCGGGGCCAACCAGCGCAAGCGCGGCCGCTTCGAACATGCCGACGGCGGCACGCTCTTCCTCGACGAGATCGGCGACCTGCCGTTGGAATCGCAGGCCTCGCTGCTGCGCTTCCTGGAGCAGGGCACCATCCAGCGCCTGGGCGGCCACGAGGACATCGCGGTGAACGCGCGGATCATCTGCGCCACCCACGTCGACCTGGCGGCGGCGGTCGAACGCGGGCGGTTCCGCGAGGACCTGCTGCACCGCCTGCGCGTGATCGAACTGCACATGCCGCCGCTGCGCGAACGCGGAGGCGACATCGCACTTCTGGCGGCCTGGGCGCTGGCGCGCCACGCAGGCGAGGGCGGAAGCCGCGTACGCGGATTTACCCGTGACGCCCTGCGCGCGTTGCACGACCACACCTGGCCGGGCAACGTGCGCGAGCTGGTCAACCGCGTGCGCCAGGCGGTGGTGATGGCCGAAGGCACGCGCATCACCGCGCGCGATCTGCGCCTGCAGGACACCGGCATGGCCCTGCAGACACTTGGTGAAGCGCGCCTGGAAGGCGAACGTGCAGCGATCGAACGCGCGCTGTTGCGTAACGCCGGCCGCCTGCAGGCGGCCGCGCGCGACCTGGGGATCTCGCGGGTCACCCTCTACCGGCTGATGAACCGGCACGGCCTGCGCGGCGGCGAGGACGCCACCGGCACGGCCGGGGCCAGCTGATCAGGCGCCGGCAATCCGCCTGACGGCGTCCGGCAATCCGGTCGGGCGGCCGCTGCGTCGATCGATCCAGACCATGACCACGTGGCCGTCCGCATGCAGCACGCTGCCGTCGGCACTGGTGATGCGGTGGCCGATGGTGACGCTGCTCGTGCCGACGCGGTCGGCGGTCAGCTCGACCGCGATCGAGCCCGGATAGGGAATCGGGTGCCGGTAGTTCATCTGCACCGCGGCCAGCAGCGGCGCGGTCTCCTCGGTCACCCAGGCCTCGTCGAGCGACTCGAACCAGCGGATCCGGGCCTCCTCGAGGTAGGTCATGAAGTTGGAGTTGTTGACGTGGTTGAAGGCGTCCAGGTCGCGCCAGCGCAGCTCGATGGGCATGCGGTGGAGCAGGGCGCCGTGCTCTGCAGGGGCGTGGCTCATGAGATGTCCCGGGCTTTGCGGCGGCGGGTGGGGATGCCGGTCTTGCCGCGCGAACGCGGCTTCGAGGGCTCGGCGACCACCGGCGCGGTGGCGCGCGCGGCGTGCTCCTCGAGCAGCTTCGCGAGGAAGCGGCCGGTATGCGACTGCGGCATCGCCGCCACGTCCTCCGGCGTGCCCTCGGCGATGATCTCGCCGCCGCGGTGGCCGCCATCGGGTCCGAGGTCGATCACATGGTCGGCGGTCTTGATCACGTCCAGGTTGTGCTCGATCACCACCACCGTGTTGCCGTCGTCGCGGAGCTTGTGCAGCACGCCCAGCAGGTGGTCGATGTCATGGAAATGCAGGCCGGTGGTGGGCTCGTCGAGGATGTAGAGCGTGCGCCCGGTGTCGCGGCGCGAGAGTTCCTTCGACAGCTTCACGCGCTGGGCCTCGCCGCCGGACAGCGTGGTGGCCGACTGGCCCAGGCGGATGTAGCCCAGGCCGACGTCGGCCAGCGTCTCGAGCTTGCGGGCCAGCGACGGCACCGCATGGAACAGGTCGAGCGCGGCTTCCACGGTCAGTTCCAGCACCTCGTGGATGTTGAGGCCCTTGTAGCGGATCTCCAGCGTCTCGCGGTTGTAGCGCTTGCCGCCGCAGACGTCGCAGGGCACGTAGATGTCGGGCAGGAAGTGCATCTCGACCTTCAGCAGGCCGTCGCCCTGGCAGGCTTCGCAACGGCCCCCGCGCACGTTGAAACTGAAGCGGCCCGGGCCGTAGCCGCGCGCACGCGCCTCCGGGACCTGCGCGAACAGTTCGCGCAGCGGCGTGAACAGTCCGGTGTAGGTCGCCGGGTTCGAGCGCGGCGTGCGCCCGATCGGCTTCTGGTCGATGTCGATCACCTTGTCGTAGCACTCGATCCCCTCGCAGCCGAGGTGCTCGCCGGGCTTCGTCCGCAGCCGGTGCAGCTTGTTCGCGAGCGCCTTGTAGACGATCTCGTTCACGAGCGTCGACTTCCCGGAGCCGGAGACGCCCGTGACGCAGACGAACTTCCCGACCGGAAACTCGACGTCGATCCCCTTCAGGTTGTGCATCGTCGCGCCGCGCACCCAGAACGAGCCGACGTCCTCGTCGCGGCGCTCGGGGACGCCGATCTCGCGGCGCCCCGACAGGAACTGTCCCGTCACCGAGTCGGTGACCCGCTCCACGTGATCCGCGGGGCCTTCTGCCACGATCCGCCCGCCGTGCTCGCCCGCGCCGGGGCCCATGTCGACGAGGTGGTCGGCTGAACGCATCATCTGCTCGTCGTG
>DATBUS010000095.1:0-42068 GCA_036515815.1 Luteimonas sp.
TGGACGGCCCGGAGTGGGGCGGCGGGCTATACTGGGCGGCCCGCTGCCAGCCCGGAGTCCACGAACAATGAGCATCGAACAGCTTGCCGAAACCGCCCTCGCCATGGTCGCCCCGGGCAAGGGCATCATCGCGATCGACGAGTCCACCGGCACGATCGCCAAGCGCTTTGCCGGCGTCGGCATCGACAACAACGAAGAGAACCGCCGCGCCTACCGCGAGCTGCTGCTGTCCACGCCGAACCTGAACGAGTACATCAGCGGCGCGATCCTGTTCGACGAGACCATCCGCCAGAAGACCAAGGATGGCGTGCCCTTCGCCCAGTACATGTCCGACAACGGCATGATCCCGGGCATCAAGGTCGACAAGGGCACGCATGCCCTGGCCGGCTTCCCGGGCGAGGTGGTGACCGAAGGCCTCGATGGCCTGCGTGCGCGGCTCGAGGAGTACTACAAGCTCGGTGCCCGTTTCGCCAAGTGGCGCGCGGTGATCAACATCGGCGACGACATCCCCTCCGGTACCTGCATCGAGGCCAACGCCCATGCGTTGGCGCGCTACGCGGCGCTGTGCCAGGAGCAGGGCCTGGTGCCGATGGTGGAGCCGGAAGTGCTGATGGACGGCAACCACGACATCGAGACCTGCTACGAGGTCACCGAGGTCACCCTGCGCGCGCTGTTCGACGCCCTGTACAACCAGAACGTCGCCCTCGAGGGCACGATCCTGAAGGCGTCCATGGTGCTGCCGGGCAAGGACAGCGGCGAGCTGGCCCCGGTGGAGGAAGTGGCCGAAGCGACCCTGATGTGCCTGAAGTCGTCGGTGCCGGCGATCCTGCCGGGCATCGTGTTCCTGTCCGGCGGCCAGTCCGACGAGGACGCGACCGCCCACCTGGACGCGATGAACCGCTTGGGCCCGAACCCGTGGCCGCTGTCGTTCTCCTACGGCCGCGCCATGCAGCAGGCCGCGCTGAAGCTGTGGTCGCAGGACCTGAGCGGCAACTACAGCCAGGCCCAGCAGACCGTGTACGAGCGCGCCAAGGCCAATGGCCTGGCCGCGCTGGGCAAGTGGAACCGCGGCTGATCCCGCGCGCGGCCAGGGCCGCGGTCGCATGATCGAAAAGGGCGGCCCCGGGGCCGCCCTTTTCTGTTTGCGCCGCCCGCCCTTCCTGTAGGAGCGGCTATAGCCGCGATCTCGGGCCCCCCAACGGCCCGCCCATCCGGCGAGGCGATCGCGGCTGTAAGCCGCTCCTACAGGGATGTCGCGGGGCGATCGGGGCTGTTTCGCTCCTGCAGGGTCGTGGGGCTTTCAGGGCAGGCCGGCCAGCCAGTCGTCGTCGCTGCCTTCGGCCACGCCTTCGAACAGCGGTGTGGAGAAATAGCGCTCGCCGGTATCGGGCAGCATCGCCAGGATCACCGCGCCATCCTTCGCGCCCTTCGCGACCTCCAGCGCCGCCGCCATCGTGGCGCCGGCCGAGATGCCGGTGAAGATGCCTTCCTCCGCCGCCAGTCGCCGCGCCATGGCGATGGCATCGCCGTCGGCCACCGAAAGCACCCGGTCCGCCACTTCGCGGTTCAGCACCTCCGGCACGAAGTCCGGCGTCCAGCCCTGGATCTTGTGCGGGGTGAATTCGGCCCCCTGCAGCAGGGCGGCGACCGCCGGCTCGGCGGCCACGACCTCGACCTCCGGCCGTGCCAGCCTGAGCATCTCGCCCACGCCGGTCAGCGTGCCGCCGGTACCCCAGCCGGTCACGAAATGGTCCAGGCGGCGGCCGGCGAAGTCCTGCAGGATCTCGGCGGCGGTGGTGTTGCGATGGAAGGCCGGGTTCGCCGGGTTGGCGAACTGGCTGGCGAGGAACCAGCCATGCTGCTCGGCCAGCTCCTTCGCCTTGCGGACCATGCCAGTGCCGCGCTCTGCGGCCGGGGTCAGGATCACGCGGGCACCGTAGGCGCGCATCAGCTTGCGGCGCTCGATCGAGAAGGTCTCGACCATGGTGGCGACGAATTTGTAGCCGCGCGCGGCGCAGACCATCGCCAGCGCCACGCCGGTATTGCCCGAGGTCGCCTCGACCACCGTGTCGCCGGGCTTCAGCAGGCCGCGCTGTTCGGCGTCGAGGATGATGGCCAGGGCCAGGCGGTCCTTCACCGAGCCGCCCGGATTGAACGCCTCGACCTTCGCGTAGAGCGAGACCCCCTCCGGGGCGATGCGGTTCAGGCGCACCACAGGCGTGCGGCCAATGGTGTCGAGGATGCTGTCGTGGATCATCGGGGGCGTCCTGTCAGGGGGAACAGGGACCCAGATTGCGCCGTAACGCACGGGTGCGCCAGCGGTTGACCGGAACGGGCCGTCCCGCGACCGGGCCTGATGGCACACGTGGCCGACACAGTCGCCCGATAGAATCCCGCGCTTCACTGCCTGTCGCCGAAGCCCAAGATGCCCCACGTCGTTCCCCCCGTCCGGCCCGCCCGCAAGGCCGCGTCCGCTATGCTGTTCGCCCTGGTCCTCGCGGCCTGTTCGGCGGGTGGCGAGGGTACGGGACAGGGAGGCATGCAGGCCGCCGTGGTCACCACGACCACGGTCGCGGTCGGCCCCTTCAACGACCGCATCCGCGCCCTCGGGACCGTGCAGGCGCGTGAATCGGTGGAGGTGACGGCCAAGGTCAGCGAGGTGGTCGAGCGCGTGCATTTCGAAAGCGGCGACGTGGTCGCGGCCGGTGCGCCCCTGGTCACCCTGAGCGGGCAGCAGCAGCAGGCGGCGCTGGCCGCCGCGCGCGCGACGGCCGAGGAGGCCGACCGCATGCTCGATCGGCAGGAGGGGCTGGCCGCTCAGCAGCTGATCGCGCGCGCCACGCTCGACACCCAGCGCGCCACCCGTGACAGCGCCCGGGCCCAGGTACGCCAGATCGAGGCCAACCTTGCCGACCGCACCATCCGCGCGCCGTTCGGCGGCGTGCTGGGCGTGCGCCAGGTCAGCCCGGGCGCCCTGATCACCCCCGGCACCGTCATCGCGACCCTGGACGACCTGTCCTCGGTGTACGTCGACTTCCCGGTGCCGGAGTCGCAGCTGGCCAACGTCGCCGTCGGACAGCGCATCCTCGGGACCAGCACCGCCTGGCGCGGGCGCGGCTTCGAGGGCGTGGTCAGCAACGTGGGTTCGCGCGTGGATCCGAACACCCGCGCGTTCAACGTGCGCGCCGACTTCCCCAATCCCGAACGCCTGCTGCGTCCGGGCATGCTGGTCGAGATCGAACTCGAGCGTGCCGAGCGCCAGGCGCTGCTGGTGCCCGAGATCGCCATCGTCCAGGTCGGCCGCGAGTCCTTCGTCTACCGCGTGCGCCCCGACGACACGGTCGAGCAGGTGACCGTCGCGATCGGTTCGCGCGTGGCCGGCCAGGCCGAGATCACGGCGGGCCTGTCGGAGGGTGACCGCATCGTGGTCGACGGCACCGGCAAGCTGCGCGCCGGCGCCAGCATCGTCGAGGCCGGCCGCGGCGCCGCCGGCGACACCGGCGAGGACGCCGGCGAGGCTGCCAGCGAAAGCACCGGAGGCTGAGCCATGGTGCTGTCGGACCTCTCGATCAAGCGTCCCGTCTTCGCGACGGTGATGAGCCTGCTGCTGATGGTGATCGGCGTGATGGCGTTCTCGCGCCTGACGCTGCGCGAGCTGCCGGCGATCGATCCGCCGATCGTCTCGGTGGATGTCAGCTACCCCGGCGCGTCGGCGGCGGTGGTCGAGACGCGCATCACCCAGGTGCTGGAGGATGCGCTGTCGGGCATCGAGGGCATCGAGACCATCCAGTCGCGCAGCCGCAACGGCAATGCGTCGGTCACGCTCGAGTTCACCCTCAACCGTGACATCGAGGCCGCCGCCAACGACGTGCGCGACGCCATCAGCGGCGTGGCCGACCGCCTGCCCGACGAGGCCGACCCGCCCGAAGTCGAGAAGGCCGACAGCGATTCGGACACCATCATCTGGCTCAACATGAGCTCGGAGACGATGGATACCCTGCAGCTGTCGGACTATGCCGACCGCTACATCGTCGACCGCCTGTCGAGCCTGGACGGCGTGGCCCAGGTCCGCATCGGCGGCCGCCAGCGCTACGCCATGCGCGTGTGGCTCGACAGCGCGGCGATGGCCGCGCGCGGTATCACCGCCAACGACATCGAATCCGCGCTGCGCGCCGAGAACGTCGAACTGCCGGCGGGCAGGATCGAATCCGGAAGCCGCGACTTCACCCTGCGCGTGGAGCGCAGCTACGTCTCGCCGCAGGACTTCGCGGTGATGCCGCTGCGCAAGGGCGACGATGGCTACGTGGTGCGACTGGGCGACGTGGCGGAAATCGAGCTGGCGTCCGCCGAGCGGCGCGCCTACTACCACAGCAATGGCCAGCCCAACATCGGCCTGGGCATCGTCAAGACCTCGACCGCCAACGCGCTGGACGTGACCCGCGCCGCGCGCGCGGCCGCCGAGGAGATCCAGAAGACCCTGCCCAAGGGCACCGACATCTTCGTGGCCTTCGACGATACGGTGTTCATCGAGGCCTCGATCGAGCGCGTGTACTGGACGCTGATCGAGGCGGTGGCGCTGGTGCTGATCGTGATCTGGCTGTTCCTGGGCAGCTTCCGCGCTGCGCTGATTCCGGCGCTCACGGTGCCGGTGTGCCTGGTCGCGGCCTTCATCCCGCTGCTGGTGTTCGGCTACTCGATCAACCTGCTGACCCTGCTGGCGCTGGTGCTGGCGATCGGCCTGGTGGTGGACGATGCGATCGTGGTGCTGGAGAACATCCAGCGCCGCGTCGACCTGGGCGAGCCGCGGCTGGTGGCTTCGGTGCGCGGCACGCGGCAGGTGGCCTTCGCGGTCATCGCCACCACCACCGTGCTGGTGGCCGTGTTCCTGCCGGTGGGCTTCATGGAAGGCAATACCGGCCGCCTGTTCCGCGAGCTGTCGGTGGCGCTGGCCGGCGCGGTGGCGCTGTCGGCCTTCGTGGCGCTGACGCTGACGCCGATGATGGCGTCGAAGATGGTGCGCCCGCACAGCGAGGAGAAGTCGAACCGCGTCAACCGCTGGTTCAACGCGCGCCTGGCATCGGTGACGGCAGCCTACGGGCGCAGGCTGGAGTCGATGGCGGCGGCACGCCCGGCGAAGCTGACCGGCGGCGTGTTGCTGGTGATGGTGGCCTGCCTGGTGGCGGCCTGGGGCCTGATGCGCCTGGTGCCGTCGGAGCTGGCACCGGCCGAGGACCGCGGCTCGTTCTTCGTGTCGATCGTCGGCCCCGAGGGCGCTGGCTTCGACTACACCGTGCAACAGGTGCAGGAAGTCGAGAAGGTCTTCGCGCGCCGCGTGGCCGAGGAAGGCAGCGCGATCCGCCGCTACAACACGCGCGCACCCGGCGGCTGGGGTGCCAGCGAGGAGATGCACTCGGGCAACGTGATCGTGTTCCTGGAGGACTGGGACAAGCGCGAGCAGAGCACGGCAGAGGTCGCCGACTCGCTGCGCGCCGAACTGGGCACCCTGAGCGGCGTGCAGGCGCAGCCCCGCGTGGGCGGCGGCCTGGTGGGCAGCCGCGGCCAGCCGATCCAGATGGTGCTGGGCGGGCCGGAATACGCCGAGATCGCCGAATGGCGCGACATCGTGATGCAGAAGATGGAAGCGCACCCCGGCTTCTTCTCGGTCGACTCCGACTACAAGGAAACGCGTCCGCAGATGCGCGTCAACATCGACCGCATGCGCGCCGCCGACCTTGGCGTGAGCGTGACCGACATCGGGCGTGCGCTGGAAACGATGATGGGTGGCCGCCGCGTCACCACCTTCGTGCAGGAAGGCGAGGAATACGACGTGCTGGTGCAGGCCGGCCGCGATGGCCGCGCCGAGCCCGCGGACCTGGCGGCGATCGAGGTGCGGTCGCGCAGCGGCGACCTGGTGCCGCTGTCGAACCTGGTCACGCTGTCCGAGCTGGCCGAGGCTGGCAGCCTCAACCGCTTCGACCGCATGCGCGCGATCACGATCAGCGCGGGCCTGGCGCCTGGCTATCCGATGGGTGAGGCGCTGGCCTTCCTCGACGAGGTCGTGCGCACCGAGCTGCCCGACTATGCGCAGGTGGGCTGGAAGGGCGAGAGCCGCGAGTTCACCAAGGCCGGTGGCGCGGTGCTGCTGACCTTCGCGATGGCGCTGCTGGTGGTCTACCTGGTGATGGCGGCGCAGTTCGAGAGCTTCGTGCATCCGTTCGTGATCATGCTGACCGTGCCGCTGGCGGTGCTGGGTGCGCTGATCGGGCTCGCGGTCACGGGCGGCACGCTGAACCTCTTCAGCCAGATCGGCGTCGTGATGCTGATCGGGCTGGCGGCGAAGAACGGCATCCTGATCGTGGAATTCGCCAACCAGCTTCGCGACGATGGACGCAGCGTGGCCCAGGCCATCGTCGAGTCGTCGACGGTGCGCCTGCGTCCGATCCTGATGACCTCGATCGCGACGGCCGCCGGCGCCCTGCCCCTGGTGCTGGCCGGCGGGCCGGGTTCGGCCAGTCGCGCCACCATCGGCGTGGTGATCATCGCCGGCGTGGCGTTCTCGACCCTGCTCTCGCTGTTCGTGGTGCCTGCGTTCTACACCCTGTTCGCGCCGTTCACGCGCTCGCCGCAGGCCGTGGCGCAGGAGCTCGAACGCCAGGAACGCGAGGTGCCGGACGTGGGCGGGCTCGCCTGACGCCCGCCCTCCCGACGGGGCCGTGACCGACGGCCCTTTTGCGGGCCGGCCGCAATCATGGAGAATCGGCCCGGTTCCGGTCGGGGGGAGAACCTGGTGCCGGTGCACCCCCGAACCTCACCGGAGCCAGCCTTGGACGAGTTCCTCGCGACCCTCAACGGCCTGATCTGGAGCAAGGCGCTGATCGCGCTCTGCCTAGGCGCAGGCCTGTATTTCTCCATCCGGACCCGCTTCCTGCAGCTGCGCAGCGTGCCGGAAATGGTCCGGCTGCTGCTGTCGGGCAAATCGTCGGCGGCGGGCGTGTCGTCATTCCAGGCCCTTGCGATCTCGCTGTCCGGCCGCGTGGGCATCGGCAACATCGCCGGCGTCGCCACCGCGATCGCCTTCGGCGGCCCGGGTGCGGTGTTCTGGATGTGGGTCATGGCCTTCCTCGGCGCCTCGACCGCGTACGTCGAGTCCACGCTCGCGCAGATCTACAAGGAAAAGGACGACGAGGGCCGCTACCGCGGCGGGCCGGCCTACTACATCGAAAAGGCCATGGGGCAGCGCTGGTATGCGTGGTTGTTCGCGGTGGCCACGATCGTTGCCACTGGATTCTTCCTGCCCGGCGTACAGTCCAACGGCATCGCCTCGGGCATGGCGAACGCCTGGGGGATCCCGCCCGCCGTGACCGCGACCGGCGTGGTGATCGCGCTGGGCTTCATCATCTTCGGCGGCGTCAAGCGCATCGCCCGTTTCGCGGAATTCGTGGTGCCGTTCATGGCGCTGGCCTACATGCTGGTCGCGTTCGTGATCATGGTGCTCAATGCCGAACAGGTGCCGCAGATGATCGCGCTGATCTTCCGCAGCGCCTTCGGTCTGGAAGCCGGCTTCGGCGCAATGCTGGGCCTGGCCGTGGAGTGGGGCGTCAAGCGCGGCATCTATTCCAACGAGGCCGGGCAGGGCACCGGGCCGCACGCCGCCGCCGCCGCCGAGGTCTCGCATCCTGCCAAGCAGGGCTATGTGCAGGCGTTCTCGATCTACGTCGATACGCTGCTGGTGTGCTCGGCCACGGCCTTCATGATCCTGTCGACGGGCATGTACAACGTCGCCTCGCCCGAAGGGGCCATGCTGGTGGAGACGCTTCCCGGTGTCGAAGCCGGCCCCGGCTTCGCGCAGGCGGCGGTGGAATTGGTGCTGCCGGGGTACGGCGCGGGCTTCGTGGCCCTGGCATTGCTGTTCTTCGCCTTCACCACGATCCTCGCCTACTACTACATGGCCGAGACCAACCTCACCTATCTCAATCGCAGGGCGCGTCGGCCGTGGATGATCCTGGCCCTGCGCGTCGCCTTGCTGCTGGCGGTGATCGTGGGTGCCGTGCGCTCTGCGGGCGCGGCCTGGATGCTCGGCGACATCGGCGTGGGCCTGATGGCCTGGCTCAATATCGTGGCCATCCTGATCCTGCAGAGGCCGGCGCTGCTGGCGCTGCGCGACTACGAGCGGCAGAAGCAGGACGGCAAGGACCCCGAGTTCGACCCGGCGGCGCTGGGCATCCGCAACGCGGCGTTCTGGGAACGCAGGAAGGACTGAGATGGCAAAGGCCGGTTCCGCCGACGAGATCCGCCTGCACGGCGTCAATGCCGTGCAGGCCGTGTTCGCACGCCGCCCGGCGGCGATCCGGAAGCTCTATCTCGCCGAGGCGATGATCCCGCGCCTGCAGCCGCTGCTGAAGTGGTGCGTCGCCAACCGCGTGGGCTATCGCGTGGTGGACGAGGACGATCTGCGCAAGCTGGCCGCGAGCAGCCACCACGAAGGCCTGGTCGCCGACGTGCTGCGCGAGGCGCCAATGCCGCTGACCGCCTGGCTGCGCGACCTGGCGGACGGGCCCGCGTGTGCGCTGTGGCTCGATGGCGTGGGCAACCCGCACAACCTCGGTGCGATCCTGCGCTCGGCGGCCAACTTCGGCGCGACGGTCTTCCTGCCGAAGCACTCGCCACTGCAGCTCTCCGGTGCGGCCGCACGCGTGGCCGAAGGCGGCGCCGAAGCCGTGCCCCTGGTGCGCCTCGGGCGCGAGGACAATGCCATCGCCCAGCTGCGCGGTGCCGGCTTCAGCCTGGCCGCCACCGTCGTGCAGGGCGGCGACGACGCCTTCGCCGCCCCCCTGCCACAACGCCTGGTCTACGTGCTGGGCAACGAAGGCGAAGGCATGTCACCCGCCCTCGCCGAAGCCTGCGACCTCCGCCTCTCCATCCCCGGCACCGGCGCCGTCGAAAGCCTCAACGTCGCCGCAGCGACCGCGGTCCTGCTCGCGCGGTGGTGGGCTGCGGGGAGGGCGTAAACGCTTTTTGCCACGGATTTACGCGGATACACGCGGATAAACGCGGATAGAGCAGAAGCCTTTTTTGCCACGGATTACGCGGATAAGCGCGGATAGAGCAATGCCTTTTGCGATCGCAGCCGCGCGCCGCACGCAAGCCGGAAGCCCACCTCCATCCGGAGCCCCCGACCACAATCCCGCCATATCCAAATCCGCGTAACCCGCGCCAATCCGTGGCTAAAGAGCTTCTGCTCTATCCGTGCAAATCCGCCCCATCCGCGCAAATCCGTGGCGAACGCTTCTCAGGGCTCCGCAACCGGAGTACTCCCGAAGTCGCCCTCGGCGTCCGCCGCCAGGTAGGCGAAGACCGCGTATGCCGCGGCGTTCTGGGCAAGCGCGGCCGGGTCGATCTTGTCGAGGGTGTCGTCCGGCGTGTGGTGCAGGTCGAAGTAGTCGGTGCCGTCCTGCCCCAGCCAGGCCCATGTGGCGCCGGCGCGCGAGATCGCGATGACGTCGGGGCCGGGGCCGCCCTGGTCGAGCGGCTGGATGCCCAGCGGCGCGAGCGCTTCGGCGATGCGGGCTTCGGCGGCCTTCGCGTGTGCGGGGGCACCGGTGTTGAAGCCGTAGATGCGGCCGGCGCCGAAGTCGCTCTCGGCCACCAGCTGGTGGCGCGCGACGTCCTTGCCATGGGCCGCGGCATAGGCATTGCCGCCGTGCAGGCCCTGTTCCTCGTTGGCGAAGGCCACCACGCGGATGCTGCGTGCGGGCCGCTTCGGCAAGCCTGCGATGTGCACTGCGGCCGACATGGTGATGCCGATTCCCGCGGCATCGTCCACGGCGCCGGTGCCGAGGTCCCAGGAATCGAGGTGGCCGCCAATCAGCACCACCTCGTCGGGGCGGCTGGCACCGGTGACCTCGCCGATCACGTTCTGCGAGGTGTATTCGCCGTCCCAGCCGCAGTCGAGGGCGAGGCGCACCTGCACCGGGCCGCGTGCGAGCAGGCGCGTGAGCTGGTCGGCATCGGGCACCGAGAGTGCCGCCGAGGGCACCGGCTCCAGGCCTTCGTCGAAGCGCGTGATGCCGGTATGCGGGTTGCGGTGCGAATCGGTGCCCGCCGAGCGCATCAGGAACCCGCTCGCACCGGCGCGGATCGCCGCCGACGGGCCGCGGCTGCGCACGCGCGAGCCCGGGCCGTAGCCGCTGCCGTCGCGCGCGCGCTCCATGCGGTAGTCGACGAACGCGATCTTCCCGGCCAGCGAGCCCGCGGGCGCCGCTTCCAGCGCGGCCAGGTCCGCGAAGCGCACCACCTCGGCTTCCAGCACGCCGGCGGGACTGCCGCCCAGTGCGGTCACCGCGAGCGGTTGCGCGTTTGCGCCGAGGACCTCGGCGCGTTCGCTGCGGCGCACCCACTTCGGGAAAGTGACCGGCTCGGTCCAGACCCGATCGAAGCCGAGCTCGGCGAACTTCGCCTTCGCCCACTCCACCGCGCGTGCGTCGGCCTCGCTGCCGGCCAGGCGCGCGCCGACCTCGGTGGTCAGCGATTCGGTGATGTCCCAGGCCAGGGTGCTGGTAAGCGCGGTTTCGCGCAGGCGGGCGGCGACCGCCATCGAGGCGTCGCTGATGCGGGTTTCGGCGCTGGACCCGGGCCGGGCCGCCGGGACGTCCGCCGCGGGGGCAGGGAAAGACAGGGTGGCGGCGATGGCCGCCGCGAGCAGGACCGGAACCAGGCGCATGTCGCTCCGCTACAGGCTGAAACGGGGCCGCGAGCTTAGCAAGCCGCGGCCCCGTGGCGATGTGCGACAAGTCCTGCCCCGCAGGACGCGCGCGTCAGCGCTTCAGTGCGTCCCTGATCTCGCGCAGCAGCAGCACGTCTTCCGGCGGCGGTTCGGGCGCGGCCGGCGCGGCCTCTTCCGGCTTGCGCTTCAGGCGGTTGATCACCTTGACCACCATGAAGATGGCGAAGGCCACGATGACGAACTGGATGAGCGAGTTGAGGAAGAGACCGATGCCGATCTCCACGGGCGGGACGGCTTCGCCGGCAGCGTCCACCGTGGCTTCCTTGAGGGTGATCGACAGTTCGGAGAAGTCCACGCCGCCGATCAGCAGCCCGATCGGCGGCATGATCACGTTCTCGACCAGCGCGGTCACGATCTTGCCGAAGGCGGCGCCGATCACCACGCCCACGGCGAGGTCGATGACGTTGCCGCGCATCGCGAATTCCTTGAACTCGGACATCATGCCCATGCGGTCTCCTCGGTCGGGCTGGCGGGGGAACTAGCCTACACGCGGCGCGGCGATCCGGCAGCGCATCACGATGGCATCGTCCAGGCGTGCCTCGCAGGCATCGCCGGGCTCGAGCGCGGCCACGCCGGCGGGCGTACCCATGAACACCAGGTCGCCGGCGCGGAGCGCATAGAGCTTGGACAGCTCGTGCAGGATGTCCGGCACGTCCCAGATGAAGTCCGAAAGCGGCGCCGCCTGGCGCTCGCGGCCGTTGACGGTGAGCGACAACCGCCGCGGCGCGAGTTCGCCGATGTCGCCAGCCGGCACCAGCTCGCTCATCGGCGCGGATTCGTCGAAGCCCTTGCCGGTATCCCAGGGCAGGCCCGCCTTCTTGGCCGCGGCCTGCAGGTCGCGGCGCGTCAGGTCCAGGCCGACGCCGTAGCCGAACACCAGGGCCGGGGCGTCGGCAGGATCGAGCACGCCCTCGGGCGCATCACGCCCCAGCGCGACGACGAGTTCGACTTCGTGGTGCAGGTCGCAGGTTCCCGGCGGGTAATGCACTTCCCCGCCGGTGACCACCGCATCGGCGGGCTTGGCGAAGAACACGGGGCCGCCGCGCTCGGCCTTCGAGGCCGGCGCCTGCGCGCCCATCTCGCGCGCGTGGTCGGCGAAGTTGCGGCCCACGCAGTACACGCGGCGCACGGGAAAGCTGCCGCCGCCGCGCACCGGGACGCGGACCGGCGCCGGCGCGGGGATCACGTCGGACATGGGGAACTCCGTTGCAGGGCGCGCGGTGTGCTCAGTAGGGCAGGGTGTGTGCCGGACGGTCGACCACGCGGTACTCGGCGTCGACAATCGCGCCGCGGCGCACCGGCTGCGCGGGCCGGCGCAGCAACACGCGGCGCACCAGGCCAAGCGCCAGCATCGCGGTGCCGACCACGACGCCGACCACGAGCAGCACGGCCAGCAGCGTGAGTCCGAGCAGGCCGACGGCCAGGCGCGCCAGCGGATGCCGGGGCTTGCGCGGCGCGAACAGGGCGCCGAACTGGCTGGCATCGAAACGGGCGTGGACGTTGCGGAAGGTGCGGTTGATCATGCGGTGGTGCCAGAATGTGAAGCGATCGTGATCAGGGAGTATCGGGCCGATGGCCGCCGAAGATGTAAGTGAAGCGTTAACCGGCGTGCCCGCGGGACCGCTCATCGACCTCGAGTCCCTGCCACCGGGCGGCTTCGCCGAGGCCGGGGGCATGGTCGATGGCAGCGCTGAATCGCTGGTGGTGCATCGCGATGCCGACGGTGGCGTGCGCGCCTGGCTCAATGTCTGTCCGCACGCGGGGCGGCGCCTGGACTGGGCGCCCGGCAGGTTCCTCGTGTCGAAGCAGGGCCAGCTGGTCTGCGCCGTGCATGGCGCGACCTTCGAGACCACCGGGGGCGTCTGCGAGGCAGGCCCGTGCCGGGGCGAATCACTGCGCGCGGTGGCGGTCGAGGTCCGCGACGGGGCGGTCTGGCTGGCCTGAGCCACGCCACGCTCGCGTACGCCCGCTCAGAAGATCAGGTTCACCAGCGTCACCACCACGGCCAGGTAGGCGATGGACAGGGCCGAGCCCACCCGCCAGAGATCGCGCGCGGAGTAGTCGGCGGGACCAGTGACCATGGAGACCACCGGGTTGGACGCGGTCACCAGGTTGTTGGAGGCCGACAGCGCGACGATCAGCGCGAAGGCGGTGGGGTCGCCACCAGCGGCCAGTGCCAGGTTGATCGCCAGCGGCACCATCACGATGGTCGCACCGACGTGGCTGATCACCAGCGAGAAGGCCGAGGTGAGCGCGGCCACGGTGAACTGGATCACCCACACCGGCAGCCCTTCGGGCAGTTCCTCGATGGTGTGTCCCGCGATCCAGGCCGCGGCACCGCTGGTGTCCATGGCCCAGCCCAAGGGGATCAGGCAGGCCATCAGGAACACGGTCTTCCAGCTGATCGCGGCGTAGGCCTCGTCCATCTTCAGCACGCCGCAGACCAGCATGCCGGCCACCCCGGTCATCAGCGCGATCGAGGTCGGCAGGTCCGAGCTCAGCGCCACCAGGATGGTCACGGCGAAGATCGCCATCGCGACCTTGAACTTGTGCGGGCGCTGCTCGCCCTTGGGGAAGTCGGTGACCACCACGAAGTCGCGATTGGCCGCCGTGCGCGCGAGATCCTGCCAGATGCTGTGCAGCACCAGCATGTCGCCCGCGCGCAGGGGCAGGTTGCGGATGTCGTCGCGCAGCACTTCCTTGTCGCGGTTCACCGCCAGCAGGCTGATGTTGTAGTTCTTGCGCATCGCGAGCTCGGACGCGCTCTTGCCGATGAACTTCGAGGTCGGTGGAACCACCGCCTCGGAGATGCCGGCGCGGCTGGGGTTGAACAGGTCGCCGAACTCGCGCAGGCGGGTGGACATGCGCAGCATGTTGTTCTGGGCGAAGTCGACCACCTTGGCGCGCGGGCCCATCACGCCGATCACGCTGCCGACCCAGATGCGCGCGTCGGCCGGCGGCGCCAGCCGCGAGTCGTTGCCGGTCTTGAGCGCGAGCAACAGCGGGGCGCCGTGCAGGGTCTCGGCCTCGCCCAGCGCCATGCCCACCAGCGGGCTGTCGGCGCTGACGGTGAGCTCGAAGACATCGCCCTCGATGCCGTAGGCGCGCGCGAAATAACTCTGCGTGCGCGCCGGGGTGACGCTGCCGTCGCCCTCGCCGGCGCTGCCCAGCAGCCGGTCGCCGAAGAAGTGGAAGTAGGCCAGCGCCAGCACCAGCAGGGTCAGGCCGATCGGCAATGGCGCGAACATCGGCAGCGGTTCGAGCGTGGCCACGCCCGAGGGCAGGTTGGCGTTGGCCGCCACCAGCAGGTCGTTGAGCAGGATCAGCGGCGAGTTGCCCACCATGGTCAGCGAGCCACCCATGATGATCGCGGCGCAGATCGGCAACAGGAAGCGCGACAGCCGCAGGCCGGTCCGCGAGGCCAGGCGCGAAGCAACGGGCAGGTACAGCGCCATCACCGCCGGGTTCTGCATGAACGAGGAGTTGAGGCCCGCGATGGCCGAGGTGTAGAGCAGCAGCCGCTTCTCCGCGCCTTTCGAGCGCCGCAGCAGCCAGGCCGCGAGCCGGTTGAGCGCGCCGGTCCGGTCCAGGCCCGTGCCCAGGATCATGGTCGCGATGATGCTGATCACCGCGTTCGACGAGAAGCCGTTGAAGATGTCCTCGGCCGCCACCAGGCCGGTGAGGCCCAGCACGACCAGCACCACCAGTGCGACGAGGTCGGCGCGGACGCGCTCGAAGAGGAACAGCACCATCACCAGCGCCACAAGCCCGAGCACGAGCTTCATGTCGGTGGTGAGGGCAAGCGTGTCCATGTGCTGCGTCTAGTCCCCGGTCCTGTCGTAGAGCAGGTCCCAGACGCCGTGGCCGAGGCGCTGTCCGCGGCTTTCGAAATGCGTCTGGGGACGCCAGTCCGGCCGCGGCACGTGGCCGCGCGGTCCGGCGCGGTTGCGCAGCCCCGGCGTCGCGTCGAGCACGTCCCACATCTGCTCCGCATAGTCCTGCCAATCGGTGGCCAGGTGCAAGCGGCCGGTGGGCGCGAGCTTGCGGACCAGCAGCGCGGCGAACGCAGGGTTCACCAGGCGCCGCTTGTTGTGGCGCTTCTTGTGCCAGGGGTCCGGAAAATAGATGCGGACTTCGTCGAGGCCGCCATCGGCGACCTCGTTCCCGAGCACTTCGACCGCGTCGTGGTGGTAGAGCCGGACGTGCTCGCGACCGTCGTCGGCCAGCGCATTGAGCAGGCGGCCGACGCCGGGTGCATGGACTTCGATGCCGATATGGTCGCGCGCTGGATCGTGCGCGGCGGAATGGCGCAGGGCCTCGCCGTTGCCGAAGCCGATCTCCAGGATGCGTGGCGCGCTGCGCCCGAAGACCGTGTCGAAGTCGCGCGTGGTGCCGGTGTAATCCAGGCCGAAGCGCGGCCACAGGGCATCGAACGCGCGCTGCTGCGCCGGCGTGAAGCGGCCCTGGCGCAGCACGAAGCTGCGCACGCGACGCACGCCTTCCTCGACGGTGAACGGCTTTGGCGGGGCCTTCGAGCCGGGACTTGAGAACGGGTCGGTCATCAGCCGACCAGGCCGTCGACCGGGGACGAGGCGCTGGCGTAGCGCTTGCGCGGGATGCGGCCGGCGCGGAAGGCGGCACGGCCGGCCTCGACCGCGAGCTTCATCGCATGCGCCATCAGCACCGGTTCGCGGGCGCCCGCGATGGCGGTGTTCATCAGCACGCCGTCGCAGCCGAGCTCCATGGCGATCGCGGCATCCGACGCGGTGCCCACGCCGGCGTCGACGATGATCGGCACCCTGGCGTTGTCGACGATCTCGAGCAGGTTCCAGCGGTTCTGGATGCCAAGCCCGGAGCCGATGGGCGCGGCCAGCGGCATCACCGCGGCGCAACCGATCTCCTCCAGGCGCTTGGCGAGGATCGGATCGTCCGAGGTGTAGACCATCACGTCGAAGCCGTCGGCGACCAGCATTTCGGCGGCCTTCAGCGTCTGCACCACGTCGGGGAACAGGGTGCGCTGGTCGCCCAGCACCTCAAGCTTGGTCAGGTTGTGGCCGTCGAGCAGCTCGCGCGCGAGCCGGCAGGTGCGCACGGCTTCCTCGGCGGTGTAGCAGCCGGCGGTGTTGGGCAGGATGGTGTAGCGGTCGGGCGGCAGCACGTCGAGCAGGTTGGGCTCGCCCGGGTCCTGGCCGATGTTGGTGCGGCGGATCGCGACGGTCACGATCTCCGCGCCGGCGGCCTCGGTGGCCTGGCGCGTCTGCTCCAGGCCGGTGAACTTGCCCGTGCCGGTAAGCAGGCGGGACCGGTAGCGCTTGCCGGCGATGACGAGTGCGTCGTCGCCGAGGATGTCTGGGCTGGTCATTGGCCCATTATTGCGCAAGCGCCGCGGTTCAGCCGCCCCCGAGCGCGTGCACGATCTCGATCCGGTCGCCGTCCTTCAGCGCGTGTTCCGCGTGGCGGCTGCGCGGCACGATGGTGCCGTTGACCTCGACCGCCACCTTGCGCCCGGCCAGTTCGTTGGCTTCCAGCAGGGCGAGCACGGTGCAGGGGCCGGGCAGGGCCCGCGGCTCGCCATTGAGGATGATGTCCATGCCGCCATTGTCGCCCGCCCGGGCGGGGATTGCATGCCGGGACCCGCGGCATGCCGCAGTGCGTATTGAGTCCGCCGGCCGCGCCATGGAAGGATGCGCGGCCGCCATCCGGCCCCGCGCCGCGAGGGCATCTGCCAAGGAGCCTCCATGTCGAAGACCCGTACCGTCCGCACCGCGCTCGCTGCCGCCCTGGCGCTGGCGGTCCTGCCCGCCGCCGCCCATGACCAGCCGTTCTCCGACACGGTGTTCTTCGGCGACAGCCTGACCGACGCCGGCTACTTCCGCCCGCTGCTGCCGGCCAACGTGCAGGCGGTCACCGGCCAGTTCACCACCAACCCGGGCCTGGTCTGGTCGCAGTGGCTGGCCGACCATTACGGCACCGGGGCACGCCCGAACGGCAACGGGCAGGACGGCGACAACTACGCCGCCGGTGGCGCGCGCAATGGTGTCGACGTGGTGGGCGCGCTGGGCTTCACGCCCTCGCTCGCCACCCAGGCCACGCGCTACCTGGCCGCCAATGGTGGCCAGGCCGATCCGGATGCGCTGTACACGGTCTGGGGCGGCAACAACGATCTGTTCGCGGTCTCGGCCAACCCGGGCAATGCCCAGGCCATCATCGGTGGCGCGGTCGCCGCCCAGGTGGGGATCATCGGCAGCCTGCAGCAGGCCGGTGCCCGCTACGTGCTGGTGCCCAACATCCCGGATCTCGGCCTGACGCCGTCGTCCCGGGCCCAGGGCCCCGCCGCCGCCGCGCAGGCCACCGCGCTCGCCACGGCCTACAACCAGGCGCTGTACAGCACGCTTGCCAGCAACGGACTGAGCGTGATCCCGGTCGACACCTTCGCCTTCCTGCGCGAAGTGGCGGCGGATCCGTCCTCGTTCGGCATCACCAACACCACCGGCACCGCCTGCATGCCGCAGATCACCGCGCAGTCGCTCACCTGCAATCCGACCAGCCTGGTGAGCCCGGACGCCGCCCAGACCTATCTCTTCGCCGATGGCGTGCACCCGGCGAGCGGCGCACACGTCGCGCTCGCCGACCTCGCCATCGCGGCGATCGAAGGCCCGCGCCAGATGGCGGTGCTGCCGCACTCGGCCGCAGGGACCGGACGCAACCGCGCGCAGCGCGTCGGTGCGCAGATCGCCGCCCGTGGCGACACCGAAGGCGCGCGCTGGTGGACCGACCTGCGTGGCGACTTCCAGCGTTACGCGCACGGCGACCATTACGACGGCACCGGCCCGGCCCTGATGGCGGGCATGGACTGGGGCCGCGACGGCCTGAGCTACGGCGGCTTCGTCGGCTATGGCGTGCAGGGCAACGACTGGGGTTCGCGCCGCGGCAACTGGGACCAGTCCGAAGCCTCGATCGGTGGCTATATCGGCTGGTCGGCCGACACCGGCGGCTGGGTCAACGCGCAGCTGAGCTACACCAGCATCGATTTCGACATCGAGCGCCAGGTGCCGCTGGGCCCGGTGCTGCGTACCCACGAAGGCTCCACCGACGGCAGCAGCGTCGCGCTGGCGGTGCAGGGTGGCTGGGAGTTCGGCGACGGCCCGCTGCGCCATGGCCCGGTGCTGGGCGTGGTGGCACAGCGGGTGGAGGTGGATGGCTTCGGCGAGAGCGATCCCACGCTCTCGACCTCGCTGGCCTATGCCGACCAGGAGTTCGACTCCACCGTGGGCAGTGCCGGCTGGCAGCTCTCCTACGAGCTCCACGACGGCCTTGCGCCCTACGCACGGCTGACCATCGACCGCGAATTCGAGGATGAGGCCAGCCAGGCCTTCGCGCGCTCGCAGTCGATCCCGGGCTCAGCGGCCTATGCGGTGCCCGGCGTGCAGTACGACCAGTCCTGGACCACGCTGACCTTCGGTGCCCGCACCCGCCTGTTCGGTTTCGACGCAGACATCGGTGCCAGCGTCAACAGCGGCCAGAAGGCCGGCAAGCACGCCATGGTGTACGCGAGCATCGGCGCAGGCTTCTGATCCACCGCGACGTCGCGCGCCGCCCGCGCGCGACGTTGCCAAACGCGGCGGCCACGTCCTAGACTGGCCGCCTCGTGCGGGCGTAGTTCAATGGTAGAACTGCAGCTTCCCAAGCTGCTAACGTGGGTTCGATTCCCATCGCCCGCTCCACTTCCCGCAAGGCCCCGCGGCCCGGGACCGGTCAGCCTCCGGCCTTCATGCGCTCGCCAATGGGATTGATTACCATTTGCAGCCCATCCCCGAGGAACGACCATGAAGCACCTGTCCATCCTGCTCGCCGCACCCCTGCTGGCCCTCGGTCTGTCCGGCACCGCGGCGGCCGACGAGCGTCCCGACCACTTCGAGGGTGAAAAGGCCGCGACGCTCGACGAGGCGCTGTCGCACCTGGCGAAGTACAACGCCGAGCTCCAGTCGATCCTCGCCAAGGACGAGCTGGGTCCCGAGGACACGGCGAAGATCCACGAGCTTACCTATACGCTGGAAAACGCCCTGGCCCGCATCGACGACGAGGTCGAGGCGATGGCCGAGTCGCTGGAGGAAGTGCACGTCGCATCCGAGCGCTACCAGGTCGAGACCGTGCGCACGCAGGGCCGCCGCTACCTGGACGCCTCGTCGAAGCTCGCACGCTGACCTTCCGGGCACGCCGCCCATGAAGCTCGCGATCCTATCGCGAAACAGCAAGCTCTACTCCACGCGCCGCCTCGTCGAGGCGGCGCGCTTGCGTGGACACAGCGCCCGCGTGCTCGACCCGCTGCGCTGCTACATGCGTATCGGCAAGGACGGGTTCGCGCTGCGCTACAAGGGGCAGTCACTGGCGGGGTACAGCGCGGTGATCCCGCGGATCGGCACCTCGATCAACCGCTACGGCAATGCCGTGCTGCACCAGTTCGAGCTGATGGGTTGCCATACGCCCAGCCCATCGGCGGCGATCGCCGCGGCGCGCGACAAGCTGCGTTGCCACCAGTTGCTCGCCGCCCGCGGCATCGACATGCCGCTGACGGTCTTCGGAGACAACCCGGACGACACCGACGACCTGCTGGCGATGCTCGGCGCGCCGCCGCACGTGATCAAGCTGACCGAAGGCAGCCAGGGGCGCGGCGTCATGCTGACCGAGAAGCCGTCGGCGTCGCGGGGCGTGGTCGACGCGCTGCGCGGCCTCTATGCGACCTTCCTGCTGCAGGAATTCATCGCCGAAGCCGGGGGCGCCGACATCCGCTGCCTGGTGGTCGGCGACCGCGTGGTGGCCGCGATGCGCAGGCAGGCGCCCGAAGGCGATTTCCGCGCCAACCTCCACCGGGGCGGCGCGGCCGAAGCCTTCGACCTCGACCCGGCGGCCGCGGACGTGGCCGTGCGCGCGGCCATGGGGCTGGGCCTGGGCGTGGCCGGCGTCGACCTGATCCTGTCGGCACGCGGCCCGCTGGTCCTCGAAGTGAATGCGTCGCCCGGACTCGAAGGCATCGAGCGTTCCACCGGCGTCGACGTGGCCGGGCTGATCATCGACTTCGTTGCGGCCGGTGCGACCGGAGCCGGCATGGCCGCGCGACCGCGCGTGCGGCGCAGCGCGAAAACAGAACTTTAACGTCGCGCTTAACGGCTCTTTAATCGCGCCGGGCGCAGAGTGGATCCACCGGAATCGACGTATGTCCCAGGCTCTCCTCGGTCTGGATTGCGGTCATCGGGGCAAGACCTTCGGCCCGGGCAAGCAGTTGCCCGGGCCGTTTTCTGTCCGGTGCCCGGCGTTGCCGGGCGCGCACGTGGCGTGTGCAAGAATCGGCCGACCCGGGCCCCGCGCCGCGCGCGCCAACCCCCGCTCCTCCACCTACAGGATCCATGCATGCGCATCCTCGTGATCGAAGACAACCAGGACATCGCCGCCAACATCGGCGACTACCTCGAGGACCGCGGCCATACCGTGGATTTCGCGGCCGATGGCGTCACCGGCCTGCACCTGGCCGTGGTCCACGACTTCGACGCCGTGGTGCTGGACCTGAACCTGCCGGGCATGGATGGGCTGGAAGTCTGTCGCAAGCTGCGAAACGAAGCGCGAAAGCAGACCCCCGTGCTGATGCTGACCGCACGCGACAGCCTGGACAGCAAGCTCGCGGGCTTCGATTCCGGGGCCGATGACTACCTGATCAAGCCCTTCGCGCTGCAGGAAGTGGAGGTGCGGCTCAACGCGCTGGCACGCCGGGGCAAGGGCGTGCAGACGCGCGTGCTCGAGGTGGCCGACCTGGAATACAACCTGGACACGCTCGAGGTGCGCCGCGGCGGCAAGCTCCTGCAGCTCAACCCGACCGCGCTCAAGATCCTGCAGTCGCTGATGGAAGCCTCGCCGGCGGTGGTCACGCGCCAGGAGCTGGAGACGCGGGTCTGGGGCGAGGAACTTCCCGACTCCGACAGCCTGCGCGTGCATATCCATGGCCTGCGCTCGGTGATCGACAAACCGTTCCCGACCCAGCTGGTGCAGACCCGCCACGGCATCGGATACCGGATCGCCGCACCAGATGCCACAAGCTGACACGGCCGTCTCCACCCCCCGGGGCCTGGGCCGACGCCGTTACCGGCGCAGGCTGCGCAGCCGCATCATCCTGTCCTTCGCCCTGCTCGGCCTCGGGCTGACGGCGATGTTCGCGATCGCCGCGGCCTATGTGGGCGCGGTGGTCGAGGACCAGGCGGTCGGGACGGTGCTGAAGGAGAACCTCGACGACTACGCCGAGCGCTTCTACCAGGACCAGTCCGCCCAGCTGTCGCCGCTGGGCAGTGTGCGCGCCTATGTCTTCGGGCCCGACAAGTGGCACAACGCGCAGCCGGACTGGATTCCGCTGGAATCCGGCGTGTACAACATGAACGGCGTCGAGGACGGCGAGCCCTTCGTCTACCGCCTGGTGGTGAAGAAGGATCCGGACTACTGGTTCTTCGTCGCCCAGGACATGACCAGCACGGCCGAGGTGCGCGCGCGCATCAAGCTCATCCTGATCGCGGCCGTGGTGCTGTTCACCGTGCTCGCGGGCTTCATCGGCTGGTGGTCGGCCTCGCGCGTGATGCGGCCGGTGTCGGAACTGGCGAACCTGCTCAGCACCTCCGACGAGAGCGCGCGTCCCGCGGCGCTGGCACCGCATTTCCCCGATGACGAGGTGGGCGAGCTGGCGACCGCGCTCGACGACTATGCCGCGCGCCTGACCGAGGTCGTGCAGCGCGACCGCGAGTTCAACGCCGACGTCAGCCATGAACTGCGCACGCCGCTGGCGGTCATCAAGGGCGCGGTGGAGCTGCTGCTGTCGCGTCCCGGCCTGGACGACAAGACGACCGCGCGCCTGCAGCGCATCCAGCGCGCCGAGGCCCAGTGCACCGACCTCATCAGCGCGCTTCTGCTGCTGTCGCGTGCCGAGCGCGGGCATGGCAATACCGATGTCTACCGGGTCGCCGAGCAGCTGCTCGAGGCGCACCGGTCGCAGCTGGGACCCAAGACCCTCGAACTGCGCCTGGAAGGCGAGCCGGGCCGGCTGGTGGTGGATGCACCCGAGGCGGCGGTGTCGGTGGCGCTGGGCAACCTGATCGGCAACGCGGTGAAGTACACCACGGCGGGCAACGTGGTCGTGCGCCTGCATGAGCGCGCGGTGGACGTGATCGACTCCGGGCCGGGCCTGAGTCCCGAGGATGCCGCGCACCTGTTCGAGCGCGGCTATCGCGGCAGCCATGCCGAGCACACGCATGGCGGCGGCATCGGCCTGTCGATCGTGCGCCGCCTCTGCCGCCTGTACCAGTGGCAGGTGCGGGTGGTGCCGGGCGCCGAGCGCGGCGTGGTGGCCACGCTGCGCTTCGATGTCGACAGCGAGGAAGCCGGGACCGGCTGAGCGGCCCGCTGGGCCCTCAGCCCTGCAGCGGCTCCAGCCAGCCGTGACGGTCCGGCGTGCGGCCGTCGAACAGGCCGAAGAAGAGTTCCTGCAGCCGCAGCGTGACCGGGCCGGCGCGCCCGGCGCCGACCTGGCGGCCGTCGACGGAGCGGATCGGCGTGATCTCGGCCGCCGTGCCGCACATGAAGAGCTCGTCGCAGAGGTAGAGGTACTCGCGCGGCAGGTCGCGCTCGACCACGGCGATGCCGGCATCGCGCGCCAGGCGGATGATCGAATCGCGGGTGATGCCGTTGAGCAGCGCCGCGCTCACGGGTGTCGTGTGCAGGGCGCCGTCGAACACCAGGAACAGGTTCTCGCCCGCGCCTTCGCTGAGCAGTCCGGTCGACGCCAGCGCGATGCCTTCGCCGAAGCCGAGCCGCCGCGCCTCGCGCGCGACCAGCTGGCCCGACAGGTAATTGCCGCCGGCCTTGGCGCCGGCCGGGATCGTGTTGGGAGCGAAGCGCTGCCAGCTCGAAACGCAGGCGTCGATGCCTTCGGTCAGGGCGCCATCCCCGAGGTAGGGACCCATGTGCCACGCGGCCACCGCGACATCGATCGGCGTCTCCGCGCTCAGGCCGAAGCCACCCAGGCCGCGCCACGCGACCGGACGCAGATAGGCCTGGCGCAGGCCGTTGCGGCGCACCACCTCGTGGCAGGCCGCGTTGAGCGCCTCGAGCGTGTGGGGAATCGCCATGTCGTAGATGCGCGCGGAGGCGAACAGCCGCCGGTTGTGGTCCTGCAGGCGGAAGATCGCGCTGCCGTCCGGCGTGGCATAGGCGCGGATGCCCTCGAATACCGACGAGCCGTAATGCAGTGCGTGCGCCATGACGTGCGTGGTGGCTTCGGCCCAGGGCTTGATGCGGCCGTTGTGCCAGATCCATTCGGGATACTGCATGGCGCTGCTCCGTTGTCGTCAGTGCGCCATTGTGCCGCAGCGCTTCACAGCGAGATCCACCAGCAGTCCATGTGCCGGCGCAGGCCGAAGGTGGTGGTGGATGGCGTCACGCCGTCGCCCAGAACCTGGTCGATGCGCAGTGCCACCGGGCGGCGTGACTGCGGCGCAGGCCGGGCCGCCGCCATCAGGGGGTTGCCGTCGAGGCTGGGCGTCGCGCCGGTCGACCAGCCGGCGTCCGGCCCGGCGGGCTGCGCGGGCACCACCACGGTCTGCGCTGGCCGCAGCGCGGTCACGTTGAGCAGCGGCCGGTGTGCGATGGCGTCCAGGCGCTCGAGCAGGGCATAGCCATTGCTGTGGCCGACCCCGGTCCAGTGGTAGCTGCGCGCCAGCCAGTTGGTGTCGCGTGCATCGATGGCCGAGGTGACTTCGAACACCAGGTCCTGCAGGCGCCGCGAACATCCGCCGCGGTAGCGCAGTGCCGGGGACGCGCCGCTGCCACCGCCTTGCGGCCGGGTCTCGACCGCACCCAGCGCGGCGCAGTTGCGGTCGGTGTAGACCGTGCCGCCATCCGGCGTGGTGCAGCGCCTGACCTGGGCCTGGGCCGTGGGGCTGGCGAGGGATGTCGCCAGTGCGATCGCCGGGACGAGGCAGGCGGCGAGGACGGGATGCAGCGGGCGGGGCATCGGTGAAGATTACCCCGATGCGCGGGGCAGGGCCCGGTTGGCGGGGCACCGGCTCAGTCGAGCCGTTCGAGCACCGCGACGGTGGGGCGGGCGAGGTTGAGCGTGTAGAAGTGCAGGCCCGGTGCACCGCCTTCGACCAGGCGTCGGCACAGCCCGGCGACGAAATCGCTGGCGAGTTCGCGGATGCTGGCCGTGTCGTCGCCGTAGGCCGCCAGGCGCTTGCCGAGCCAGCGCGGGATCTCGGCCCCGCAAGCGTCCGAAAAGCGCCTCAGCTGGCTGAAGTTCGCGATCGGCATGATGCCGGGCACGATCGGCACCTGTACGCCCAGCGCGCGGGCCTCGTCGACGAAGCGGAAGTACGCATCGGCGTTGTAGAAGTACTGGGTGATCGCGCCGTCCGCGCCGGCATCGACCTTGGCCTTGAAGTGGCGCAGGTCCGCCAGCGCGTCCTCGGCCTGGGGGTGGGTCTCCGGATAGCAGGCGACCTCGATGTGGAAGCAGTCGCCCTGGGTGTCGCGGATGAAGGCGACGAGTTCGGCGGCATGGCGGAATTCGCCGGGGTGGCCCATGCCCGAGGGCAGGTCACCGCGAAGTGCGACGATGCGTCCGCAGCCATGGGTGCGATAGCCCTCCAGGAGCGCGGCGATCTCGGCGCGCGTGCCGCCCATGCAGGACAGATGCGGCGCCGCGACCAGTCCGTGCCGCTCGCGCAGCGTGCGCACCGTGTCACCCGTGTAGCTGAGCGTCGAGCCCCCGGCGCCGAAGGTGCAGGACACGTACTCCGGCGACCACGCCTTGAGCCGGGCCGCCGTCCGGTGCAGTTGCGCGCGCTGTTCATGGTTCTTGGGCGGGTAGAACTCGAAGCTGATCGGGACCATCGCGGGACCGTGGATACAGGACCGGACGGCAGTCTATCGCTTTATCGGGATGGATGGATAGAAGGCGGTGGGCCGCCGCCTCCACATCGCCGTGACGGCGCGCACGCGCTCTGTTCACGGCCTTCGCGCGAAGGTCGACGTCCTGCCGGCGGACGCCGGTCGCGCCCCTCCAGGAGATCCCCGCATGCTGGCCACCACCTACCGTCGCCCGCGCAGGATGCGCATCGAACATGTCGCCGAGCCCCGCATCGAGCATCCCAACGATGCCATCGTGCGCGTCACCCGTTCATGCATCTGCGGCTCGGACATCCACATCTACAACGGCCTGGTGCCGGATACCCGCGTCGGGCAGATCGTGGGCCACGAGTTCACCGGCGTGGTCGAGGAAGTGGGTCCCTCGGTGCAGAACCTGAAAGTGGGCGACCGGGTGCTGGTGCCGTTCAACATCTTCTGCGGCAGCTGCTACTTCTGCCAGAAGGAGCTCTACGGCAACTGCCACAACGTCAACTCGCAGGCGAGCGCGATGGGCGGGTTCTACGGCTACACGCATACCGCCGGCGGCTATGACGGCGGCCAGGCCGAGTACGTGCGCGTGCCCTTCGCCGACGTGGGGCCGACGGTCATCCCCGACGACATCCATATCGAGGACGCGGTGCTGCTGACCGACGCGTTCCCCACCGGCTACCAGGCCGCGGAGATGGGCGACATCGGCGAGGGCGATACCGTGATCGTCTTCGGTGCCGGCCCGGTGGGGCTGTTCGCGGCCAAGAGCGCCTGGTTCTTCGGGGCCGGCCGCGTGATCGTGGTCGACCGCGAGGAGTACCGGCTGGAGTTCGCGCGCAAATTCGCCCATTGCGAGACGGTCAACTTCACCGAAATCGATGACATGGCCACCCACCTGAAGAAGATGACCGACTGGCTGGGTGCCGACGTCTGCATCGATGCCGTGGGTTGCGACGCCAGCGGCAGTGCTTTCCACACCTTCACCGGCAAGATCGCCCTGATGCAGGCCGGCTCGGCCATCGCCCTGCACTGGGCGATCAACAGCGTGCGCAAGGGCGGCCGGATCTCGATCGTCGGCGTGTACGGACCGACCTTCAACATGATTCCGATCGGCAACGCGGTGAACAAGGGCCTGACGCTGCGCATGAACCAGGCCAGCGTGAAGCGGCACCTGCCACGGCTGATCGAGCACATCCGCGCCGGCCATATTTCGCCGCGCGAGATGATCACCCACCGCGTTCCGCTCGAAGAAGTGGCCGACGCCTACGACATCTTCGTCAACAAGCGCGACAACTGCATCAAGCCGGTCCTGATCCCGCCGTCAGCGCGGGGAGACGTGTGATGGCCGGCAACGCAAGGGAGACCACGATGGACAAGGCCAGATTCGCCCATATCCCCGGCTGGGGCGCCGACCTCGAGCGCGAGAACCGCCCGGCGGTTCCGATGGAACGCACGCCGCCGCGGCTGGACGTGCCCTGGAGCGACCCGCCGCCGCAGCAGCCGATGACGGTCGAGATCCTGAAGTCGGTGGAGCGTCCGGAGCATTCGCGCACCTTCGGCACCCGGCTGCCGCCCAAGGGCCTCAGCGGCGTGATGCGCCGCGCCGCCTTCAAGCGCAGCGAGAACGACGTCGGCCACTGGCTGATGCTGATCGCCGCCGACCGCGTGAACGTGGTCGAAGGGATGGCGCAGGACCTGAAGCGTTCGCCGGTGAAGCTGGCGGCCATCGGTGTCGGCGTGGCGGCGCTGGTGTGGTGGCTGGCGTCGGACTGAGCCGTCGCCGCCGGGCGGCAGTCGCGGAGTTCCAGCCGCTACGCCGCACCAGGGACGCGAGGTCGAAAACGAAAACGGGCGCCCGAGGGCGCCCGTTCCGGTATCGGCTGGAGGCCGGCCTCAGTAGCGGTAGTGCTCCGGCTTGAACGGGCCGTCCACCGTCACGCCGATGTAATCGGCCTGCTCCTTCGTGAGCTTCGTCAGCTTCACCCCGATCTTCTCCAGGTGCAGCCGCGCCACTTCCTCGTCGAGCTTCTTCGGCAGGATGTAGACCTTGTTCGCGTACTCGCCCTGCTTGGCCCACAGGTCGATCTGCGCCAGTGTCTGGTTGGAGAACGAGTTCGACATCACGAAGCTCGGGTGGCCCGTGGCGCAGCCCAGGTTCACCAGGCGGCCTTCGGCCAGCAGGAACATCGCATTGCCGTTGGGCAGGATGTACTTGTCCACCTGCGGCTTGATGTTGACGATCTCGACCCCGGCCAGGGCCTTCAGCGCATCGACCTGGATCTCGTTGTCGAAGTGGCCGATGTTGCAGACGATGGCCTGGTCCTTCATCGCGGTCATGTGCTCGACGCGGATGATGTCCTTGTTGCCGGTGGTGGTGACATAGATGTCGGCCTGGCCGAGGGTGTCCTCGACGGTCGCGACCTCGTAGCCTTCCATCGCCGCCTGCAGCGCGCAGATCGGGTCGATCTCGGTGACGATCACGCGGGCGCCGTAGGCGCGCAGCGAGGCCGCGCAGCCCTTGCCGACGTCGCCGTACCCGCAGACCACGGCCACCTTGCCGGCCAGCATCACGTCCAGCGCGCGCTTGAGGCCGTCGGCCAGCGACTCGCGGCAGCCGTAGAGGTTGTCGAACTTCGACTTGGTGACCGAGTCGTTGACGTTGATCGCCGGCACCAGCAGCTTGCCGTCCTGGGCCAGCTGGTAGAGGCGGTGCACGCCGGTGGTGGTCTCTTCCGACACGCCCTTCCAGTCGGCGACCACGCGGGTCCAGTAGCCGGGACGCTCGGCCTGCACCCGCTTGAGCAGGTTCTTGATCACCTGCTCCTCGTGGCTGCCCGAGGGCGAATTGACCCAGGACTCGTCGCCCTGCTCGAGCTCGTAGCCCTTGTGGATCAGCAGGGTCACGTCGCCGCCGTCGTCCACCACCAGCTGCGGGCCGAGGAAGCCGCCCTTGCCGTCGGGGAAGGACAGCGCCTCGAGCGTGCAGTCCCAGTACTCCTCCAGCGTCTCGCCCTTCCAGGCGAACACGGGCGTGCCGGTGGCGGCGATGGCCGCGGCGGCGTGGTCCTGGGTGGAAAAGATGTTGCACGAGGCCCAGCGCACGTCGGCGCCGATGTCCTTGAGCGTCTCGATCAGCACCGCGGTCTGGATGGTCATGTGCAGCGAGCCGGTCACGCGCACGCCCTTCAGCGGGGCCTCGGGCGCGTACTTGCGGCGGATGGACATCAGGCCCGGCATCTCGTGCTCGGCGATGTCGAGCTCCTTGCGGCCCCAGTCGGCCAGGGAGATGTCGGCGATCTTGTAATCGCCCTCGGTGGAGAAGACTCGTTCCGAGCCGGTCTTGATCTGTGCGTTCATGCGGAGCTCCGGTTTCTGCGCCCTGTCCCGCTCGGGGAGAGGGTGGGTAGGTTGAACCGGGCGCCGTTGCGATGGTCAACGCCGAGCCTGGTGGCGGTCATCGACCGGCCATCGCAGCGCCCCTCGGCGGAGCCGCGGATTATATCGCGGCGACCATGACCGTCGCCACGGTCCGCCGGCGCGCGCCGCGGGCTAGGCTCGGGAGTCACCCGAGCAGGATCCACGCCTTGCCAAGCCCCGCCTTGCGACACCTCGCCGCCCCGCTCCTCCTGGCCTGCGTGGCCCTGTCGACCGCACCGCTGCAGGTGCGTGCGCAGGATGCCGCCGCCAGCCGGGCCGACGCCACCAGTGGTTACCGCGAGCCCGCACCTGAACTGCGCGCGATCGTAGATGCACCCGCCGTGCCCCGCCTGTCGCTCTCGCCCCACGGCGACATGCTTGCCTACATGCGCACGCCCTCGCTGCCCGGCATCGAGGTGGTGGCGCAGCCGGAGCTCAAGCTGGCGGGCCTGCGCATCCATCCGCGCACGCATTCGGCCAGCGCGTTCAGCTTCAGCGACGATGTCTGGCTGCAGGAGGTCGATGGCGGCGGCGAGCGTCGCATCGAAGGCCTGCCGCAGCCGCTGGCCCTGGCTTCGCTGCAGTGGTCGCCCGACCAGCGCCATATCGCCTTCAGCCATGTCGATGCGCGCGCGGGCAGGGTCGAGCTGTGGCTGGTGGACGTCGCGGCCGGGCGCGCCAGGCGACTGATGGAACGCCCGCTGGGCAGCGTGACCGGCAGCGGCTTCGACTGGCTGCCCGACAGCAGTGGCCTGATCGCACTGCTGCGGCCGGAGGGCCAAGATGCGCCGCCGGCCGACGATGGCATCCCTGCGGGCCCGAACATCCAGGAGACCCGCGGCAGCGGCCAGGTGCAGAGCCTGCGCACCTACCAGGACCTGCTGGGCAACGCACATGACGAAGCGCTGTTCGCCCATTACATGACCAGCCAGTTGGCACGCGTGGACCTCGATGGCCGCGTGCGCGACATCGGTACGCCGGAGATGTACGTCGGGGCCTCGGTCTCGCCGGATGGACGCCACATGCTGCGCCAGCGCATCGAACGGCCCTTCTCCTACCTCGTCCCGTTCTCGCGCTTCCCACGGCGCATCGACGTGATCGACCTCGAGGGCCGGCTGGTCCATACCGTGGCCACGCTGCCGCTGGTGGAAGGCCTGCCCACCGGCAACGACGCGGTCGCCACCGGCGTGCGTCGCATCGCCTGGCGGGCCGATGCGCCGGCCACCCTGGTCTGGGCCGAAGCCCAGGACGGCGGTGATCCCGCGCGCGAGGCCACCGTGCGCGACCGCGTGTTCGCGCACGCCGCACCCTTCCGCGGCAAGCCGCAGGTGGTGGCCGACCTTTCGATGCGCTACGGCGGCGTGACCTGGGGCGATGGCGACCTGGCGCTGCTGTACGAGTCCTGGTGGAAGACCCGCCAGTTGCGCGAATGGCGCCTGGCACCCGACACCGCCTCCGCGCCCGTGCTGCTGCGCGAAGGCTCCTACGAGGACCGCTATGCCGATCCCGGCAGCCCGGTGACCCGACCGGACGCGCGCGGGTTTTCCCGGCTGCTGACCACCGGCAACGGGGAGACCATCTACCGCATCGGCGATGGCGCATCCGCCGAGGGCGACCGACCCTTCCTGGATCGCCAGGACCTGGCCACCGGCCGCACCGAGCGCCTGTTCCACTCGCAGGCGCCCTGGTATGAGGCGCCGTTCGCGGTGCTCGATGCGGATGCCGCGCGCATCCTGACCACGCGTGAATCGCCGACCGACCCCGCCAACATCCTCGTGCGCCGCCCGGGCACCGACGACGCGCCGGTCGCGCTGACCGACTTCCCCCACCCGACGCCGGCACTGCGCGGAGTCACCAAGGAGCAGATCCGCTACACCCGCGACGATGGCGTCGAGCTCACCGGCGACCTGTACCTGCCGCCGGGCCACGACCCGGAACGCGATGGTCCGCTGCCGATGCTGATGTGGGCCTACCCGCGCGAATTCAAATCCGCCGACGCCGCCAGCCAGGTGCGCGGCTCTCCGTACCGCTTCAACGGCATCAGCTACTGGGGCCCGCTCGCCTTCCTCGCGCGAGGCTATGCCGTGCTGGACGGCCCGACCATGCCGATCGTGGGCGAGGGCGATGCCGAGCCCAACGACACCTATGTGAAGCAGCTGGTAGCCAGCGCGCAGGCCGCCGTGGAGGAGGTGGTGCGCCGTGGCGTGGCCGACCGCGACCGCATCGCGATCGGCGGGCATTCCTATGGCGCCTTCATGACCGCCAACCTGCTGGCGCATTCCGACCTGTTCCGCGCCGGCATCGCGCGCAGCGGCGCCTACAACCGCTCGCTGACGCCATTCGGCTTCCAGGCCGAGGAGCGCAACTACTGGCAGGCCACCGACACCTACCACGCCATGTCCCCGTTCAACCACGCCGACCGCATCGACGAGCCGGTGCTGATCATCCATGGCGAGGAGGACAACAACTCCGGCACCTTCCCGATGCAGAGCGAGCGCCTGTTCTCCGCCATCAAGGGCCTGGGCGGAACGGCGAAGCTGGTGATGCTGCCGCGCGAGTCGCACCGCTACCGCGCACGGGAGTCGATCCTGCACATGCTGGCGGAGACGGATGAGTGGCTGGAGCGGCACCTCAGGGTAGGCGACGAAGGTCGAGAGCCCTGATGCGTTGAGTGGCCCGTTTACCGGGTCACGAATGGGGCGGTAATGATTACCGCCTCATTTTTGTGTCTTTTTCAGCGATGAGACGGGAAACGCGCGGGGCTGCAACCCGTTGTCGGGGCTGGGAAAGAGAGGCGGTGCACGCCGTGGTAGGGGAGGGGGCAAGGTGCGCTATCCTGCAGAAACGACATCTATTTAGTGTTAGGCCTCATGGAATTCTCGCCAATCAACTTGGGCGTGATCGTTTGCAAACACGTCTTTGAGGCGTCGCGGCCGGTTCTGCTCATTGCCCACGGCGCCGAGGGCTGGGACTTTGTGTGCGGCGGTCGTGATCATGATGGCGTCGACGACTTTCACCTGGTAGGTGTGGGACACCTTCTGGACCGTGACCGCACTCTCAACGAGTGCGCGGACTTACCGCGAGGGTTTGAAGCTGAGCGTCCGTCCGTGGGGTCGTCCTGGGTAAGAAGTGTTCTTTCCGCAGATGAGGCCTAACAATGCGTTCAAGCCGAAGCCGCTTCGTTCCGCAACGCACATGGCAGGTACAGCTTGCCATGTGCTTCGCTCCACTACGCGTCTCGGCTTAACTTAGGTGTTAGGCGCTTATGGACACTTCGTCGCTCCTCAACACGGTAGTACGGCAAGTACTGACACCCCTGTGCGAGCCGGTGCACCCCGCCTGGATTGACCGAAACACCACGCCACTCGCCACGAGCGCGGCCGTGCTCGAGCTTTCCGACGGAGACTTGTTCATGCTGGCTCCGTGTGAGGTGTACCTCGACCCGGACAAGTATCCTTCGCTTGGCCTCTCTTTGGAGAGGTGCGATCCGGGAGCACTACAATGGGTGAGAAACGGTAAGACCTACTCGATGAGTCCCCTTGCCGGCACAGCTGCGCTGTTGCCGTTTCCCGTGGCTCAAGTTGTGGAGTCTGATCCGCTCGGCGAAGGGGCACTCAGCGAAGTACTTCTGATCGGGCCGCTGGGTCAACTTCTGTTTCGCCACATCATGCCGCCAATGTCGCTCGGCATTGAGGCAACGCAGTCGGGCCAAGCGCCTAACAAGTCATTCAAGCCGATGCCGCTTCGCGGCACGGCTTAATTCTGGTGTTAGCACTCACAGTGGAGAGAAGGAATGCTCAAGCTAGATCCAGAACACCCGCCTTCCGATGATGATTACTTTATGGGCATTGCGATGGCAGTGCGCACAAAAGCGAACTGCACTGGGAACCGTGTGGCCGCAGTGATTGTCAAGAACAAACGTGTTATTGCGACCGGTTACAACGGAACCCCCGAAGGAATGACCAATTGCCTAGACGGCGGCTGCCTTCGTTGTAAGAACCCGGGCGGTCAGTTCAAATCCGGAACTGGCTACGATCTTTGCATCTGTGTCCACGCCGAACAAAACGCACTCTTGTCGGCTGCCCGTTTCGGAATATCTGTTGAGGGGGCTGATCTTTACACAACCATGCAACCTTGCTTTGGCTGCGCAAAAGAGATCGCACAGGCAAAGATTCAGCGCATAATTTATCTCCATCCATGGGTTCCAGTTAACGTTGACCCAAATATGGACGGCCTGATGAAAGGTGAATACGACAAGATTCTAGCCAAAACATCGGTCAAACAACTCAAGACAATCGATGACCCTGTCGCGCCTTGGGCAGTCACCACAAAGCGCGCAACCGCTGCCAAGTCAGACGAGTGAGTGCTAACAATTCATTCAAGCCGATGCCGCTTCGCGGCACGGCTTAATTCAAGCGTTAGCCGGCAGAAAAGCACTCATGCATCCGACAGTTCCACTCTTCGCAGTCGTCTTGTACATATGGGTGTACTACGCAGTCGCCCATAGTGCCATGAGGCAGCTACTGGCGGCAGATCCCGACTACTACTCCTATTTGGGCGCAAAGCCAGGACTTGGCATGAGCAATTCCTTGGCCATCGGACATATGTTGCTCGACAGTAGAGTGCCTAAGCCCTTCTACCCACAAAGCGTAACTCGCAAGATCGCTCTGGCGCGCTGCTTGCTCTACCTTGGCCCCGTTATGCTCATCGGTGCCACGGTGCTGTTCTTGCGTGCCGGCTAACAATTCATTCAAGCCGACGCCGCTTCGCGGCGCAGCTTAACTCAGCAACTGTCTTGAAGCGTGCCGTTCAAGCCAGTGCCAAGCGCTCGCTCCTTAGCTCATCGCGACGCCTTGCATTGACGATCCCCAGCAGCTTGCGCATGCAAGCGACCAGCGCCACCTTGGCCAGCTTTCCACGCGCCCTCAGCTGCTGGTAGTGCGCCTTCATCAGCGGATCCCAGCGGACGGCTGAGAGGGTGGCCATGTAGAGCGCAACGCGGACCGGAGAGCGTCCCCCACGGATGCGGCGCTTGCCTTGGCCCTGCCCGCTATCGCGATTCATCGGCGCCACGCCGGTGAGTTTGGCGATCTCCCTGCGGTTGAGGTGCCCAAGCTCCGGAAGCAGCGCGAGCATGGTGGCCTGGAAGACAGGCCCCAAGCCTTTGCTTCAGCGCAGTGCCGGGGAGCAGTGCTTCTGGATCAGCGCCTTCAGCTCACGCTCGATCGCGGCGAGCTCGCGCGTCAGGGCCGCACTGGTGCGCGCGACCAGCTTGCGCACTGCGGCAGGTGCCATCGCCGCCTGCTGCTTCTGGGCCTGGATCAGGACGACGACCTGGCCGCGCCGGCGCAGCCAGTCGCGCAGCTCACGCTGCCACACTGGCGGTGCGACATGGCGCCGCAGGCGGTCGCCGAACAGGCGCGCCATGAGCGAAAGAAGCCTGGCATCGATGGCGTCGGTCTTGGCCAGTTCCCCCGTCGCGCGAGCGAAGTCCCGCGCCTGTCGTGGGTTGATCCGTGCGATCCAGAGCCCGGCGTCGCAGCAGGCCTCGAGCAGTGGCTCTTCGTAGCCACCCGTCGCTTCCACCACGATCCGCTCCGCGCCCATCGCAACCAGGTGCTTGACCAGCTTGGCGATGCCCGCCCGGTTGTTAGCAAACCGCGCAACGCCCGGCTCCCCATCCACTGCCAAGTCCAGGTTGGCTTTGCCCACGTCGATCCCCGCTGCCCGCATGCCCGTTCTCCGTTACAGTTGGCCGGTCGAGAGCATCGCGCCCGGGCCCACGCTTATCGGTTCGAGGGAAACCTCGATCAACTGTTCGGGCGCTGGGCGCGAGATCCGGTGTGCGGCCCCTGCTGAATTACGGTGGTGCTGACACCGAGGCGTTATCGGGCGCGCACGCCGGGCTCTCGGCTCTTAGGCTAGGGGAAACTCAAGACATAAGGCGTTAGGCCTCATGGACGTAAAGACGGTCGCAATACTCTCACTCGCTGCAGTGGCAGCAGCTTCTGGCGTGGCTACACAGTATCCCGATCCATTCAATCCGTCAGAAGCCATAGAGGCTCTGCTCGTCATTCTCTTCGCCATGGCCACATTCGCCTGGTTTCGTGCAGATGCCATCCAGAGGTCCTACCATCGCTCGCCGATTCTGAACGTGGCAGTCTTTGGCCTTGCGGCTGTCGCGCTGCCTTACTACTTCATTCGATCGCGCGGCTGGAAGCATGGGGCCGTCGCCGTCCTAGGTGCGGTCAGGGTCTTTGTAGTCGTTTGCGTCATCTCGGCTCTAACCGCCATGGCCACTGCATGGACTCAAACGGCATGGCTCTAGTATCCGCACCGCGTCCTAACAATGCGTTCAAGCCGAAGCCGCTTCGTTCCGCAAAGCACGTGGCAGAAACAGCTTGCCATGTGCTTCGCTCCACTGCACACGTCTCGGCTTAACTTAGGTGTTAACCACTATGCGAAGGATCATCGCCCTTCTTGTTGTCATGACACTTGTAGCTGGCTGCGCAGATCATCGGGAGCGGCATGATGCAAACTGCCGCGATATCGGGGAGCTTCCAGCTGGCAATCTATTCCTGTTTGGAGAAATGCATGGATCAGTTGAGGCGCCTGCCCTCGTTGCAGCAATGGCATGCCACCTATCCTTCAGCGAAGATGTAGCGATCGGTCTGGAAATCCCCACCGATGAGCAACCGCGAATAGATCAGTATCTTGCCAGTGCAGGCACCAAAAGTGACGAGGCTCGTCTAGTAGCAACTACATTCTGGCGAAATGGGAACGACGGCAGAACTAGCGGCGCGATGCTCGACCTCTTTAGAGAGCTCCGCGCATTAAAGGCTGGCGGTCGCTCTGTGGAAGTCTTCGCTTTCGATGCGGAGGTTGCAGGAAGCGAGGATAGGGATAAGGCTATGGCTTCGAGCATTCGACGTTACCGTAGCCAGCACCCGTCCCGGACGATAGTTGCATTAATGGGCAACATTCATGCGATGCAAGAGGAGTTCGTTGCCGAGGACTTCACTATGGCCCCCGCAGGGCAGTTGCTTAGGGATCTCTCCCCGATATCAATTCTGATTGCCTACCCCAAAGGCACTGTCTGGGCGTGCATGCCCGACTGTGGAGTGCACAACGTTGCACCCAGAAATCCCAACCATGGCCCCAGCGGCTTTCGCGAGGGGGCAAGCATGACCGGATACAGCCACACCTATTTCCTTGATTCCATCACCGCTTCTCCTCCTGCAGCCAGCGGAGTGCAATAGCGGCTAACAAGTCATTCAAGCCGATGCCGCTTCGCGGCCCGGCTTAACTCTGGTGTTAGCTATCAAATGGGGGGATCATGAGGAAACGCGTACTATCAATTGCGCTGCTCTTCAGCGGCGCGGCGTTGGCAGAGACCGCAACTGCGACGGAGCAGACACACGCTATTTGTGGGGGCGCTGCGGCGCTGTTCGCGTCCGGAGAGCATGATCGGGCTTACGAGAGTCTGTTGCCGTACTGGCCTCTACCGAAGGAAGAGATCCAGAACCTTGGGTGTCAGACGAAAACACAGATGGGAATGGTGGGTGATCGCTTCGGTCAGCCGCTCGGGGCTGAGCACGTCGAGACAATCTCTGCCGGAAATAGCCTGGTCAAACATGTTTTCTTGATCAAGCATGAGAAGCACGCATTGAAGTTTTCGTGCGTGTTCTACAAGCCGAAAGACAGTTGGCTTGTGAACATCATCCTGTGGGACGACAAGCCACACACGCTCGTTGGCATTGGTGGGTAGCAGCAATCGCATCCAGCAGGATTTCATGGCTTTCTTCATGCCATGGTGGCGTAGTCTTGGCGGGTGAGCTGACAACTCGTTCAAGCCGACGCCGCCTGCAGAGGACATTGGGGACCCTGGGGTTGGCCGGCGGGCTCGTCGTCTTTTCCCGCGGGGGCTGGCTTGGCTTGTGCATCATTGTGTTCGCGCTGGCCGGCGATCCGTCGTGGCGTCTGGCGGACCGATGAACGACTTCAATCTGGACAGGTTCGTGATCGCGCAGGCGCATACGTATGCCACTGCGCTCGAGGAGCTGCGCTCGGGCCGCAAGCGCTCGCACTGGATGTGGTTCGTCTTTCCCCAGCTGAAGGGCCTGGGGCGCAGTGCCGTGTCGGAGGAATACGGGCTACGCGGCTTGCCGGAAACGCGCGCGTACCTGATGCATCCCCTGCTGGGTGCGCGCCTGCGTGAGTCGACGCAGGCGATGCTCGGTCACCGGACGTTGGCAGCCGACGAGATCCTCGGCGCGCTCGACGCGGTGAAGTTCCGCTCCTGCCTGACGCTGTTCACGCACGCCGACTCTGCGGACCCGCTGCTCGGGAGTGCGCTGGAGCACTTCTTCCAGGGAGAGGGCGACCCGCGGACACTCGCACTGCTGGATGCACATGGCGACGCCTGAGGAGTCCGTAATTGCGATGCCGCGCTCCGGGAATGGGGGCTCGGCAGGTGCCTCTGAACGGCTCGAATTCTCCGTGCGCTATCGGCTTGGCGAGTACCTGGCATTCGTCACCGAGCACGGGTTCGCGACGGAGGCGGCGCTGCGCGAAACGCGCGGGGCCACGCGCATGTTGGCGCAGGCGTTCCAGCGGGCCGTCGCGAGCCTGGCCTACACCTACAAGATGAGTCGCGTCGGGCGGTGCCACTTCGTGGTCACCGCGTCCGGGCTCTCCAGGCGCACCCGGCTGGGCACCAGTTCCATCGAATGGTCGTCCGTCCGCGCGGTGCATACGTACACGCGGGGGTATCTGGTGGAACTGCAGCAGGGAGCCGTCCCGATCCCGTTCCGCGTGCTGGATGCACGACAGCGTGCGCTGTTCCTGCGCTTCGCATCCGGGGCAGCGGCGGCACCGCGGTCGGGCGGCTGATCCAGGCGGCACTTGTCGGCGCACGGCCGGCACAAAAAAAGCCCCGCATATCTGCGGGGCTTCCAGTGCACCTCGGACGGTCGGGCCTGTCGCCCTCCGGAGCGGCTTACAGCTTCGCGGCCTTGCGCAGTTCCTCCGCCTTGTCCGTCTTCTCCCAGGAGAACGCGGTGGCGGTGTGCTGGTTGCCGGCGGCATCGACGTAGCTCACGTCTTCCGGCTTGCGGCCGAAGTGGCCATAGCTGGCGGTGCGCTGGTAGATCGGGTGCACCAGGTCGAGCATCTTGATGATGCCGTAGGGGCGCAGGTCGAAGTGGCGGCGGATCAGCTTCTCGATCACGTCGTCGCCGACCTTGCCGGTGCCGAAAGTGGTGACCGAGATCGAGGTCGGCTCGGCCACGCCGATGGCGTAGCTCACCTGCACCTCGCAGCGGTCTGCCAGGCCGGCAGCCACCACGTTCTTGGCGACGTAGCGCGCGGCGTAGGCGGCCGAACGGTCGACCTTCGACGGATCCTTGCCCGAGAACGCGCCGCCGCCGTGGCGGGCCCAGCCGCCGTAGGTGTCGACGATGATCTTGCGGCCGGTCAGGCCGCAGTCGCCCACGGGGCCGCCGATCTCGAACTTGCCGGTCGGGTTGATGTGGTACTTGGTGCCCTTGTGCAGCCACTTGGCGGGCAGCACGGGCTTCAGGATCTCCTCGCGTACGGCTTCGATCAGGTCCTTCTGCTTCACGCCGGGCGCGTGCTGGGTCGAGAGCACCACGGCGTCGATCGCGACCGCTTCGCCGTCCTCGTAGCGCAGGGTGACCTGGCTCTTGGCGTCGGGGCGCAGCCACGGCAGCTTCGAGTTCTTCTTCTTGCGCACCTTCGCCTGCTGTTCCACCAGGCGGTGGGACAGGTGGATGGCCGCGGGCATGTAGCTGGAGGTCTCGTTGGTGGCGTAGCCGAACATCAGGCCCTGGTCGCCCGCACCCATTTCCTCGGGCTTCCTGCGGTCCACGCCCTGGGCGATATGCGGCGACTGCTTGCCGATCAGGTTCAGCACGCCGCAGGTGGCGCCGTCGAAGCCGACGTCGCTGGAGTTGTAGCCGATGTCGAGGATCACCTTGCGGGTCAGTGCCTCGAGGTCGATCCAGGCCGAGGTGGTGATCTCGCCGGCGACGATCGCGACGCCCGTCTTGACCATGGTCTCGCAGGCCACGCGCGCGCCCTTGTCCTGGGTCAGGATGGCGTCGAGGACCGCATCGGAGATCTGGTCGGCGATCTTGTCCGGATGGCCTTCGGATACCGATTCGGAGGTGAACAGGGTGCTGGACATCGGCCTTATATCCCTTGATTCGGATGGAAAGATGGGCGCGCATGATACACGGCGATGCCCACCGGCGCATTGTGCCGCGCCCGGCGTCGGCCCGGTGTCACGCGGCGCCCGCTAGCATTGGCGGATGGATTCCCTTTCCCAGATCGTCCTGGGCGGCGCGGTCGCCGCCGCCATCGCGCCGGCCAGGCACCGCCGTGCCGCGCTCCTGGCCGGTGCCGCGTTGGGCACCCTGCCGGACCTCGACTCGCTGCCCATCGCGCTCCTGACCGATGACCCGGTGGCGCTGATGACCCTGCATCGCGGCGCCAGCCATTCGCTGTTCGTGATGCCCTTCGTCGGCTGGCTGCTGTGGGCGATCTTCCGTCGCCGCGGGGGCCGGGTGGCCGAAGCGCCCCGGCGGTGGTTCTGGGCGATCCAGCTGGCGCTCCTCACCCATCCCCTGCTCGATGCGTTCACGGTGTACGGCACGCAGCTGCTCTGGCCCCTGCAGACGCATCCGGTGATGTGGTCGAGCCTCTTCATCATCGATCCGCTGTACACCATCTGGCTGCTCGCGGCCTGCATCGCCGCCTGGCTGCTCCGGGAGCGCGTGGCGGCGCAGCGGGCGCTGGCGGCCGGGCTGGTATTGAGCAGCGCATACATCGGCTGGTCGCTGGCCGCGAAGGCGATGGTCGAACGCGAGGCCAGTCATGCGCTGGCGGAGATCGGGCTGGAGGATGCGCCACGCTTCTCGGTGCCGATGCCCTTCAACACCCTGCTCTGGCGCGTGGTGGCGATGACGCCCGATGGTTACGTGGAAGGCTTCCATTCGCTCGTCGCCGACAGTGGACCGGTGCGGTTCGAGGGCCACGCGTCGGACACCCGCGCATTACAGGACGCGGCCGGGATCCCCGCCGTCGACCGCCTGGCCTGGTTCAACCGCGGCTTCATGCGCGCGGCCGAGGTCGATGGCGAGCTGGTGCTGAGCGACCTGCGCATGGGCAACGAGCCCGACTACTTCTTCAACTTCGCGGTGGCACGCCGGGATGGCGGCTGGCAGCAGATCCCGCCGCGACAGCTCCGGGCGCAGCGCGATTTCAACGGGATCTGGAGCGCGACCTGGCAGCGGATCTGGAACGCGCCCGGCCACGCGGCCGGCCGCGCTCAGGCGGCCGACGCCAGTGCCGGCGCCACGCCGGCGGACAGCGCGTCGAAATAGTCGCGCGTCAGCGCAAGCTGCTCGCGCGCGGTCGCGGCACGGTTGACCACGGCACGGAAGGCCGCGTTCTCCGGCCGGTCCTTCGCATACCAGCCCAGGTGCTTGCGCGCGATGCGCACGCCGGACTGTTCTCCGTAGAAGGCGTGCAGCGCCTGCAGGTGGCCGAGCAGGATGTCGCGCACCTCGGGAAGCGTCGGCGGTGCGAGCTCGTTGCCCGTAGCCAGGAAGTGCGCCACCTCGCGGAAGATCCAGGGCCGGCCCTGCGCGGCGCGGCCGATCATCACCGCGTCCGCGCCGGTGTGGCGCAGCACCGCGGCCGCCTTCGCCGGCGTGTCGATGTCGCCGTTTGCGATCACCGGGATGCGCAGCCGCGACTTCACCTCCGCGATCGTGTCGTACTCGGCCTCGCCGGTGTAATGCTGGTCGCGCGTGCGCCCGTGCACGGCCAGCGCCTGGATGCCGCAGTCCTCGGCGATGCGCGCGATCGCCAGCGCATTGCGCTCCCCCGCGGCCCAGCCGGTGCGGATCTTGAGGGTCACCGGCACCTCGACCGCCGCCACTACCGCGGCCAGGATGCGCGCCACCAGTGCCTCGTCGCGCATCAGCGCCGAGCCGGCCCAGGCATTGCACACCTTCTTGGCCGGGCAGCCCATGTTGATGTCGATGATGCGCGCGCCCTGGTCCACGTTGTAGCGCGCGGCCTCGGCCAGCTGCGCCGGCTCGGTGCCGGCGATCTGCACGCCCACCGGATCGGGCTCGCCGGCGTGGTCCATGCGCCGCAGGGACTTCTCGGTGTTCCAGAAGCGCGGATCGGACGTGGTCATTTCCGACATCGCCAAGCCTGCACCCAGCTGCTTGCACAGCAGCCGGAACGGCTTGTCGGTCACGCCGGCCATGGGCGCGAGCACGACGTTCGGGGCGATGGCATAGGGGCCGATGTGCATGCCCGTATTGTCGCCGATGCGCCGCGTGGCCGCGTCGCGGCCGTGCAGCCGCGGGTCAGGCGTCGCCGAAGCGGGCCATGACCTCGCTGGCACGCGGCATGGCGCTGGCGGCGCCCGCGCGCTCGGTGGAGAGCGCGGCGAAACGGCTGGCGAAACGCACGTGCGCCGCGAACGGGCCGGCGGGGGCGCGTGCCAGGGCGGCGGCCAGCGCACCGTTGAACGCGTCGCCCGCACCGGTGGTATCCACCGCCCGGGCCGCCGCCGCCGGACAGCGGTACCAGGGCGAAGCGTCGCCCCGCAGGCTGTCCTCGCGGTGCGAGACGAAGCAGCCGGCGGCACCGAGCGTCACCACGACCGTGCCGCGCGGCAGCAGGGTGCGGCAGTGGCGATGCAGCTGGGCCGGCTCCATGCGTGCGAGCGTGTCCGGGTCCACGGTCTCGCTGCAGTGGCGCGCGAGCAGGGCAGCGAATTCGGTCTCGTTGGGCGTCAGCACCTCGGCCACCGCCAGCAGCTCGCGGCTGCACGGCGCGTTCGCCGGGGCCGGGTTGAGCATCGTGTGCGCGCCACTGGCACGGGCCAGCCGCAGTGCCTCGACGATCGCGTCGATCGGTGACTCGAGCTGGGCCAGGACCACCTGTGCCCGCGCGATCGCATCGCCCTGTGCCGCCACGAAGCCGGCGCCCAGTGCCGCGTTCGCCCCGGGACCGATGACGATGCTGTTGCCGCCGTCATCGCCCACGTAGATGCCGGCGGTGCCGGTGGCGGCTTCGCTGGGCGCGGCACGCAGGTCGATCCCGTGCGTGGCGGCGAGCCTGCGCGCGAGGCGGCCGCCGTCGTCGTCGCCGAGGGCGCAGACGAATGTCGTGTCGGCACCGGCCAGTGCGGCGGCCACGGCCTGGTTGAAGCCCTTGCCGCCCGGGCCGGTGGAATAGGCACCGGCCAGGGTCTCGCCCGGGCGCGGCAGCGCCGCGCAGTGCCAGACGTGGTCGACGTTGAACGAGCCGGCGACGACGACGCGCGACACGCCCTGGCCTCAGGCGCCGATGTGGGTCAGCACGCCGGCGATGGTCGCGGTCATCAGCGTGGCGATGGTGCCGCCCAGCACCGCGCGCAGGCCGAAGCGTGCAAGGTCCTGGCGGCGGTCCGGGGCCAGGCCGCCGATGCCGCCGATCTGGATCGCGATCGAGCTGAAGTTGGCGAAGCCGCAGAGCGCATAGGTCGCGATCAGCCGGCCCTCGTCGGTCAGGGTCACGCCGTCTACGCGACCGTTGACGATGTCGGCCAGCTGCAGGTAGGCCACGAACTCGTTGATCACCACCTTCTGGCCGATCAGCGAGCCTACGGTGCCGGCATCGGCCCAGGGCACGCCGATCAGCCAGGCGATGGGCGCCAGCACGTAGCCGAAGATCGCGGCGAGGTCGGTCGGGCGGCCGATCGCGCCGGCCACGCCGGTCACTTCGCCCAGCCAGGTCAGCGGTGCGTTGAGCATCGCGATGAGCGCGATGAACGCCAGCAGCATCGCGCCGATGTTGAGCGCCAGCCGCAGGCCGTCGCCGGCGCCGGCGGCGGCCGCGTCGATCACGTTGCTGGTGG
>DATBUS010000096.1:0-9259 GCA_036515815.1 Luteimonas sp.
GGCCGCGGGCACCGGCTTCGCCGTGCAGCTCGGGGCGTTCGGCAATGCCGCCGAAGCCAATGCCCTGCGCGACCGCCTGCGCGCCTCGGGCATCGGTGCCTTCACCGAGACCGTGCAGACCGACCAGGGCGTGCTGACCCGCGTCAAGGCCGGCCCGGTCGTCACCCGCGGCGAGGCCGACCAGCTCAGGTCGCGCGTGAAGTCGAGCGTCGGCATCGACGGCCTCGTGCGCTCGCATCCCTGATCCATCCGTTCCATTCCGCTCCACCACACGCCTGGAAAAAAGCACATGTGCGGCATCGTCGGCATCGTCGGAACCACTGAAGTCGCACCCGCGCTGTACGACGGCCTGACCGTGCTGCAGCACCGGGGCCAGGACGCGGCCGGCATCGCCACCGCCAAGGGCACCCAGTTGCGCGTGCACAAGGGCAACGGCCTGGTGCGGGATGTCTTCGACACCGATGCCATGACCCTCCTCGCCGGCCGCGTCGGCATCGGCCACTGCCGCTACCCGACCGCGGGCAGCGAGGGCAGCGACGAGGCGCAGCCCTTCTATGTCAATTCGCCCTATGGCATCGCGCTGGCGCACAACGGCAACCTGGTCAACACCGACGCGCTCAGGCGCGAGGTGTTCGAGACCGATCGGCGCAACATCAATACCGAGTCGGATTCCGAAGTCCTGCTCAACGTCTTCGCGCACGAGCTCGACGGCCAGCGCGCGCTGACGCCCGAGGCCGCGCTCAACGCCGTCGAAGGGCTGCACCGCCGTGCGCGTGGCGGCTACGCGGCGGTGGCGCTGGTGCTGGGCCTGGGCCTGGTCGCCCTGCGCGATCCCAACGGCATCCGGCCGCTGGTGCTCGGCAAGCGCGAGGCCGAGGGCGGTACCGAATACGCCGTGGCCTCGGAATCGGTGGCGCTCGACATCCTCGGCTTCGAGCGCGTCCGCGACGTCGAGCCCGGCGAGGGCATCGTCATCACCGCCAACGGCGAGCTGCACGCGCGCCAGTGCGCGGAGCCCGGTAATCGCGCGCCCTGCATCTTCGAGTACGTCTACTTCGCGCGCCCGGACTCGATGATCGAGAACATCTCGGTGCACAAGGCGCGCATGCGCATGGGCGTGACGCTGGGCGAGAAGATCCTGCGCGAGTGGCCCGGCCACGATATCGACGTGGTGATCCCGATCCCCGACACCTCGCGCGATTCGGCGATGGAGCTGGCGAACGTGCTCGGGGTGAAATACCGCGAGGGCTTCGTCAAGAACCGCTATGTCGGGCGCACCTTCATCATGCCGGGGCAGGGCGAGCGCGCGAAGTCGGTGAAGCGCAAGCTCAATCCGATCCCGCTGGAGTTCCGCAACCGCGTGGTGCTGCTGGTCGACGACTCCATCGTGCGCGGCACGACCTCGAAGCAGATCGTGCAGATGGCGCGCGATGCCGGCGCGCGCAAGGTGTACCTCGCTTCGGCGGCGCCGCCGGTGCGGCATCCGAATATCTATGGCATCGACATGCCGTCGGTGGAGGAACTGGTGGCCAACGGCCGCAGCGAGAAGGAGATCGAGGCGCTGCTGGGCTGCGACTGGCTGGTCTACCAGGACCTGGCCGATCTCGAGTCGGCGGTGGCGGGGCACAAGTTCCCTGGCAAGACCTTCGACAGCTCCTGCTTCAGCGGCGAGTACGTGACCGGCATCGAGCCCGGGTATTTCGAGCGCCTGCGCCAGTTGCGCTCCGACGAGGCGAAGAACAAGCGCCGCGCGGGCGCCTGAGGCGGTGGCGGGTTCGCTGTTCGACGCCGCGCGGGCGTGCCTCGCGGCGGCTTCGCCGGAGGACAAGGTCGCGGCCACGCACGAGGCCGCCGCGGCATTCCGCGCCGGCGCGCTCGCGATCGACGATGGCGCTCCCGCACCCGACCCGATCCGCATGCCCGGCCGCCCGGAGCGGCCACGCCTGGTGCATCCGCGCGAACTGCCGCGTCGTGGCTTCGGCACCGACGAAGGCCGCGCCGCCTTCATCCACGCGATCGCCCACATCGAGTTCAACGCCATCGACCTGGGCTGGGACGCGGTCTACCGCTTCCGCGGCATGCCCGCGGAGTACTACGCCGACTGGGTCATGGTGGCCGACGATGAGGCACGGCACTTCAGCATGCTGCGTGGCCGGCTGCAGGCGATGGGGTACGACTACGGCAGTTTCGATGCCCACAACGGCCTGTGGGAGATGGCCGAGAAGACCGCGCACGACGTGGTCGCACGCATGGCGCTGGTGCCGCGGGTGCTCGAGGCACGCGGTCTGGACGTGACGCCGGGCATGATCACGCGCCTGCGCGGCCAGGACGATGCCACCGCCGACATCCTCGAAGTGATCCTGCGCGAGGAAGTGGCCCACGTCGCCGCAGGCAGCCGCTGGTTCCGCTGGTGCTGCGCTCGTGCCGGCATCGATCCGGAGCCGCGCTTCCGCGAACTGCTGGCGGAATATGCGCGTGCCGTGCTGCACGGCCCGTTCAACGTCGACGCCCGCAGCGCCGCCGGCTTCAGCGACGACGAACTGGCCGCGCTGCAGCAGCTTTCCGGCTGAGGCCACCGGCGCTCCCTTGGGCACCGCTGCAGCGGTGAACGTGGCAGCCACCTGGCACCGGACCGGATCGGTTCGCCGCTAACGCGGCTCCTGCGGTGGGGACGGCTGGTCCAGGCGTTCCAGGCGCATCCCGCCGGCGTCCACGCGCAGGACCGAGCCCTGCTCGTACCAGTCGCCGAGCACGATGCGACGGCGCGGGCGACCGCCCGCGTCGAGCGCGTGCACCGCGGGCCGGTGCGTGTGGCCATGGATGATCGTGTCCACGCCATGCGCCTCGAAGGCCGCGGCGACCGCGTCGGGCGCGACGTCGGTGATCGTCTCCATCTCGCCGGACTCGCGCAGTGCGCCCTGGCGCGCCTGGCTTGCCGCGCGCGCCTGCTGCGCGAACGCCATCCGCGCGGCCAGGGGTTGTGCAAGGAAGCCCTGTTGCCAGCGTGCATCGCGCGTCTGTGCCCTGAACTGCTGGTACGCGAGGTCGTCGGTGCACAGGGTGTCGCCGTGCATCAGCAGCACGTCCTGGCCGTACAGGCGGACGCGCGTCGGGTCGTCCAGCAGCGTCATGCCGGCGCGCCGCGCATAGTCGGGGCCGAGCAGGAAATCGCGGTTGCCGTGCATGAAGTACACCGGCACGCCACTGGCGGAAAGTGCCGCCAGCCGGTCGGCCACGAAGGCACCGGTCTCCGACGGGTCGTCGTCGCCCACCCAGGCCTCGAACAGGTCGCCGAGGATGTAGAGCGCATCCGCCGCGCGCGCTTCGCGCTCGACGAACGCGCCGAACAGCCGGGTGATCCCGGCGCGTGCCGGGTCGAGGTGCAGGTCGGATATGAGGAGCGTGGTCATCGCGGGATTGTAGATGGCAGCCGTCGGCTAGAATCGCCGGTCCGTCCGAGCCGCCCAGGGCCCCCCATGACCTGCCGCACCCGTTTCGCCCCCAGCCCCACCGGCTACCTCCACATCGGCGGCGCCCGCACCGCGCTGTACTGCTGGCTGGAGGCGCGCCGACGCGGCGGGCGGTTCATCCTGCGCATCGAGGACACCGACCGCGAACGCAGCACGCAGGCCGCGATCGACGCGATCCTCGAGGCGATGGACTGGCTGGGCCTGGACTACGACGAGGGCCCGATCTACCAGACCGCGCGCGTGGAGCGCTACCGCGAGGTCGCCGAGCAGCTGGTGGCGTCCGGCCATGCCTATTACGCCTACGAGTCGAAGGACGAACTCGACGCCATGCGCGAGGCCGCCATGGCCGCGGGCCAGAAGCCGCGCTACAACGGCGCCTACCGCGACCGGGGCGCGCCGTACCGCGACGACCCGAACCGGGTCATCCGCCTGAAGAATCCGCTCGACGGCGTCGTGGCCTGGGACGACAAGGTCAAGGGCCGCATCGAGATCAGCAATACCGAACTCGACGACCTGGTGATCTTCCGGCCCGACGGTTATCCGACCTATAACTTCGCCGTGGTGGTGGATGACCTGGACATGGGCATCACCGACGTGGTGCGCGGCGACGACCATGTCAACAACACCCCGCGCCAGATCAACATCTACCGCGCGCTGGGCGCGGAGGTGCCGGCGTTCTCGCACCTGCCGATGATCCTCGACGAGGAGGGCGCGAAACTCTCCAAGCGCACGGGCGCCGCCGACGTCATGCAGTACCGCGACGCCGGTTACCTGCCGCATGCGCTGCTGAACTACCTGGTGCGCCTGGGCTGGTCGCATGGCGACCAGGAAATCTTTTCGATCGCCGAGATGCAGCAGCTGTTCGACCTGAAGGACGTCAATGCCAAGGCCTCGCGCCTGGACCCGGCAAAGCTGGGCTGGCTCAACCAGCAGTACCTCAAGGTGGACGAACCGGCCGACGTGGCAGGCCACCTCGAGTGGCACCTCCGGGCGGCGGGCCTCGACCTGGCCTCGGGTCCTGCGCCCGCCGACGTGGTGGTCGCGCTGCGCGACCGCGTGCAGACGCTGAAGGACATGGCCGAGCGCGCCGCGGTCTGGTTCCAGCCGCTCACCGCGTACGACGACAAGGCGGTGGCGAAGCACCTGAAGCCCGAGGCGAAGGCGCCGCTGGCCGAAGCGCGGCACAGGCTGGATGCGCTGGAAGAATGGACCGTCGACGCCATCGCGGCGGAACTGCAGGCCACCGCGGAGACGCTCGGCCTCGGCATGGGCAAGGTGGCGCAGCCGCTGCGCGTGGCGATCACCGGCACCCAGGTGAGCCCAGACATCGCGCACACGGTGTATCTCGCCGGGCGCGAACAGGCGCTGGCACGCATCGATGCCGCGATCGCGATGATCGCGGACTGAGCGGCCGCCGCGCATGCAGGGCGCACGCGGCTTGAGTCCGGCTGCGTGCGGCACCATCATCACGGGCATGCCTCCGCACGCCTGCATCGATCCCAAGCACCACGTCCATGACGGTGCCGCCTTCGTGGCCGCGGTGGAACGCGCGTGCCGCGAGCGCGGGCTGCGCCTGACGCCGATCCGCGCGCACGTGCTGCGGCTGATCGCGGAGGCCGAGCAGCCGCTCAAGGCCTACGACCTGCTCGACCGCGTGCGCGAGGGCGACGGGCCCGGCGCGGCCGGGCCGCCGACGGTCTATCGGGCACTCGACTTCCTGCTCGCCAACGGCTTCATCCACAAGCTGCAGTCGGTCAACGCCTTCGTGGCCTGCCACCATCCCAGCACCGCGCAGCACTCGGTGCCCTTCCTCATCTGCGACAGCTGCCATGCGGCGGTGGAGCTCGAGGACAGCAAGATCGTGGCCGCGCTCGACGAGCGCGCGCGCGCGCTGGGTTTCCAGCCGCGGGCGCAGACGCTGGAAGTGCACGGCACCTGCCGCGACTGCGCGGCGACCGGTGCTTCCGCGGACTAGCCGCTGGCCCCGGCGGGAAAGAGTTCCGCGCTGGCCGCGGGCAGCGCACCTTCAAGGCGGAGCAGGAAGGCCTTCGTCGGGAGGCCGCCGGCGAAGCCGGTGAGCGCGCCGTTGGCGCCGATCACGCGATGGCAGGGCAGGACGATGGGCAGCGGATTGCGGCCATTCGCCGCGCCGACCGCGCGCATGGCCGAAGGCCTGCCGATGCATTGCGCAAGGTCGCGGTAGGTCCAGGTGCCGCCGTACGGGATCCGGGCCAGCGCAGACCAGACCTCGCGCTGGAAGCCGGTCCCGTGCGGCGACAGCGGAAGTTCGAAGCCGCGGCGCGTGCCGGCGAAGTATTCCTCCAGCTGGCGGCGCGCCTCGTGCAGCACGTCGTTGCCGCCTTCGATCCAGGTCTCGCCCGCCGGTGGCGGGCGCGGTGGCGGGAAATCGATCCGGCGCAGGCCGGTGGCGTCGGCGGCCAGCGTCAGCACGCCGATCGGCGTGTCCATGCGTATGAAGGTGATGGTTTGCATCAGGGTGTCCCTTGGCTCGCGTTCGTCCACAGGTGGATGACGGCGTAGGCCCGCCACGGGCGCCAGGCCTCGGCGCGCAGGGCGACGGCCCTCTCCGGCAGGGTGCCGCCGTCGGTCGCGAGGGCCTTGCGCAGCACGAGGTCGCCGGCGGGGAAGGCATCGGGATGACCCATGGCGCGCATGGCGATGTACTGGGCCGTCCACGGCCCGATGCCGGGTAGCGCCACCCAGCGCGCGACGAAGTCGTCGAGCCGACGTTCGGGCCTGAAATCGACCCGGCCGTCGAGCAACGCCGACGCCACGGTCCGCAGGGTCGCCGCACGCGCGCGGGTCAGGCCGATCGACTGCAGGTCGGCCTCGACAAGCGCTTCGGGCGTAGGGAACAGGTGGTCCAGGCCCTCCCCGAAGGGTTCGGCCAGCCGCTCGCCGAAACGTTGCGACAGGCGCGCGGCGAGCGTGCGCGCCGCGGCCACGCTCACCTGCTGGCCGAGCACCGCACGCACCGCGATCTCGAAGCCGTCCCAGCCGCTCGGCAGCCGCAGTCCTGGGCGGGCCGCGACGAGCGGTGCCAGGGCCGGATCGTCGGAGAGCGCAGCGGAAATCACGCGCGGGTCGGCGTGGAGGTCGAACATGCGGCGTAGGCGCTGGACGATGTCGAGCAGGCGCGACGCCAGTGGCGCGTGCAACTCCAGCCGCAGGGCGTGCTCTCCCGGCCACTGCGTTACCCGCAGGCAGCCATGGGCGCCGTCGGGCCCGCCGATCACGCGTGCATAGCTGTCCGCATCGACCCGTTCGACGCCCGGCAGGGCGCGGCCGCGCAGGAAATCGAGCATCGCCGCGAAGTCATGCGGCGGGCGGTAGCCCAGGCGCAGCGACAGCGTATCGCCGGCCCCGGTCGCGCCTGCGGCCGCGCCGGGCTGCCGGCGCAGCTCGCGCGGTGCCATCCGGTACGCGCCCTGGAACGCGGCATTGAAGCGCCGGAGGCTGCCGAAACCGGCCGCCATCGCGACCTCGGTGATCGGCAGCGCCGTTTCGGTCAGCAGCTGCTTGGCAAACAGCAGCCGGCGCGTCCCATGCACGCCGACCGGCGGCGCGCCGAGGCGCTCCGCGAACACCCGGCGGAGCTGGCGTTCGCCCAGGCCCACGCGTGCGGCCAGCTCGGTGAACGGTGCATCGGCCAGCGCGCCCTGGTCGATCAGGGCCAGCGCCCGCGCGATCGCCGCGTCCCCGCGCCGCCATGCGCCGTCCGAAGGCGACAGCTCGGGGCGGCAGCGCAGGCAGGGCCGGTAGCCCGCGGCCTCCGCCGCCGCTGCACTGGCGAAATAACTCACCCGCTTCGCGTAAGGCGCCGGGCACACCGGACGGCAGTAGATCCGCGTGCTGTGGACGGCGGTGAAGAACAGCCCGTCGAAGCGCGGATCGCGGCTGCGGCGTGCCTGGTCGCAGGTGTCCGGCGGTGGCAGGGCAGGCTGGGGCATGGGAACGAGGCTAGCACCGGCCCCGCGCGCTGACTCGCCGTTTCCGGACATCAGCGCCGGAGGCCGCCAGCGACCTTCCCGTGGCTCGCGTCCTAGAACAGGATGCGCACGCCGGCGCTGAAACCGCGGCCTGGCTGCGGCGCAAGGTCCTTGAGGAACGAGGTGTGCACGCGGGCCTCCTCGTCCAGCAGGTTGCTGCCATTGAGGAACAGCTCGACCGCGTTGCCGGACGCCGTGTCCATGTGCCAGGCGAGGCTGGCATGCACCAGCGTGTAACCCGGCGTCGGCGTCTCGTGCGCTGCCACGTCGTCCTGGCGCGCGTAATCCACGGCGCCGATTCCAGCGCGCCAATGATTGCCCGCCCAGCGCAGCTCGGCACCCGCGCGCGCGGGCGCGATGCGCGGCAGCGGGCCATCAAGTACGACCTCGGCCAGATGCTCGTGGCTGTGGTCGCCATGCGGGACCGTCACGGCAAGGCTGCGCGTGCCGCGACCATCCAGCCTGCCGCGCACCACGTCGCCGAACACGCGCGCCGTCCAGGCACCACTGTCGTTGTCGAGGAAGGTCCACTCGGCTTCCAGTTCGCCGCCGGTGAAGCGTGCGTCGGCCTGCGTCCAGGCGCGCACGGGCAGCCCATGGTCGACGATGCCGGTGTCGGCCAGGTGGATGAAGTCGTCGTAGCGCACCGCGTACACCGAGGCGCCCACGCGCAGCGGGCCGCGGTGCCAGTGCAGGCCGATTTCGGCGCGGTTCGCGGTCTCGATGTCCAGGCCCGCATCTCCGATCTCGTGGCTCTGCGTCGCCACGTGCATTCCGGCCGAGTACAGCTCCTCGGCAGTTGGCGAGCGCTGCGCGCGGTCGAGGCCGAAGGAGAGGTGCACGTCCGGGCTGATGTCCCAGCGCGAGGCCAGCGACAGACTGGTGGTACTGAAATCCCGAGACGGACCCGCGTCCTGCGCGACATCGATGCGGTTGCGGTCGTGGCGCAGCCCGAGCTCGAGGCTCGCAGGCCCGAAATCGCGCTCGCCGATCCAGAACAGGCCGGCGTCGCGTGATTCGGAATCGGGCACGAACGCTTCCGCGCCGACAGCCGCGAAGTCGCGCTGCGACCATTGCAGCCCGATCGCGCCCTCCCAGCCGCCCAGTGCCTGGTGCGCCAGTTCCAGCCGGCCCTCGATCGTGGTGTTGTCGAACACGGTGCCCACCGCCTCGCCTTCGTATTCGGTATGGGTGTAGTCGGTGTGCGCGATGCGGGCACGCAGGCTCTGGAAGGGGCCGATATCGTCGAGCCCGCCGCGCAGCTCGCTGCGGCGCTGGTCCATCACGATGCGCACGGCGTCGTCGCCATGGTGGCCGTGCCCGTGGCCATGACCGGGCTCGTCCCCGCCGTCCTCTCCATGCGCGTGGTCGTCGCCGGCATGGACGTGCCCCGGGACGCCATAGCGCGTGCTGAACAGGCTCTGCCCCATGCCGATGAAGCCACGGTCGCCGATCCAGGACAGGCCCAGTGCACCACTGTCGGTGCGCACGAAGCTGTTGGGCAGGGTGCCGTGGGCCGGCTCGCCCTCGTCGTCGTGTGCATGCCCGTCGTGGTCGTCTCCGGCGTGGCCGTGTCCGGCGTGCAGCGCATCGCTTTCCGCATACCCCGGGATGTCGATGTCGCTGGTCTCGCGGTGCAGTGCATCGACATGGAAGACCAGCCGGCCCGAGGCCGACGTGCCATCGAGGCGGACCATGCCGGTGCGCTCGTCGTTCACGCTGCCGGCGCGCAGCTCGGCACGGCCTTCGAGCGGACGCGTGGTGGCGACTTCCGGGACC
>DATBUS010000097.1:0-6610 GCA_036515815.1 Luteimonas sp.
GACTACAAGGGTGCGGTGATGGGTCCGGTGCACATCGCGATGCAGAGCCGCCAGATCGTGGCGGGCAACCTGCGCGTCTCGGAGGCGCTGCAGAAGAACATCGTCGCTTCGGGCTACGCTGCGGCGTACTGAGGTCCCTGACAGAGGGACGTACCTCTTCCGGGCCTGCTCCGGCAAAGGCAAGGCAACGGCAGGAGCTTGCTTTGCCGGGGCGCGCGCTGGCGCGGCGGGTGTCCGGGGGGTGTGCTACGCCGTCCTGTCCGCGTCCTGCTCCCAAGGCCGGGCGCCGGCCATCCATGGCCGGCTCTCCGCACACCCCCTGGGCACGGGCCGGGCTCCGGAGCTTTCGGCTTCGGAGCGAAGAGCCGAGGCTTTCCCGCCAGACCGCGACGGAAGTCGGGCCCGGCGTGGATGCAGGGGGATGTCCAGAGCCGGCCATGGATGGCCGGCGGCCGGATGATGGGAGCAGGACGCGGAGACATCCGGCTGGGCATCCCCCTGCGTCCACGCCGGGCTCACGGCAGACCAGCAACCGTCGTTTCCAACAGCCCCTGATCCACACAAAAAAAAACGGGCCCGAAGGCCCGCTCTTTCTGCTGCAGGAATGCGAGCCCTGGCGATTACTCGGCCGGGGTGCCCTCGCCTTCCTCGACGGCCTTCATCGACAAGCGGATGCGACCCTGCTTGTCGACTTCCAGCACCTTGACCTTGACCACGTCGCCTTCCTTCAGCACGTCGCCGACCTTCTCGACGCGCTCGTTGGAGATCTGCGACACGTGCACCAGGCCGTCCTTCCCGGGGGAGATCGTCACGAAGGCGCCGAAGTCCATCAGCTTGACGACCTTGCCCTCGTAGATGCGGCCCGGCTCGACGTCCGAGGTGATCTGCTCGATGCGGTCCTTCGCGGCCTTGCCGGCAGCGGCGTCGACCGAGGCGATGGTGATCGTGCCGTCGTCCTGGATGTCGATCTGGGTGCCGGTTTCCTTGGTGATCGCCTGGATGACCGAACCGCCCTTGCCGATGACCTCGCGGATCTTGTCGGGGTGGATCTTGATGGTGATCAGGCGCGGGGCGAAGTCCGACAGCTCCGAACGGGCAGCGGTCAGCGAGTTGGCCATCTCGCCCAGGATGTGCAGGCGGCCACGCTTGGCCTGCTCGAGGGCGACCTTCATGATCTCCTCGGTGATGCCCTGGATCTTGATGTCCATCTGGAGCGCGGTGATGCCCGCTTCGGTACCAGCCACCTTGAAGTCCATGTCACCGAGGTGGTCCTCGTCACCGAGGATGTCGGACAGCACGACGAAGTCGTCGCCTTCCTTCACCAGGCCCATGGCGATGCCCGCGACCGGCGCCTTGATCGGCACGCCCGCGTCCATCAGCGCCAGCGACGAGCCGCAGACCGAGGCCATCGACGAGGAACCGTTCGACTCGGTGATCTCGGAAACGACGCGGATGGTGTACGGGAACTCTTCCATCGTCGGCATCACGGCGAGCACGCCGCGCTTGGCGAGGCGGCCGTGGCCGATCTCGCGGCGCTTCGGGCCCATCATGCGGCCGGCTTCGCCCACCGAGTAGGGAGGGAAGTTGTAGTGGAACAGGAAGTGTTCCTTGTACTCGCCGGAGACGGCGTCGATGATCTGGCCGTCGCGGGCGGTGCCCAGCGTGACCGCGACGATCGCCTGGGTCTCGCCACGGGTGAACAGCGAGGAGCCGTGTACGCGCGGCAGGATGCCGACCTTCGAGCTGATCGGGCGCACGGTGTCGAGCGCGCGGCCGTCGATGCGCACCTTGGTCTTGAGGACCGACTCGCGCATGGTGCGGTATTCCTGCTCGCCGAACTCCTTGCTGAGTTCGTTCGAGGTCCAGGCGTTGGCTTCGGCTTCCGGCGCCAGCGTATCGAGGATGGCCTTCTTCACCTTGGAGATGGTGTCGCGGCGCTCGAGCTTGTCACGCACCTGGAAGGCGCTGGCCAGCTGCTCGCCGATGGCATTGCGCAGCGCGGACACGAGGCCCTCGTTGGCGGCCGGCGCGCTCCATTCCCACTTCGGCTTGCCGGCCTCGGCCACCAGCTCGTTGATGGTGGAGATCGCGACCTGCATGGCCTTGTGGCCGAACATCACCGCGCCCAGCATCACGTCTTCCGACAGCACGTTGGCTTCGGACTCGACCATCAGCACGGCATTGGCGGTACCGGCGACCACGAGCTCCAGGTCGGACTCCTTCAGCTCCGACACGGTCGGGTTGAGGAGGTACTGGCCGTCCCTGTAACCGACCTTGGCGGCGCCGATCGGGCCGGCGAACGGCGCGCCGGTCAGCGACAGCGCGGCCGAGGCACCGATCAGGGCGAGGATGTCGCCGTCGACTTCCGGGTTCATCGACATCACCGTGGCGATGATCTGGACCTCGTTGCGGAAGCCGTCGGGGAACAGCGGGCGGATCGGACGGTCGATCAGGCGCGAGGTCAGCGTCTCCTTCTCGGTCGCGCGGCCCTCGCGCTTGAAGAAGCCACCGGGAATGCGGCCGCCCGCGTAGAACTTCTCCTGGTAATCCACGGTCAGCGGGAAGAAGTCCTGCCCTTCACGGGCGGTCTTCGCCGCCACCGCGGTGACCAGCAGCACGGTCCCGTCGCAGGACACCATGACCGCACCGCCGGCCTGGCGCGCGATCTCGCCGGTCTCGAGGGTGACGGTGCGATCGCCGTACTGGAAGCTCTTGGTAACTTTTGCCACGTTGTGAATTCCTTGGTGCGTCTAACGATGAACCGGTGGAAGCCCTTGCCGCCGCCGGGTGGCACGCCTGCGACGCGCCGGAAAAAGAACCGCGGCGCATCTCTGCGCCGCGGTCGGGGTCTGGATCAGCGACGCAGGCCGAGCTTCTCGATCAGCGCCTTGTAGCGGGTGGCGTCCTTGCGGTGCAGGTAGTCGAGCAGGCTGCGGCGGCGGTTGACCATCTTGAGGAGGCCGCGGCGGCTGTGGTGGTCCTGCTTGTGCTGCTTGAAGTGTTCGGTCAGCTGCACGATGCGCGCGGTGAGCAGGGCGACCTGGACTTCCGGGGAGCCGGTGTCGTTATCGCCGCGCTTGTTGTCTTCGATGATCTTGCCGGTATCGATGGTCATGGTGTTGCCTTCTGGTGACGCGTGGACCGCAGGAACACCGCATGCCGACCGGCATGGACGCACCACGAGAACCGCCGCTTTCTGTGGATGCCCGGTGGCCGGATGCCCGACCGCCTGGCTTGCTTGGAAATAAGCCTTCAAATTGTAACTCGCCGGCGGGAGGCCGGACAAGGCGCGCTCAGCCCGGGCCCGCTGCGCCGGCCGTCCCGGGCTGGGCGCAGGCCCAGCTGAACAGGCGCCGGGGCTTTACGGTTCCGGCCCCGTCGCAGCTGCCCAGGCCGAGGACGCGGCCGTCCGGGCCGAAGATGGCGACCTCGCCCGGCGTCCCCTCCACGCCTGCCGCGGCCTGCCCGTAGGCCAGCCGGGCCGCGCCCGCGGGGTCCACCTCGACCCGGGGCCAGGCATCCATGCCGGCCTCGAGCGGCAGCAGGCAGGCCTCGAGGCTGGACTCACCGCGTTCAGCCAGGGCTTCGAGCTCCGCGAACGTCCACATGCGTGGATTCCGGAACGGGTCGATCCAGAGCCGGCGCAGTTCCGCCACGTGGGCGCCGCAGCCAAGGGCCTCCCCGAGGTCGCGCACCAGGCTGCGGACATAGGTGCCGGAGCCGCATTCAACGCGCAGACGCAGCAGCTTGCCCGGGGCGACGCCCTCGGCGGCGTCGAGCAGGTCGGCGGCCGACAGCAGGCTGAACTCGTGCACCTCGACCTCGCGCGGCTCGACCTCGACTTCCTCGCCACGGCGCGCCTTGGCATACAGCGGCTCGCCGCCGCGCTTGAGGGCGGAATAGATCGGCGGGCGCTGCCGGATCCGCCCGGTGAGGTCGGCGAGCGCGGCATCGATGGTGGCGATGTCGAGCACGGGCACCGGGCGCTCGCGCAGCACCTGCCCGTCGGCGTCGTCGGTGTCGGTGACCTGGCCCAGGCGGGCGACGGTGTCATAGGCCTTGCGCGCACCGAGCAGCCCGCCTGCGATCTTGGTCGCCTCGCCGAAGCACAGCGGGAGCAGGCCGGTGGCCAGCGGATCGAGGCTGCCGGTGTGCCCGCCCTTCTCGGCGCGGAACAGGTGGCGGGCCCGCTGCAGGGCCTGGTTCGAGCTCGGCCCGCGCGGCTTGTCGAGCAGCAGGATGCCGTCGAGCTTGCGGAACCTGGTGCGCGGGCGTCGGGTCATCGGGATCGTGGTCATGGAGCGGGAATCGTTCCCGGCGCCCTGCCCTGCAGGAGCGGCTACAGCCGGGATCGACCCGAAGCCGCGGTAATCGCGGCTGTAGCCGCTTCCAGAGGCGGACGCCGGGCGATCAGTCGCCTGCCGGCGTGTCCGGCAGGTCGCGCAAGAGGTTGTCGATGCGCTCGCCGCGGTCGACGGAATCGTCGTAGTGGAAATGCAGTTCCGGCACATGCCGCAGCTTCACCGCGCGCGCGAGCCGGTAGCGGATCTCGGGCGCCGCGGCCTTGAGGCCCTTGAGGGCCTCGGCGGCGCGCTCGCCCTGCAGCGCGGTGACATAGACCTTGGCATGCGCCATGTCGCGCGTGACCTCGACGTCGGACACGCTCACCGACGGCAGGCCATGCTCGGACACGGCATCGCGGACCAGCGTCCCCAGCTCCCTGCGGAGCTGGGCCGCCACGCGATCGGTGCGGTGGAATGACTTCTGCGGCATCAGAGCGTGCGCTGCACTTCGACGCGCTCGAAGCACTCGATCTTGTCGCCCGGCTTGATGTCGTTGTAGGCCTTCACGCCGATGCCGCACTCGGTGTTGGTCCGCACTTCGTCCACGTTCTCCTTGAAGCGGCGCAGCGATTCCAGCTCGCCCTCGAAGATCACGGTCTCGTCGCGCAGCACGCGGATCGGCTTGTTCCGCTTCACCACGCCCTCGATGACCATGCAGCCGGCCACCGCGCCGAACTTGGAGCTGCGGAAGACATCGCGCACCTCGGCGGTACCGATGATCTCCTCGCGGATCTCCACGCCCAGGATGCCCGAAGCCACCTGCTTCACCTGGTCGATCACGTCATAGATGATCGAGAAGTAGCGCAGGTCCAGGCCGTGGGTGTCGACGACCTTGCGCGCCGATGCGTCGGCACGGACGTTGAAGCCGATGATCGTCGCCTTGGCCGCGGCCGCGGAGTTGGCGTCGGACTCGGTGATGCCGCCCACGCCCGAGCGGATGATGTTCACCCGGATCTCGTTGTTGGACAGCGCCGTCAACGCCTGGCGCAGTGCCTCCACCGAACCCTGCACGTCGGCCTTGATGACCAGCGGCAGTTCCAGCTGCTGGCCACCGCCCATCTGCGCCATGATGTCTTCCATGCGGTTGCCCGCCGACTGCACCAGGCGCAGCTCGCGGCGCTTGGCCTCGCGCTGCTGGGCCACTTCGCGCGCCAGGCGCTCGTCGTCGACCACCACGAAATCGTCGCCCGCATCCGGCACGCCCGAAAGGCCGAGCACCTGCACCGGGATCGACGGACCCGCCGACGGCACCTGGCTGCCGGTCTCGTCGAACAGCGCGCGCACGCGACCGTACTCGACGCCGCAGACCAGGAAGTCGCCCTTGTTGAGCTGGCCCTGCTGGACCAGCACCGTCGCCACCGGGCCGCGGCCCTTGTCGAGCGAGGACTCGATGACCGTGCCGCTGGCGCGACCCTCGGCCACCGCGCTGAGCTCCAGCACTTCGGCCTGGATGCCGATCGCGTCCAGCAGGTCGTCGACACCGTCGCCGGTCTTCGCCGACAGCTCCACCATCTGCGTGTCGCCACCGAACTCCTCGGCCACGATGTCGTGCCCAAGCAGCTCGTTCTTGATCCGCGAGGGGTCGGCTTCGGACTTGTCGATCTTGTTGATCGCCACGATCAGCGGCACCTTCGCCGCCTTCGCGTGCTGGATCGCCTCGACCGTCTGCGGCATCACCCCGTCGTCGGCCGCGACCACCAGCACCACGATGTCGGTGAGCTTGGCGCCACGGGCGCGCATCGACGTGAACGCGGCATGGCCCGGGGTGTCGAGGAAGCTGATGACGCCCTTCGGCGTCTCGACGTGGTACGCGCCGATGTGCTGGGTGATGCCGCCGGCCTCGCCGGTGGCGATCTTGGTGCGGCGGATGTAGTCCAGGAGCGACGTCTTGCCGTGGTCGACGTGGCCCATGATGGTGACCACCGGCGGACGCTGGCTCTGTTCGCCCTGCACGTCCTCGACGTGGGCGAGCAGCTCGTTCTTGACGCGCATCGGGTCGGCCGACGACTTGTCGATCTTGTTGATGGCCACCACGATCGGCGCGTTGGCGGCGCGGGCGTGCTGGATGGCTTCCTTGGTCTGCGGCATGACGCCGTCGTCGGCTGCCACCACCACCACCACGACGTCGGTGATCTTGGCGCCGCGGGCTCGCATCGAGGTGAACGCGGCGTGGCCCGGGGTGTCGAGGAAGCTGATGACGCCCTTCGGCGTCTCGACGTGGTACGCGCCGATGTGCTGGGTGATGCCGCCGGCCTCGCCGGTGGCGA
>DATBUS010000098.1:0-5121 GCA_036515815.1 Luteimonas sp.
GCTGCGGCCGTGGCCGGGCGTGGCTCCGGCGCGTCGATCCGGGGTGCCGGCGACCGGGTGCGCAGGCGGATTTCGGGAACCTCCTGCAGTTCGACCGCGCGTTCCGGCGCGGTGACCTCCCGTGCGGCGACGGCAGGCGCCGCGACCTCGACCTCGCGTGGTGCGCGGACCGGGGGCGCCGCCGGCGCATCGACAGGTTCGGCGACGTCGATCTCGCGGCTGCGCACCGCGATGTCGCGTATGGGACTGTCGGGCGCCTGCACCTCGGGTTCGCGCGGCGGCGGCACCGCGAAGCGGCTGTCCGGAATCTCCACCACGGTGAGCTGCAGGTCCTGCGGGGCCGGCAGCGGCGGTGCAGTAATGTCGGGCACTTCGATCGCGAGCTCGCGCACCGGAACCGGGGGAGGCACGACAACCGGCGTCAGCTGCGGCTCGTCCGCCACCGTGTCCGCGGGATCCGGCGCGGATGGCTGCACGTCCTGCGCCGTCTCCACTGCCGGCGCCAACGCGGGGGCAGGCTCCGCAGCCAGTGCGTCGTCGGGCGCCGCCTCGGGGGCGCCGCCGCCCGCGTCCACCGGCGTGCCCTCGCCGATGTACTCCACCTGCAGCACGTGCTCCTCGCCCTCGCGCGCCGCGGCCTCGTCCTGGATCGCGAGCGGCAGCCGGAACACCATCAGCCACACGAGCGCCGCGATGAAAAGCAGGTGCAGCAGCAGGCTGCCCGACATCGCCGCGACCCGCGTGCCCCGCTCGTCCGCGCTGGCCGGCTGCCAGTCCTGCCGCCACAGTGCAGACAACGCACGCCAGCGGCCGAGCTGCTCGACCATGCCCGGCGGTGGCGCCGGTTCCCGGGCGGCGAGTACCGCCACCACGTCATCGGGCCGCGCACCGGCCACGCGACCGGGACGCGCGGCCGCGGCGGCGAACCAGTCACGCCAGCCGGCTGGGAATTCCCCCGGGGGCGGGGGCGGACGCAGGGACCGCCGCATGCGGCGGCGGAGGGCTTCGATCAGTTCGGCGGAGGAGAACATCCGTCGGCGTCGAAGCGGGCCGGACGGTCAGGCCGTGGCGCGCGGGATGTACGGCGCCGCACCGGTGTCGTGGTCGGTGGCGTCGCGCACCGCGGTCACGCCCGGCACCTGTTCCATCAGGGTCTTTTCGATGCCCTGCTTCAGGGTGACGTCGGCCATGCCGCAACCGTGGCAGCCACCGCCGAAGCGCAACAGAACCACGCCGTCGGCGCTGACCTCCTGCACGGAGACATGGCCGCCGTGCGAGGCCAGCTGCGGATTCACCACGTGCTCGATGGTCCAGCGCACGCGCTCGACCAGGGACGCGCCCCCGTCGGGCTTCACTCCCTTGATGCGCGGCGCGCGGATCTGCAGCTGGCCGCCGGTGGCGGCCGCCGCGTAGTCGATCTCGGCGCCTTCCAGGAAGGGCACGCTCTCGGCGTCTAGCCAGAGCGTGAAGCCGTTGCAGTCCACGGCCCATTCGTCGCCGCGCAACTCGTCGGGCGCGGCGAACTCGAGGCGGACATCGGCCTGCGGCGTACCGGCGTGGGTGGCGGCCAGGCGCACGCCCATGCCGGGCACGGCCTCGCGCTCCACCAGCTTGCGGAAGTGGGCCTGTGCGGAGTCGGAGATCTGGATCATCCGGGTATTCTATCCATCCCGCCGGGGTTTGCCTTGCCGCGTCCGCGGCGCTGCGCCCCGCGACACGCGGCGTTCATCCGCCCGCCCCAGGAGCCCACCCATGTCCGAACCCGTTTCCCTCGCCAGCGCCCACTGCATTCCACGCCGGGGCGACGGACACCGCCTCGCCGAAGCGCGCGTGCGCGAGCTGCTGACCCAGGTGCCGGGGTGGACCCTGGCCGAGGAAGGCAAGGCACTGGTGCGCACCTTCCGCTTCCCCGATTACCGCCACACCATGTCGTTCGTGAACGCGCTGGCGCACATGGCCAACCGCGAGGACCATCATCCCGACCTGGGCGTGCACTACGACCGCTGCGAGGTCCGCTGGTCGACGCATGATGTCGGCGGCCTCAGCGAGAACGACTTCATCTGCGCCGCACGCACCGACGAACTCGCGCCCTGACGCGGCCGTGGGCTACCGGCGTCAGGCCAGCCGGTCCAGCGCCTCGACCAGGTCCGCGGCCAGCGGTGCGGTGAGGACATAGGGCGTACGGCCGGCGTCGAGCGCGAACTCGAGCGAGGTCGCGTGCAGGAACAGCCGGCGCAGGCCGATCCGCTCGCGCAGCCGGCGGTTGGCTTCGGCATCCCCGTACTTGTCGTCCCCGGCCACGGCATGGCCGATGTGCCGGGCATGCACGCGGATCTGGTGGGTGCGGCCGGTCTCGATCCGCACCTCGCAGTACGACTGCCCGCCGCGGCGCTCCAGCACCTTGAAGTGGCTCAGGGACGGCTTGCCACCGGCATCCACCTGCACATGGCGCTCGCCGCCCTGGCGCAGGCCGACATGGAGCGGGGCGTCCACGCTCATGACGCCATCGGGCATCCGCCCCAGCAGCAGTGCCAGATAGCGCTTGCGCAGGCCGGCACCGGCATCCTCGCGCATGAGCGCCTGCAGCTCCGACAACGCCGAGCGCTTCTTGGCCACGACCATCAGCCCCGAGGTGTCCCGGTCCAGCCTGTGGACCAGCTCCAGTTCCTGGTTGGGCCGGAGCGCGCGCAGGGTCTCGATCACGCCGAAGCTGATGCCACTGCCCCCGTGGCTGGCGATCCCCGACGGCTTGTTGATGGCCAGCAGCCGCGCATCCTCGAACACGACACTCGACGCCATCGCCTCCATCAGGCCCGGCGACGGCGTGCCGCGATCGGCCGGCTCCTCGATGCGGACCGGCGGGATGCGGACCTCGTCGCCGCCCTCCAGCCTGCGGTCGGCGCGCACGCGGCCGCCGTTCACGCGCACCTGGCCGCTGCGCACGATCTTGTAGACCAACGACCGCGGCGCGCCCTTCAGGTAGCCGAGCAGGAAGTTGTCCAGCCGCTGGCCGTCACGGTCTTCGGCGATCCGGACGGTGCGTACGCCGCCGGTGGCTGGGGTCTTGCCTGCATCGGTCATCTGGGGCTCCTGGGGCTGCGACGGGGTGCCCACTGGGGCATCCGACCTGAATTCTTTTTCTGCTACACTCGGCCGGCGAGATAAGGTCCTGATTTCGCTGGAAGTTCCCCGGCCAAAAGCCGGCCTTCCGCGGGTCCCTCCAGAGCGCGGCCACTGCCCCCGGGGCAGACATGTTAGCGGCTGGGCGGCAGGCCCTGTGATCGCCCGGTGCCTGGCACCGGCGCTGAACATGTCCCGCGCGGCGCGCAGGCCGGTCCTTCCAGGGCCTGACTGCGCAGCCGCCGGCCCGAAACAGACTGAAATACGGAACAAGCGCTCCCGCGGTCCGCCGTGGTGTGCAGCGCTGGAAGCAACCAGGGTCGCCTGGCGCTCGCGCGCCGGCGGCGGGCCACATCCAGGCGAAACGCCCCGGCGTTCCGCGTGCGAGAGCGCGCGAGGACGCAACAATGAAGCGAATGCTGATCAACGCGACGCAGGCCGAAGAACTGCGCGTCGCCATCGTCGACGGCCAGAACCTGTACGACATCGACATCGAGCAACCGTCGAAGGAACAGAAGAAGTCCAATATCTACAAGGGCCGCATCACGCGGATCGAGCCCTCCCTGGAGGCCGCCTTCGTCGAGTACGGGGCCGAGCGCCACGGCTTCCTGCCGCTGAAGGAAATCTCCCGCGACTACTTCGCCTCCGGCGTCGACCACAACAAGGCCGGCATCAAGGAGCTCCTGCGCGAGGGCCAGGAAGTAGTGGTCCAGGTGGACAAGGACGAGCGCGGCAACAAGGGCGCGGCCCTGACCACGTTCATCTCGCTGGCCGGCCGCTACATGGTGCTGATGCCCAACTCCCCCACCGCCGGCGGCGTCTCGCGCCGGATCGAGGGCGAGGACCGGGCCGAGCTGAAGCGCGCCATGGATGCGCTGCAGATCCCCGACGACATGGGCGTGATCATCCGAACGGCCGGCGTCGGTCGTGACGCCGAAGAGCTGCAGTGGGACCTCGACTACCTGCTGTCGGTCTGGAAGGCCGTGGCCGAAGCCGCGCTGTCCAAGCCGGCGCCGTTCCTGATCTACCAGGAGTCGCGCCTGATCATCCGCGCGCTGCGCGACTACATGCGCGCCGACATCGGCGAGATCCTGGTCGACACGCCGGAGATGTATGCCGAGGCGCGCGAGTTCGTCGAGCAGGTGATGCCGCACAACCTGCGCAAGCTGAAGCACTACACCGACGACGTTCCGCTGTTCAACCGCTTCCAGATCGAGTCGCAGATCGAGAACGCCTACGAGCGCACCATCCGCCTGCCCTCCGGCGGCGCGCTGGTGATCGACCAGACCGAAGCGCTCACCGCGGTCGACGTGAACTCGGCCCGCGCCACCAAGGGCGGCGACATCGAGGAAACGGCGTTCCACACCAACCTGGAAGCCGCCGAGGAAGTGGCGCGCCAGCTGCGCCTGCGCGACCTGGGCGGCCTGGTGGTGATCGACTTCATCGACATGTCGTCGAACAAGCACCAGCGCGAGGTCGAGAACCGGCTGCAGAACGCGCTCAAGTACGACCGCGCGCGCGTGCAGCTGGGCCGCATCAGCCGCTTCGGCCTGCTCGAGATGAGCCGCCAGCGCCTGCGGGCGAGCCTGGGCGAGTCGAGCCAGATCGTCTGCCCGCGCTGCGAGGGCCACGGCCGCATGCGCAGCGTCGAGTCGCTGGCGCTTGCGATCATCCGCCTGGCCGAAGAGCACGCGATGAAGGACAACACCGGGCAGGTGCTGGTGCAGGCCCCGGTGGAGATCGCCAACTACCTGCTCAACGAAAAGCGCAGCGCGCTGCGCGAGATCGAGGATCGCCACAAGGCCCCGATCGTGATCGTCGCCGACGAGCAGCTGCACACCCCGCACTACGAAGTGACGCGCCTGCGCGCCAACGAGCTCGACGAGGAGTCGGCACGCCCGAGCTACCGGCGTGGCACGCCGCGCAAGGTCGCGACCATCGCGCTCACCAAGGCCAACCTCAACGTGCCCGCGGCCGCGGTCACCAAGGTGCAGCCGGCGC
>DATBUS010000099.1:0-37043 GCA_036515815.1 Luteimonas sp.
ACGTGCTCCACCGCGTCCGGACCCAGGCGCCCGCCGGGTCGAGCTTCGCGGTGTTCAGCGCCAGGCCGACCGCCACCACGCCCGGGCTGGTCAGCCGCGCCGCGGCCAGGTTGGCCTCGAGCGCCTCGGCCAGGCCCGGCAGCGGGTAGTGCGGAAGCCCGCGCATGTGCGGGCGTCCGGGCTCGTGGCACAGCACCAGGGCGTCGGCCTGCGCGCCGTGCAGCAGGCCCAGCGACACGCCCGCGTACGAGGGGTGGAACAGCGAGCCCTGGCCTTCGATCAGGTCCCAGCCGCCGTCCCCGCGCGCGGGCGACAGCCATTCGATGCCGCCGGAGATGAAGTCGGCGACGACGGCGTCGATCGGGATGCCGCGTCCGGCGATGAAGATGCCGGTCTGGCCGGTTGCGCGGAAGTCGGCGTCGAGCCCGCGCGCGCGCATTTCCGTTTCCAGCGCCAGCGTGGTGTACATCTTGCCGGTGGAGCAGTCGGTGCCCACGGTGAGCAGGCGGCGCCCCGCGCGCGGCAGGCCGTTGCCGACCGGCGTGGCCGGGGGCGTGCGGGCATCGAACAGGTGGCGGCCGTTGCGGCGCGCGGCCTCGACGATCCGCGGATGCGAGGCCAGGCGCTCGTGCAGCCCGGAAGCGACGTTCATGCCGGCATCCAGCGCCGCGACGACGTGCTCCACCGCGTCCGGACCCAGGCGCCCGCCGGCGTTGGCCACGCCGACGATCATGGTGTTCGCGCCCGCCGCGCGGGCCTGGGCGAAGTCCATGTCCGGCACGTGCACGCTGGTCCTGCACTCCGGCCCGCGGAACTGGCCTACGCACCATTCCGGGCGGAACTGGACCAGGCCGCGTGCGGTCTTGGCGGCCAGGTCGTCGGCGGCGTTCCCCAGGTACAGCAGGAAGGGCGGCGGCCAGTGCGAGGCGTCGGCGGGGAGATCGGTGGACATGGCGTCGTGCATCCTGTGCGGCCCGGTGCGGGCAAGGGTGGAGGCCCATCTTCTGCCGTCCACCGGGGGGCCGCCATTGAAAAGATGCCCTGCGCGCATAACCCGCGGTTATGGCGGCCGAAGGCGGGGATGCGGCCGATGGGCGCCGCTGCGGAGCCGCCCGGACGCCGCGCGGTTAACGACTAGAATGGGGAGCCCGCCGCAACCGCAGTTCCCGACCATGTCCGATCAGCCGTCCGCCAGCCCGTCATCGTCCGAAGAGTTCAAGCAGGCGGCGCTCGACTACCACCGGGCGGCACCGCACGGAAAGATCAAGGTCGCCGCCACCAAGGCACTGGTGACCCAGCGCGAGCTGGCGCTGGCGTACTCGCCCGGCGTGGCCTACGCCTGCGAGGCGATCGTCGCCGACCCGGAGGAGGCCCGCACGCTGACCGCGCGCGGCAACCTGGTGGCGGTGATCTCCAACGGCACCGCGGTGCTGGGCCTGGGCGACATCGGCCCGCTGGCCGGCAAGCCGGTGATGGAAGGCAAGGGCGTGCTGTTCCAGAAGTTCGCCGGCATCGACGTCTTCGACATCGAGATCGACGAGCGCGACCCCGACCGGCTGGTCGACATCATCGCCTCGCTCGAACCCACCTTCGGCGGCATCAACCTGGAGGACATCAAGGCACCGGAGTGCTTCATCGTCGAGCGCAAGCTGCGCGAGCGCCTGAAGATCCCGGTCTTCCACGACGACCAGCATGGCACCGCGATCACCGTGGGTGCCGCGGTGCTCAATGCCCTCGAGGTGGCTGGCAAGCGCATCGGCGACGTGCGCATCGCGCACTCCGGCGCGGGTGCCGCCGGCATCGCCTGCCTGGACATGCTGGTGGCGCTGGGCGCGAAGCCGGAGAACATCCTGGCGGTCGACCGCGACGGCGTGCTCCACACCGGGCGCGATGGCCTGGACCCCGACCGCGCCCGTTACGCGCGCGACACCGACAAGCGCGTGCTGGCCGAGATCGTGGATGGCGCCGACGTGTTCCTGGGCCTCTCGGCGGGCGGCATCCTCACGCAGGACATGGTGCGGACCATGGCCCCGCGCCCGGTGATCCTGGCGCTGGCCAACCCGACGCCGGAGATCCTGCCCGACGATGCGCGTGCCGCGCGGCCGGACTGCATCATCGCCACCGGCCGCTCGGACTATCCGAACCAGGTCAACAACGTCGTCTGCTTCCCCTACATCTTCCGTGGCGCGCTCGACGTGGGCGCGACCGAGATCAACGAGGCGATGAAGCTGGCCTGCGTGCACGCCATCGCCGACCTGGCCAAGCGCGAGTCCTCCGACCTTGGCGCCGCCTACGGTGGCGACGTGCTGTCGTTCGGGCCAGACTATTTCATCCCGCGTCCGTTCGATCCGCGCCTCCTCATGATCGTGGCGCCGGCCGTGGCGCAGGCCGCGCTGGATTCCGGCGTGGCCCGCCGTCCGATCGACGTCGACGCCTACCGCGAGAAGCTCGCACAGTTCATCCACCGCACCGGCCTGGTGATGAAGCCGGTCTACGAGCGCGCGCGCGCCGACGTGCAGCGCATCGTCTATGCCGAGGGCGAAGAGGAGACGGTGCTGCGCGCGGTGCAGTCGGTGGCCGACGAGCAACTGGCGCGCCCGATCCTGATCGGCCGCCCGGACGTGATCGCCCAGCGCATCGAGCGCCTGGGCCTGCGCCTGGAAGAGGGGCGCGATTTCGAGCTCACCAACATCAACGACGATCCGCGCTTCGGCGAGTACTGGCGCCAGTACCACGCCATGACCGAGCGCCGAGGCGTCACTCCCGATGCCGCCAAGAACCTGATGCGTTCGCGCGCGACGCTGATCGCCGCGATGATGGTCAGGCGCGGCGAGGCCGACGGGATGATCGCCGGGCTGGTCGGCCGCTTCCACAAGAAGCTCGGCTACCTGCGCAGCGTGTTCGGCCTGGAGCGCGGGATCAGCGGCACTTCGGCGATGACCGGCGTGATCAACGACCGGGGCGTGTGGTTCTTCCTCGACACCCATGTCCAGTGCGACCCCACCGCCGAGCAGATCGCCGAGGCCACGCTGCAGGGTGCCTACCGCCTCAGGCTGTTCGGCATCGAGCCGCGGGTGGCGCTGCTGTCGCATTCCAACTTCGGCAGCCATGACAACCCGGGCGCGGCCAAGATGCGCAAGGTGCGCGAGATCCTGGCGCGTCGCGCCCCGCGCATGAACATGGACGGCGAGATGCAGGCGGACGTCGCCTGGGACGCGCTGCTGCGCGAGCGCATCCTGCCGGGCACCACGCTGTCGGGTCGCGCCAACCTGTTCGTGCTGCCGAACCTGGACGCGGCCAACATCGCCTACAACCTGGTGCGGGTAATGACCGACGGCGTGGCGCTGGGTCCGATCCTGATGGGCCTGGACCACCCCGCGCACATCCTGACCGCGGCCAGCACGCCGCGGCGGGTGGTCAACATGACCGCGATCACCGCGGTGGAAGCACAGATCCGGGCCGCGCGGCGCGGCGACGCGGCCGGCGACACCGCGCCGGGCCAGGCGCTTCCGGGCTAGGCGATCCCGGCGGTCGCCAGCGGGCGCGCCAGCTCGAGCAGGCGCGCCATGTCGTCCTTCAGCACGACCGCGTCCGCGCCGGAGACGTCCTCGTCACCCTTTAGCGCGCCGGTGAGGACGATGTAGCGGGCCGCCGGCGCACGCTTGCGCACCGCCGCGATCGCTTCCGGCCCGGACCAGCCGGGCAGGTTCATGTCGCACAGCACCAGCTGCGGGGCGAAGCCGTCCAGGGCGGCGGCCAGGCCGTCCGCCTTGCACAGGCGGCGGCAATCGACCTCGAGGCCGCCCTCGCGCAGTGCGAATTCGGTGAGCTCGGCGTCGTCGCGTGAGTCGTCGACGATGAGCACACGCATCACCATCTCAGCCCTCGGTCGGGGCTTCGTTGAGCACGGCCCAGAACTTGCCCAGGGTGCGCACGGCCTCGAAGAACTGGTCCACGTCGACCGGCTTCACCACGTAGGCGTTCACGCCCAGGTCCCAGCTGCGGGCCAGGTCGTTCTCCTCGCGCGACGAGGACAGGATCACCACCGGCAGGCGCTTGAGCGTCTCGTGCGCGCGCAGCTGGGTCAGCACTTCCAGGCCGTCCATGCGCGGCATCTTGATGTCGAGCAGCAGCACCGCGGGATCGCCTTCCGGGCGGTCGGCGAAGCGCCCACGACGGAACAGGTAGTCGAGGGTCTCGACGCCGTCGTGCACGTGCACGATCGGGTTGGCGAGGTGGGCATCGCGGAGCGCATCGATCGCCATCTCGGCGTCGTGGGGGCTGTCTTCGGCCAGCAGGATGGTGCGGATGGCGCTCATGCGGTGGTTTTCCGTTTGCTGAGGTCGAGGTTTGCAGGGAGGCTGAAATGGAACGTCGCGCCCTTTCCGGGCTCGGCTTCGGCCCAGATCCGGCCATTGTGCCGGGTCACGACGCGTTTTGCGCTGGCCAGCCCGATGCCGGTGCCGGAGAACTCGGTCGGCGAGTGCAGGCGCTGGAAGACGCCGAAGAGCTTGCTGGCATAGGCCATATCGAAGCCCGCGCCGTTGTCACGCACGGTGAAGACGTGGTCCCCGTCGCCGTCGCGCGCGTGCTCCACGGTGACCACGGCGGGCTCGCTGTTCATGCTGTACTTGACCGCGTTGCCCAGCAGGTTGCCCCACAGCTGGCGCAGCATGTTCTCGTCGGCCACCAGCACCGGCATCGCGCCGATGTTCCACTGCACGTGGTGCCCGGGCGCCTCGGCCGAGACATTGGAGTCCAGCATCGCGCGGGTCTCCTCGACCAGCGACTGCATGTCGACCGCCTGCAGGCGCAACGCGCTGCGGCCAAGGCGCGAGTAGACCAGCAGGTCGTCGATCAGCTCGGACATGCGCTTGGCCGAGCCGCCGATGACATTGATGTAATGCTCGCCCTTCTCGTCGACCTCTTCGCCCAGGTGCTTGCGCAGCTTGTCGGCGAAGCCGGCGATGTGGCGCAGCGGCGCGCGCAGGTCGTGCGAGACCGAATAGCTGAAGGCCTCGAGCTCGCGGTTGACGTCCGAGACCTGATCCACCTTGCCCTCGAGCTGGCGGTTGAGGTCGCGGATGTGTTCTTCGCTCGCCTTCTGCAGGCTGATGTCGCTGGCGGTGATGAGCGCGACCGTCTCCTCGCTGTCAGGCAGTTCCATCAGCCGCGCATTGACCAGCATGGTGCGTTCCAGGCCGTCGGCGGTTTTCTGCTGCAGCTCGAAGTCCCACAGTTCGCGGCCGCGGCCGCAGACGTCGCGCAGGCGGCGCAGGGTTTCCTCGTCGTCCCAGGCACCACCGCCGACGTCGGCGAGGCTGCGTCCGCGCGGATCCCCGTCGATGCCGAACAACTCGCCGAATGCGGCGTTGTGCATCACGATGCCAAGCCGTTCGTCCACGAGGACGATGGGTTCGCGCACGGTGTCGAGCACGGCGGCGGAGCGGCGGTTGGCGCGCTGGGACTCGGCCTCGGCGCGGGTGCGGCGATCGGCATCGCGCATGGCCAGCGTGGCCAGGCCGACCAGGAGGAGGATCTGCGCCACCAGGGTGCCGTAGGACAGCCAGTCGGCCTGCCTGCGCGCGCGGCTTGCGCTGGCCATGCGCTCGGCCAGGCGCTCGCGTTCGTAACGGACCATGGCCGCGATCGGCTCCTGGACCGGGAAGTGCTCGGCCAGGCGCTGCAGTTCTTCCCCGTCGATGCGGCCGTCGCTGCCCTGCAGCCGCCCGACCTGGTCGATGCGCTGCGAGATGCTTTCGCGCAGCGTGCCGACGCGGACCTGCTGCTCGGGTGAGTCGCGGGTGAGCTTCTCGAGGCTGTCCAGCGCGGGCATCACGACTTCGGTGCTGTATTCCAGCCGCTCCTCGAGGATCGGCGCCTGCGCGCCGAGCGCGCGTTCGAGCGTGGCCGCCTCGATATTGCGCACCGAGGCGTTGATCAGCTGCACCGTCGCCTCGACCTCGAGCGTGTGCGCCACTCGCGCTTCGGCCTCGCGGATGCCGCTTTCGGCCGCCCGGACCAGCAGGAACGGGACGACGACGATCAACAGGACGGCGGCGAAGAGCAATGGGAGCCGCCAGCGCGGGTCCATCTGGATCGAGACGAAAGGCATGTGCGCGGCGTGAACCCCTGTGGCAGGACGGCCGGGCGCAGCGCGTCACCGGCCGCGGGATCATGCGGGAAGCGGGCCCGCGGGGCAACGCCGCCCCCGGAGGGCGGCGCCGGACCCGGGGACCGCACTGGTAGAATCGGGGCTCCACGAATCCCGAATGACACGGCCGGCGTGCCGTGGCGGAGCAGAGCATGAACAGCTGGCTGAACGACGTCCTCGACACCGACCCGGATCCCATCGAGGCCCGCGAATGGATCGAGTCCATGAAGGCGGTGATCGATGCCGACGGGCCCGAGCGCGCGCACCAGCTGCTCGAGGGCATGGTCGAGCTGACCCGTCGTGCCGGCGCCCACCTGCCGTTCGCGCCGACCACCGAATACATCAACACCATCCCGCCGCACCTGGAGCCGAAGATCCCCGGCGACCAGACGCTGGAATGGCGCATCCGCTCGATCATCCGCTGGAACGCGATGGCGATGGTGGTGCGCGCCAACCGCAAGCCGGGCGACCTGGGCGGCCACATCGCCAGCTTCGCCAGCTCGGCCACGCTGTATGACGTCGGCTTCAACCACTTCTGGCGCGCGCCGTCCGAAGACCATCCCGGCGACCTGCTCTATATCCAGGGCCACTCCTCGCCGGGCGTCTACGCGCGCTCCTTCCTCGAGGGCCGCCTCAGCGAGTCCCAGCTCGACCATCTGCGCATGGAGGTCGACGGCCGCGGCATTCCGTCCTATCCGCACCCCTGGCTGATGCCCGACTACTGGCAGACGCCCACCGTGTCGATGGGCCTGGGCCCGATCGCCGCGATCTACCAGGCGCGCAACTGGAAGTACCTCGAGGCCCGCGGCCTGATGCCGAAGTCCGACCGCAAGGTCTGGTGCTTCATGGGCGACGGCGAGACCGACGAGCCCGAGAGCCTGGGCGCGATCTCGATCGCCGGCCGCGAAGGCCTGGACAACCTCGTCTTCGTCATCAACTGCAACCTGCAGCGCCTGGACGGCCCGGTGCGCGGCAACGGCAAGATCATCCAGGAGCTGGAGGGCAACTTCCGCGGTGCCGGGTGGAACGTGGTCAAGACCATCTGGGGCAGCTACTGGGATCCGCTGCTGGCGCGCGACAAGGACGGGCTGCTGCGCAAGCTGATGATGGAAACCGTCGACGGCGAGTACCAGAACTGCAAGGCCTTCGGCGGCAAGTACACGCGCGACAACTTCTTCGGCAAGTACCCGGAAACCGCCGCCATGGTCGCCAGCATGTCCGACGACGACATCTGGCGCCTGAATCGCGGTGGCCACGACCCGCACAAGGTCTACGCGGCCTATCGCAACGCCAGCGAGACGAAGGGCCAGCCCACCGTGATCCTGGCCAAGACGGTGAAGGGCTACGGCATGGGCTCGGCGGGCGAGGCACTCAACCCGACCCACCAGACCAAGAAGCTCGATGACGAGGCCGTGCGCGCCTTCCGCGACCGCTTCCGCATCCCGCTCGACGACGAGCAGCTGAAGGACGGCGCGGTGCCGTTCTACCACCCCGGCGAGAAGTCCGAGGAAGTGGAATACATGAAGGAGCGCCGCGCCGCGCTCGGCGGCTTCCTGCCGCAGCGCCGCCGCAAGAGCACGCAGACGCTCACCGCGCCGAAGCTCGAGGTGTTCGAGCGCCTGCTCAAGGACACCGGCGAGCGCGAGATCAGCACCACCATGGCCTTCGTGCAGTCGCTTGGCATCATCCTGCGCGACAAGCAGGTCGGCCCGCGCGTGGTGCCGATCGTGGCCGACGAGGCCCGCACCTTCGGCATGGAAGGCCTGTTCCGCCAGATCGGCATCTATGCGCCGCAGGGCCAGAAGTACAAGCCGGTCGACCGCGACCAGCTGATGTACTACCGCGAGGACGCCGCCGGACAGGTGCTGCAGGAAGGCATTTCCGAGGCCGGCGCCTTCGCCAGCTGGATGGCCGCGGCCACCAGCTACAGCACCAACGACCTGCCGATGCTGCCGTTCTATATCTACTACTCGATGTTCGGCTTCCAGCGCATCGGCGACATGGCCTGGCAGGCCGGCGACATGCGCGCGCGCGGCTTCCTGCTGGGCGGCACCGCCGGACGCACCACGCTCAACGGCGAGGGCCTGCAGCACGAGGACGGCCACAGCCACCTGCTGGCTGGCGCGATCCCGAACTGCCGTGCCTACGACCCCACATTTGCCGGCGAAGTGGCGGTGATCGTGCAGGAAGGCATGCGCCGCATGCTCGACGAGCAGCGTGACGAGTACTGGTACATCACGCTGATGAACGAGAACTACGCGCACCCGGCACTGCCGGAAGGCGCGGCCGAGGGCGTGATCCGCGGCATGTACCTGCTGAAGGACGCCGGCAAGCCGAAGAAGGGCGAGCTGCGCGTGCAGCTGATGGGCTCCGGCACGATCCTGCGCGAGGCGATCGCGGCGGCCGAGCTGCTCGACAGGGACTTCGGCGTCACCGCCGACATCTGGTCCTGCCCGAGCTTCACCGAACTCAGCCGCGATGGCTTCGACGCCGAACGCTGGAACCGGCACAACCCCGAAGAAAAGCCGCGCAAGCCCTATGTCACGCAGCTGCTCGAAGGCCACCAGGGCCCGGCGATCGCGGCGACCGACTACGTGCGCGCGTATGCCGACCAGGTCCGCGCCTTCGTCCCGATGACCTATACCGTCCTCGGCACCGACGGCTACGGCCGTTCGGACACCCGCGCGAACCTGCGCCGCCACTTCGAGGTCGACCGCTTCCACATCGCGCACGCGGCGATCGATGCGCTGGCCCGCGACGGCAAGATGACCGCGAAGGATTCGGCGCGCGCGCTGAAGCTCTACAGGATCGACACCGACAGGCCGAATCCGCTGCATGCCTGACACCCGGGGCGCGCCTGCCGCGTCGGGGGCGCCGCCGCGCCGCCGCGCGTGGCGTGCGCCCCTGGCCTGGTGCGCGACCCTGGTGCTGGCCCTGCTGGTGGCGGGCTGGTTCCACCACGATGCGGCTTCGCAGCGGCTGTGCTGCGACGCGCAGCAGTACTGGACGATGGCGGCGGATTACGCCGCACGCGGCTGGTTCGCGCCGCACCCCACGGCAGGGCTGCGGACCTATGCCTACCCGACCCTGCTCGCGGGGGTGGCCTGGATTGCCGCGGCGATAGGCGCCCTGCCGCGGGACGTGCTCTTCGCGCTGCAGTTCGTGCTCCATGTCGGCACCGCGGCCCTGCTCGCGCGGAGCGTGTTCCCGCATCGCCCGCGCGCGGCCTGGCTGGCGTTCGCGGGGCTGGCCTGCAATCCCTATGCCGCGGCCTACCTGCCGGTGGCACTGACCGATGCCACCGGCCTGGCCGCCTTCCAGGCCTGGCTGGCCTGCGTCGCACGCTGGCACCGCGGCGGGCGCACGGGGTCCGGCGGCACGGGCTGGTTCGCGGCCGCATGCGTCATTGCAGGTCTTGCCTGCGCCTTGCGCCCGGCCTACGTCTGGCTGCCGGTGCTGTGCGTAGCGCTCGCGCTCCTCCCGGTGGCGGGCCGGCGGCGGCCAGCGGCGCTCGTCCTGGCGCTGTGCCTGCCCTGGCTTGCGCTGGCGCCGCAGGTCGCGATCAACCAGGCGCTGTTCCAGCGCGCCACGCCCTTGCCCGTGGCCGACCTGGGCAGCGTCCAGCTGGGCTGGGGCATCACCAGTCTCAAGTACGCCACCGCCCCCCGGCCCGGATCCGAGGCGCGCATGTTCTATTCGAACCCGCTGGCCGGCGACACCGTGGAGACGGGGGACGGCGTGGGCTGGTACCTGCGGCATCCGGCGCGGGGCACGGCGACGCTCGCGGCGAAGCTGGCCGGTGCCTTCGACTTCGACTTCCTCCAGGCCTATGTCTGGAACCGCGAGCCGGGCCTGCAATGGCTGTACCGGCCTTGGCCGCTGTTGCTGCTGGTATTCGGCTTGCAGGGTGCGTGGCTGTACGCACGGAGGCGCCGCCGGGATCTTCCGTCCTCGTACGCGGATGTCTTTCCGGAGATGGGGCCGCCCCTGTTCCCGGCGCTCGTCTTCCTGGCCTGGGCCGCGGTGACCCTGGCCAGCGTCGTGGAACTCCGCTTTACCCTGCCGATGCTTGCGCTGCTGCTGCCCCTGGCCATGGGGGCGCTGCAAGACCTCCCGCAGCAGCCACGCGCGGTGGTCGTCCGGCGCCTGGCCGTTGCGGCGGGGGCGATCGCCGTCGTGTGTGCACTTGCGGCGTTCGTCGCCGCGCAGAACGTCCTGCTCTGAGCGCGAGTGCCGGTCAGGCGTCGCCGCCGGGCCGCATGCTGCCGGTCTCGACCAGGCGCTGGTGCCAGGACAGCGCCTCGCCCAGGAGGTGCGGCGTGTGCATGCCATGGCCGTCGCGGCAGGCGCGGTCGAAGTAGTCCTGGAGCATCGGGCGGAAGTCCGGATGCGCGCAGGTGTCGATGACGCGCTTCGCGCGCTGGCGCGGCGACAGTCCGCGCAGGTCGGCCAGGCCCTGCTCGGTCACCAGCACCATGGTGTCGTGCTCGGTGTGGTCGACATGGCTCGCCATCGGCACGATGCCGGAGACCTTGCCGCCCTTGGCGGTGCTGGGCGACATGAAGACCGACAGATAGCCGTTGCGCGCGAAGTCGCCCGAGCCGCCAATGCCGTTCATGACCCGGCTGCCGGCGATATGGGTTGAATTGACGTTGCCGTAGATGTCGGCCTCGATCATGCCGTTCATCGAGATGCAGCCAAGGCGCCGGATCACCTCCGGGTGGTTGGAGATCTCCTGCGGGCGCAGCAGGATCCGCTGGCTGTAGAACTCCACGTTCGCATTGAACTCCTCGATCCCGGCGGGGCTCAGCGAGAATGAGGTGGCCGAGGCCATGCGCAGCGTGCCGTTCTTCAGCAGTGCGAGCATGCCGTCCTGGATCACCTCGGTGTAGGCGGTGAGCCCCTGGTAGCCACCTTCGGCCAGCCCGCCGAGCACGGCATTGGCGATATTGCCCACGCCCGACTGCAGCGGCAGCAGTTGCCGGGTCAGGCGGCCGCGCCGGATCTCGTGCCCGAAGAAGTCCAGCAGGTGGCCGGCGATCTGGCGCGAAGCCTCGTCGGGCGGACTGAACGGCGAATTGCGGTCCGGCGCGTGGGTCTCCACCACGGCCACCACCTTGTCGGGGTCGACGCGCAGGTACGGTTCGCCGATGCGGTCGTCCGGCTGCTCCAGCAGGATCGGCTTTCGCTGCGGCGGCAGGGCGGTGCCGTAGTAGACGTCATGCATGCCGTCGAGCGCGGCCGGCTGCCAGGTGTTGACCTCGAGGATCACCTTGTCGGCCAGCTCGAGCCAGGTCTTGTTGTTGCCGACCGAGGACGAGGGAATGAGGCGGCCGTCCTCGCGGATGCCGGCCACTTCCACCACCGCGACGTCGATGTCGCCGAAGAAACCGAACCACGCGTGCTGCGCGACGTGGCTGAGGTGGATGTCGATGTAGTGCAGCGTGCCGGCATTGATGCGCTCGCGCACGGTGGGATCGGACTGGTAGGGCAGGCGCAGTTCCATGCCCTCCACCCGGGCCAGCGCGCCGTCGAGTTCCGGAGCGGTCGAGGCGCCGGTCAGCACCTTGATGCGGAACTGCTCGCCCCGGGCGCTCGCCTGCTCGACCCGCGCGGCCAGGGCCTGCGGCACCGCCTTGGGATAGCCGGCGCCGGTGAAGCCGCTCATCGCCACCGTCATGCCCGGAGCGATGGCGGCGGCGGCGTCCTCTGCCGACGTGACGCGGTCGCGGAACAGGGGATGGCGGATGCGCTCTGACACGACGATCTCCAGCAAGGATTCAAACGGCCATTTTACGCCCGCCGGGCGCGCGGCCGGGTCCTGCGGGGGGATGCATCGTTGCGAACGAAAAGGGCTCCCCGAAGGGAGCCCCGTGGGTCACGCGTCCGGATCAGCGACCGTCGCGATCGGCGTCGCCCGGAAGCTTCTCCTCGACCCGGTGCCAGGCGTCGCGGACCGCGCCCTTGGCCTGCGCCCAGCTCAGCTTCGAGTCGCCACGCGCGCGGTCCCAGCCGCGCTCGAGCTCGGACTCGGTTTCCGGCGACCACGACGCGTCGGGCCGCGAGGTGCGGGCCTGGGTGCCGTAGCGGTAGGCCGGACGATAGTCGTCGAAGCCGTGCTCCCTGCTGTAGTAGTCGGTCTTGTCGTAGTTCTGCGAGTAGTACTCGTCCGTTTCCTGGTAGGCACCATAGGTGCGGTGGGTCCGGTCATAGGCGTCCTGCACCGCGGGGCGGGCGGAGTCCCAGTCGAGGCTGGACTCGGCGCGCGACTGCTCCCAGCGCTGCTTCAGGTCGGGCTCGGCCTCGGACCAGTCGCGCGCGCCGGATTCGTTGCGGTACTCGGTGCCCATGCGGTAGGCGGGCGCGTAGTCGCGGTCGAAGTCGCGGTCGCTCTGGTAGTAGTCGCGCGACACCGCGCCCTCGCGCCAGTACTCGACCTCCATGGTCGGATCGACGCGTTCGGCGATGGCCTTGCCGCCGGCGGCGCCGCCCAGCGCGCCGATGCCGCCACCCACGAGGGTGCCGATCGGGCCGAAGAGGCTGCCCACCGCAGCGCCCGCGATGGCGCCGGCGGTGCCACCCGCGGCCACGCCGACGGGATGGGAGCCCGGTGCGCCCGTGATCGGATCGGGATTGGAGTCGGGATTCGTGTCTCGGCGATCGTTCATGCCTGTGCTCCTGGGGGTTTGTCGGGGGGAATACGGACTATTCCGGTTCCGGGGTTTGTGCCACGTGCAAGGCGCGCGCAGGTCGGGATAACAAAACCCTGCCCGGCGCCCTGAAGAAAAGACACCGGCGCGGAGCCGGTGTCGGGGGTACGGGCCGGCAACGGGTGCGATTTACTTCCTGTCGCTCTTGTCGCCGTGCTTGCCGTGGTCGCCGCCGCCGGCCGTGAGGCCACGGGTGTTCACGTCGGTGACGCCTTCGATGTCCGAGGCTATGCGCTTGGCCTCCTCGACCTGGGCCTGGCTGTCGACGTTGCCGGTCAGCGTCACCACGCCGTTGACGGTCTCGACGTCGATCTCGAGGCCGGCGACATCCTCGTCGGCCAGCAGGCTCGCCTTGACCTTGGTGGTGATCCAGGTGTCGCCCACCGGCTGGTCGGAGTCGCGGGCGTCGTTGTCGGCCGTGTTGCGGGTCTGCGGATCGTCGCTGGCGACCGCGCTGCCACCGGCGATCAGGAGCGAAAGCGCGGCGGCCATCAGGGTGTTGTTCTGGATGCGGCTGGTCATGGGGGGCTCCTCGTTCGGGGAGCCTCGATTTCTACCGGCGGCGATATCGACGCCACGTGAGCGGGCTTGCCCCGGGATGAACGGACGCGGGGATTTCATCCATGATTCGCGCGTGCCGCCGAATACTCGGCCTCCCCGGAGGCAGGAGAACGCGCATGAAGCATTCGAACGTACAGGCCATCGCGCTGGCCGTGGCCCTGGCCACGGCCGGAAGTGCCGCAGCGCAGCAGGCCACCACCGCGGCAGACACCATGACCGCGCCGCAGGTCCGCGACTCCCTCGAGTCGCAGGGCTATACCGACGTCAACGATGTCGAGTTCGAGGATGGCCTCTGGAAGGCCGATGCGCGGAGCGCCGACGGCGCACGCGTGGAGGTGCGCATCGATCCGGCCTCCGGCAAGGTCTACCCGGACAATGCTGTTGCCACGCTGGGCGAGGCCGACATCCGTGCCAGGCTGACCGCGGCGGGTTACCTGAAGATCCACGACGTCGAGTTCGACGATGGGCTGTGGACCGCGGACGCCGAGGATGCCGGCGGCCGCGACCTCAAGCTGACGCTCGATCCGGAGACGGGCGAGGTCATCGGCAAGGACCGGGACTGAGGTCCCGCAAGGCCCGGACGCACGCGGGGCGCCTCCGGGCGCCCCTTTTTGATTCCGGCGCCCCTTACCCGGCGTCGCGGAAGTACGGTTCGACGCGTCCGTTGACCTTCATGGTCATCGGATTGCCGCGGCGGTCCAGCGCGCGTCCGACGGCGACCCGGATCCAGCCCTCGCTCACGCAGTATTCCTCGACGTTGGTGCGTTCCTCGCCGTTGAAGCGGATCCCGATGCCGCGGCCGAGAACGGCTTCGTCGTAGTGCGGGCTGCGGGGATCGTTGCTGAGGCGGTCGGGCGGGGTCTGCGTCATGTCGGTTCCGGGCTGTCGTGTCGTCGCGACGGGCGGGCCGTGCGCGGCGCAAGAGGATACCCGCGCACCGCGGAGACTGCAGCGTCAGCCGAGCGGTTCGCCCTCGGGCGCGCCGCGTCCCAGCAGGTCGGGCAGGGGCTCGCCGTCGGGCACGAAGCCGAGCGAGACCGAATTCAGGCAGTGCCGCTCGCCGGTGGGTGGCGGACCGTCGGGAAAGACATGGCCCAGGTGGCTGCCGCAGCGTGCACAGGTCTCCTCCACGCGCACCATGCCGTGGCTGAGGTCGCGGACGTAGCGGATGTGGGCCGGGTCGAGCGGTTCGAAGAAGCTTGGCCAGCCGGTGCCGGAGTCGAACTTGGCGCTGGACCGGAACAGGGGCAGGCCACAGAAGCCGCAGGTGTAGGTGCCATCCTGCCGGTTGTCGAGGAAGGCACCGCAGAACGGCGCCTCGGTGCCGTGGGCGAGCAGTACCCGGCGTGACTCCTCGTCCAGCGCGTCGGTGAGGCGGCGGCGCTGCGCATCGTCGGGAGGGCTGAGGTCGAAGCGGGACATGGGGGCTCCTGCGCGGATCGATCGGCACACGATTATCGCCGCCTGGCCGGAGCCGGGCGTCAGGGTGCCTCGCCGCGGCCCTGCCGGCGCGCGTTGGCGATCACCGCGCGCATCCGTGCACGGTCGTGGTGGCGCGAGATCGGGACCGCGCCCAGTGCGAGCGCGCGTTCGCGCAGGTCGGCCGGCACGTCGTAGTGCGCGCCACTGGTGCGGTCCTGGAAGGCATGGCGTGGAATGCCCAGCGCGGCCGCGAATGCGTGCAGCTCCTCGAGCGTATCGGCCATCAGGTGCGCCCAGCGGCGGCCGCGCCACAGCGTGACCGCGTCATCGACGTACACCGCCATCCGCTCAGCGCGCCCCGCGCGCAAGGTCCTTGCGCACCCAGTCATCCACCAGGCGCTTTTCGTGGCGCAGCGCGTCCCCGCTGGTGACCGTGCCCGCCTGGCGGTGCAGGAAGCCGACATCACGCAGGCTGCGCTCGCCCGAGGCGACCACGGCGCCCGACGCGTCGCGCAACTCGTAGGACAGGTCGATACGCGGCGGGTAGAGATCGCGCACGATGCGCACCCTGTCGCTGCCGCGGCGACCCGGCTCGAACTCTCCCGCCCGCTCGATGTCGGTGATCGTGACCTGGAGCCGCTCGCCCGGATCGAGCACGCGCGCGGCGCGCGTTGCGATGTGACGGGCGATGTCGCGGACCCAGTCGCCGCGCACGGCCTCGAAGCGGTTGCGGCTGTAGCGGATCTCGGTGAACGCGGCGGGATCGGTCCAGGACACCGTGACCGGTCCTTCTTCGAGGCTACGGGGCAGGTCGGGGTCGATGACGGAATCCGCCAACGCCGGTCCCGCGAATGCCAGGCCCAGGGCGGCGACGGCCAGGGCGGTTGTGAGCATGTGACGAGGTCGCATCCGGATGCCCTCCTTCGGAGTCCACGAGTCTGCGCCCCGCCCGGGCGCGTCGCAATGAAGGGCCGGACCGCGATACGGGGGCGCGAGTGCGCACCCGCGGGACGACCCTTCACGACGCGTGGCCCGCGGGCCACGCAGGATCGCCCGCAAATCCGCAGTCGAGGAATCCGCGCATGCGTCCAGCACCTCCGCTCGCCATCGCCCTTGCAGCGATGCTGTCCGTCGCCACACCGGCCCTAGCGCAGGACGCGCAGTCCACGCCAGAGGAGGCGCAGGGCGAGCGCGCCCGGACCGCGGACGGCGACCCCCGGGCGGACACGGCGGTCGACCATCCCGCCAACAGCAGCGGCGCCAGCGGACATGATGCCCTGCTGCGCGCGCAGGTGCTGCTCGAGCGCGCGCGCTTTTCCCCCGGCGAGATCGACGGCCGGGGCGGCACCAATACCCGCCGTGCGATCGCGGCGTTCCAGCGCAGCCGCGACCTCGAGCCCACGGGCGAGCTGGACGAGGCCACCTGGAAGGCGCTGGAGGCCGACACCGCGCCGGTGCTCGTGCACTACACGATCACAGGGACCGACGTGGCCGGGCCCTTCCAGGCGCTCCCCGACGGGATGATGGAGCAGGCGGAGCTCGAGGCCCTCGGGTACGAGAACGTGGCCGAGGCACTGGGCGAGCGCTTCCATGCGACCCCGGCCCTGCTCGCGAGGCTGAACCCGGGGAAGGACCTCGCCGCGGCGGGTACCACCATCCTGGTCCCGGGCATGGAGGGCGCAGCGCCTCTCCAGGACGTCGATCGCGTGGTGGTCGACAAGTCCGACTCCGTGCTGCAATTGGTCGCGGCCGACGGCCGCGTGCTCGCGCAGTTTCCGGCCTCCACCGGCAGCGAGCACGATCCACTGCCGATCGGCGAATGGACCATCAAGGGCGTGGCCCGCGACCCGACCTTCCACTACAACCCCGAGCTGTTCTGGGATGCGGATCCGTCGCACGCCAAGGCGACGATCGCGCCCGGCCCCAACAACCCGGTCGGCATCGCGTGGATCGACCTGTCGAAGGAGCATTACGGGATCCACGGCACGCCCGAGCCCGGCAACGTCGGCAAGACCGATTCGCACGGCTGCATCCGCGTGGCGAACTGGCATGTCGGACTCCTGGCCGACGTGGTGAAGCCGGGCATGCCGGCCGTGCTGCAGGAGTAGCCGTGCGCTGGATCGGCATGCTGCTGGGCGGGCTGCTTCTGGGTGCCGTGGTGTACTTCGCGGTCCTGCCGCAGCGCGGACGGATCGTGGCCGTGGCGCCGACGCCGGCGCAGGCGCCTGTCGGGCAGGCGGACGGGAAGGCCACGGGCGCGACGGACGCCACGACCGGGGCACACCGGACTGCTCCACCCGCAGAGGACGCCTCGCCGGACGTCGCAGCGTCCGGACGTTCCACTGCCGCCGCAGCCGGGCCACTGCCTTCGGGCCTGGTCGTGCCGGTGCAGGGCATCGCGCCGTCGTCGCTCACGCCGACCTTCCATGACGACCGTGGCGAGGGCCGCGTCCACGAAGCACTCGACATCATGGCGCCGGCCGGAACGCCGGTGCTGGCGGTCGCCGACGGCCATGTGGAGAAGCTCTTCGACAGCGACCGCGGGGGGCTGACGATCTACCAGTTCGAACCCGGCGGCCGCTACGCCTACTACTACGCGCACCTCGAGCGCTATGCGCCGGGGCTCGAGGAGGGCCAGGCCCTGCGCCGCGGCGAGGTCATCGGCTATGTCGGCAGTACGGGGAATGCCGATCCGGCCGCGCCGCACCTGCATTTCGCGATCTTCCGGCTCGGGCCGGAAAAGCGGTGGTGGGAGGGCACGCCGGTCGACCCGTGGCCGCTGCTCGCCGGCCGCGCACCCTGACCATGCGGTCAGCGCAGCAGCGGCTCCAGTGCCGGCCACACGTGCCGCGCGATGGCCGGTTGCGCCTCGGCCGTGGGGTGCAGGTTGTCGTCCATGAAGTTGGCGCGGTCGGCGGCCACGGGCTCGAGCAGGAAGGGCAGGAGTTCGACGTCGAAGAACGCGGCCAGCTCGCGATAGGTGGCTTCGAAGCCGCGGGTGTAGTCGGGGCCCAGGTTCGGCGGCATGCGCATGCCCACCAGCAGCACGCGCGCACCCACATGACGCGATGCGCCGACCATGCGTGCCAGGTTGCGGCGCAGCTCGGTGAGCGGCAGGCCGCGCAATGCGTCGTTGGCGCCGAGTGCGATCACCACCACGCCGGGGCGGTGGCGGAGCACTTCCTCGACCACCCGTGCCGAGCCACCGGCGCTGGTTTCGCCGCTGATGCTCGCGTTCACCACCTGCCAGCCGGGGTATTGGTTCCGGACGCGTCCGTCCACCATCGCGACCCAGCCCTGTTCGGCGCGGAGGCCATAGGCGGCCGAGAGCGAATCGCCCATCACCAGGACGGTGCGCGGCGCGTCCCGGGTCTCTGCCGCGCCCGGGCGCGGCGACGCGGCGGTGATGGGCGCCGCGGCCTGGGCCATGGCCGCGGCCGCCGGCAGCAGCAGGCCCAGACCGATGGCACATTGCAGCCGGCGCCTGCGCGCCCGGTATCCTGATTCCATCCCGACTCCTCGTTCGCGTGTCGATCGCGCCCGGCCATGCCGGTGCCCGCGCCGGACATCATGCCCCGCCGAAGGACCCCATGGCTGACTCTTCCCGAACCCCCGCCGCGCCCGCGCTTTCCGCCACCGGCCTTGGCAAGCGCGTGCGCCTGCCAGGCGGCGAACTGGTCATCCTGGATGGCGTCGGCTTCGGCGTCGCCCGCGGCGAGAGCGTGGCGATCGTGGGGCCGTCGGGATCGGGCAAGAGCACGTTGCTGTCGCTCCTGGCGGGGCTCGATGCCCCCAGCTCCGGTACGGTCGAGATCGATGGCGCGCCGCTCTCGACGCTGGACGAGGACGGCCGCGCACGCGTGCGCGCCGAGAAGGTCGGCTTCGTGTTCCAGAACTTCCAGCTGCTGCCGTCGCTGACCGCGCTGGAGAACGTGATGCTGCCGCTGGAACTGCGCGGCGACGGCGACGCCGAAGCGCCCGCGCGCAGGATCCTGGCCCGGGTCGGGCTGGGCGAGCGCCTCGGCCACTATCCGCGCCAGCTGTCCGGCGGCGAGCAGCAGCGCGTGGCGGTGGCACGCGCCTTCGTCACCAATCCCTCGCTGATGTTCGCCGACGAGCCCACGGGGAATCTCGACACCACTACCGGCCAGGCGATCATCGAACTGCTGTTCGCACTCAACCAGGACGCCGGCACCACCCTGGTGCTGGTGACCCACGACGAACACCTGGCCGGGCGCTGCGGACGCACCCTGCGCATCGAGGGCGGCCGCCTGGTCGCCGACTCCGGGCGCGCCGCATGAGGCTGGCCGGGCTCGCCTGGCGGCAGATGCGCCGCGACCTGGCCTCGGGCGACGTGCGCATCCTGATGGCCGCGCTGGTACTGGCGGTCGTGGCCGTGACCGCGGTCGGCTTCGTGACCGATCGCGCCGGGCGCGCGCTGGCGATGGAAGCCAACCGCCTGCTGGGCGGCGACGCCGTGCTGCGCAGCGACGCGCCGATCGACGGCCCCGCACGGGACGCAGCAGGTGCCGAGGGCCTGCGCATGGCCGAGACGGTCGAGCTCGACACCATGGTGCGTGTCGGCCAGGGCGCGGCCGCACAGCTGAAGCTGGGCGAGCTGCGTGCGATCGGCGAGGGGTTCCCGCTGCGCGGCGAATACCGCATCGTTGGCGCCGATGGCAGCGAGCGCACCGCGTCGGGCGTGCCCGCACCGGGCACGCTGTGGATGAGCCGGGGCGGCGCCGACACCCTCGGTGCGCGCATCGGCGACACCGTGGGCATCGGCTCCCTCGAACTGCGCCTGGAGGCGCTGGTGGCGCAGGAGCCGGATGCCGCGCTGGACTATTTCAACGTGGCGCCGAAGGTCTTCATCCATCCCGACGACCTGGCCGCCACCGGCCTCGTGCAGGAAGGCAGCCGCATCCGCCACCGGCTGGTGGTGGCCGGAGCGCCCGGTGCGGTCGAACGCTTCACCGCCGTGGCGCGGGACAACCTCGCACGCGGCCAGCGCCTCGAGACCGCCGCCGATGCGCGTCCCGAGGTGCGCTCGGCGCTGGACCGCGCAGGTCGGTTCCTTGGCCTCGCGGCGCTGGTCTCCGTGGTCCTGGCCGCGGTGGCGGTGGCCATGGCCGCGCGCCGCCACAGCGCACGCCATCTGCAGGGCGCAGCGGTGATGCGCTGCCTCGGCGCAAGCCAGGCGATGCTGGCCGCGATCCATGTCGGCGAACTGCTGATGCTGGGCCTGCTGGCCTGCACGGTCGGGGTGGCGATCGCCTGGGGATTGCAGTGGGCGATCGGCGGCTGGCTGGCGGGCATGCTGGGGATCGCGATTCCGCCGGCAGGCGTGCTGCCGGCGATCGGTGGCTATGGCGTCGGCCTGGTGGTGCTGCTGGCCTTCGCTGCCCCGCCCGTGCTGGCGCTGCGCCGGGTGCCGGCGCTGAGCGTGCTGCGCCGCGACCTCGATCCCACCGAGCCCGCGGCCCTGCTGGTGCTGGCCGCGGGCATCGGCGGCATCGGCGCCCTGCTGTGGTGGCAGGCGGGGTCGCCCGCCCTGGCCCTGGCGATGCTGGCCGGCATCGCGCTCACGCTGGGCACGCTGGCGCTGCTCGCGTGGCTGATGATCGTCGCCGTGCGCCGCCTGCGCCACCGGCTGCGCGGAAGCGCGCGCTACGGCCTGGCCAATGTCAGCCGGCGTGCCGGGACCAGCATCGCCCAGGTGTCCGCGCTGGGGCTCGGCCTGATGGCGCTGCTGCTGCTGACCTTCGTGCGCACGGACCTGCTGGCGCGCTGGCAGCTGGCACTGGCCGAGGAGGCGCCCAACCGCTTCATCGTCAACGTGCAGCAGGACCAGATCGACGGCGTGGCCGAAATCGCGGCCGCCCAGGGCCTGGCCAGGCCGGTGTTGTATCCGATGGTCCGCGGCCGCCTGGCCACGCACAACGGCGAGCCGGTGAGCGGTGCCGATTACGCAGGCGCGGCCGACGACGCGGGCGACGACGACGCCCGCCGCGCGCAACGCCGCGCGGACCGCGAGTTCAACCTGTCGACCGCGCGCACGCTGCGCGACGACAACCGCGTCACCGCAGGCGAATTCTGGTCCGCCGACGGGTCGCCCGGCATCGAGCTGTCGGTGGAAGCGGGCTTCGCCGAATCACTCGGCTGGGCGCTGGGGGACATGGTGGCCTTCGACATCGCGGGTCGTCGCATCGAGGGCCGGGTGACGAGCCTGCGCGAGGTCGACTGGGAAAGCTTCCGCCCCAACTTCTTCGTGCTGTTCTCCCCCGGTGCGCTGGATGGCTATCCGGCCAGCTGGATCACCGCGGTAAGCGTGCCGCAGGGCGATACCGCGTTCACGCGCGAGCTGGTGTTGCGCTATCCGAACGTCTCGGTGATCGATGTCGATGCCGTGCTCACCCAGGTGCGCGACACCGCCGACCAGGTGTCGATCGTGGTGGAGGTCGTGTTCTGGTTCGCCCTGGCGGCAGGGCTGCTGGTGCTGCTGGCCGCGATCAGCGCCAGCCAGGACGAGCGCCTGCTCGAAGGTGGGGTCATGCGCGTGCTCGGCGCCAGCCGGCGGCAGCTGCGGCTGGCGCAGGCCTCCGAATTCGCGGCCATCGGCCTGCTCGCCGGACTGGTGGCCGCGGTCGCCGCCACGGTGCTGTCGGGCGTGGTGGCCACGCGTGTGTTCGACCTGCCGTGGACGCCCGACGTCGTGATGGCCGCCGCCGGCGGACTGGCCGGGATGGCGGCGGCGCTGGTCGCAGGCCTGTGGGCCACGCGGCGCGTGCTGGACGCGCCGCCGGCCGTCACTTTGCGCGAGTTGCAGGGCTGATCATCGCTCAGGCTTCGATGCGCTCGGGCTCGGCCTCGAAGCGGCGGGCGTAGTCGCGTTCGTCGGCGATCGACAGGACATCCTCCTGCGAGGCGTCCGGCGCGCCGTAGACCGCGTACACGACTTCGTTGTCGCGCCGCCCCACCTGGTGCAGCCGGTAGCGCGACTGTCCGCTGCCGGTGTCCGGCGGGTAGTGGGTGGGCGGGGTGTCGCCCTCGATGTCGAGCTCGCTGTTGTCGACGGGACCACCGACGAAGAGTGCGCGCATCTGCATGTCCTCTGCTTGCCTGGGGGGTCTCGATGCTGGCAAAGCGCGCATTCGCGGCCGATGAAGCGTGCGTCGTGGCGGCGTGGAGGGGCCTGCCCCCTACAATCACCGTTGTTTTCCGGAACGGATCCTCGATGGCCCTCCATGGCGACCCCGCGCTCGACGCGCTGATGCTGCCCTTCGCCGATGGCGACCTGCCGCGTACGCCCCGCGCACTGTTCCTGCGCGCTCGCGCTGGCGCGGCGCTGGCCTCGGTGGACTGGCCGGGACTGGCCTGCGAAGCACCGTTCAGGCCCGACGCCGAGGCCCTGCATCGCGCGGGCTTCACGGTGGCCGGGGAAGCCGTGGCTGCGGGCAGCGACGGCTGCCATGCGGGTGGCGACGGCGCTTCGCCGCTGGTCCTGCTGCTGCCGCCGCGCCAGCGCGACGAGGCGCGTGCACTGTTCGCCGAAGCGCTGTCGCGTGCGGCGCCGGGCGCCCTGGTGGTGGCGAGCGTGGCGAATGATGCCGGTGCGAAATCCGCCGAAGCCGACTTCGTCCGCGTCGCCGGTCCTGCGACCACGCGCAGCAAGCACAAGTGCCGCGTGTTCTGGGCCCGTGCCGGCCAGGCGGGCGCCGATCCGGAGCTGGCCGCGCAGTGGCGCGCGCTTGACGCGCCGCGGCCGGTGGCGGGGGGGCGCTTCCTGAGCCGTCCGGGGGTGTTCGCATGGGACCGCATCGATGCGGCCTCGGCCCTGCTGGCACGCCACCTGCCATCCGACCTGGCCGGCCGCGCGGCCGACCTCGGTGCCGGCTACGGCTACCTGTCGGCGGAGTTGCTCGCGCGCAGCCCGGGGATCACGGTCCTCGACGCCTACGAGGCGGATGCGCGCGCGCTGGCGATGGCGCGGCACAACCTCGATCGGCAGGCGTCGCCGGCCACGCTGGGCTTCCACTGGCATGACGTCACCGCGGGCATTCCGCCGGGCTACGACGTGGTGGTGACCAACCCGCCGTTCCACGCGCCCGATGGCCGTGAGAGGCCGGACATCGGCCGCGCCTTCATCGCCGCCGCGGCCCGGGCCCTGCGGCCTGGCGGCCGCCTGTGGCTGGTGGCCAACCGCCACCTCCCCTACGAAGAGGCGCTCGGGGCCGGCTTCGGCCAGGCACGCCTGGTCGCTCAGGAGGGTGGCTTCAAGGTCGTGGAAGCGGTGAAGGCCGCCGCCGCGCCCTCCGGGCGGGCGCCGCGATGAAGCTGGTCAAGTCGCTGGCCAACCTCGGCTACGGCAGCCGCAAGCAGGTGGCGTTGATGTTCCGCGAGGGGCGCGTGACCGACGCCGCCGGCGAGGTGCTGTACGCCGACGACACGCCGGAATGGAGCGATGTGCGGGTGGACGGCGAGCCGCTGGATCCGGCGCCGGGCATCCTGCTGATGCTGCACAAGCCCGCTGGCTACACCTGTTCGACGAAGGACCGCGGCCGCCTGGTCTACGACCTGTTTCCGCCGCGCTACGCACTGCGCTCGCCCACGCTGTCCACCGTCGGCCGCCTCGACCGCGACACCAGCGGCCTGCTGCTGTTGACCGATGACGGCCAGCTCCTGCACCGGATCATCTCGCCGAAGTCGAAGCTGCCCAAGGTCTACGAGGCCGCGCTGGCGGAGCCGCTGCGCGGTGACGAGGCGGCCATCTTCGCCAGCGGGACGCTGATGCTGGAATCGGAGAAGACGCCGCTCCTGCCGGCGGAACTCGAGGTGCTCTCGCCCACGAAGGCCCGCCTCACGCTGCACGAGGGGCGTTACCACCAGGTGCGGCGGATGTTCGCGGCGGTGGGGAATCATGTGGCGGCCCTGCATCGCAGTCGCGTGGGTGGGCTCTCGCTGGGCGAGCTTCCCGAGGGTGAGTGGCGGATGCTGGGCGACGTGGAGCGCGAGGCGCTGTTCGGGGTGCCCTGACCGGGCGCTTCAGGAGCCTCTGGTACGGAGGCGGGACCGCGTGGGCGGCATGGCGGGGTGGCTGCACGGCGGGCGCGGGGCAAGTGCCGACTTGTGGGGTGCGGGCTGCAGGAGCCGGCTGGCGGGGGGAGTGCTCCGCCCCGCGTCAGACATCCATGTCTGAGCGCTGGGCCGTGGGCCCGGCCCGCTTCGCGGTCCGGTCCGGCCCGGCGCAGCGCGCCGGGCGTTCGCACGGGCCGCGCGGCAGTGCCGCGCAAGCAGCCCGTGCTCACCCATGGCCCACTCTCCACACTCCCCCCGCCAACCGTCTCCTGCCTAACCGATCTCGCGATACCGGCTGGCGCATTTGATTCACCGGGTCCAGCAATGGTGCGCGGGCGCGTCGGCGATCCGTGTCGCCGCCCTCGCCAGGCGTCCGAGGCCGAGGCGCCCTCCGGCCAGCCGAAGCCGCAATCCACACCCTGGCGAAAGCGTGCCTCTCCGAGGGGGGCATGGACAGCGCACATGGATGTGCTCGGAAGGCGATTCAGCCAGGGATGGCTGCGTCGCCGGTCCATGCCCCCCCTCGGAGAGGCATGCTCCCTCACGGAGCCGAAGTGACCACGGCCCGGACCGAACAGACCCCTAGCCGCCCTGGCCGTCCATCGACCCGTTCGACCCACCATCCCGCAACAGCGCATCCCACCCCGCGCGACCAAGCTTCTCGAGCGTCTGCACGTTGCGCTCGACGATCTCGTCGGGATCGGGGAAGGCCTCGACCGCCCGCGAGACACTGTCCTCGCGTAGCAGGTGCAGGGTCGGCCAGGGCGAGCGGTTGGTGTGGTTGGCGACGTCGTCGGGATCGGTGCCCGCGAACTGGTAAGCGGGATGGAAGCTCGCCACCTGCAGCACGCCTTCCAGTCCCAGTTCCTCGACCAGCCCATCGGCAGTGTCGAGGAAGTCGTTGTAGTCGAGGAAATCGCCGAGCACGTGCGGATGCACGATCAGCGTAGTGTCGACCTCGGCCGCCGGTGTGTCGCGCAGGCGGAGCAGCTCCTCGCCGAGCTCGGCGAGCAGCGCGGCTTCGTCGCGCGCCTCGCTCAGCACCATCCGCACCTGGCCCTTGTTCACCACCGCCTTGGCGAAGGGGCAGAGGTTGAGGCCGATGACCGCGCGGTCCAGCCAGCGGCGCGTGTCTGCGATGGGGTCCATGGCGATGCTCCGGAGCGCGGCCATGGCTGCGCCCACAGTGGTCGGGTCGTGCTGGGCGGCGTCAGTCGCGGAAATTGTCGAACTGCAGCGGGAGATCGAACTCCTTCGCGCGCAGCAGCGCCATCACCGCCTGCAGGTCGTCGCGCTTCTTGCCGGTCACGCGCAGCTTGTCGCCATTGACCTGGGTGTCGACCTTGAGCTTGGCACCCTTGATCTCGGCCTGGATCTTCTTCGCCAGCTCGCGCTCGATGCCCTGCTTCACGGTGACCTTCTGGCGGGCGCCTGCGACATTGCTCTCGATATCGCCGAATTCCAGGCAGCGGGTATCGATCTTCCGCGCGGCCAGGCGCGCGCGCAGGATGTCGGTCATCTGCTGCAACTGGAAGTCGCTGGGCGCGCGCTGGGTGATGACCGCTTCCTCGCGCTCGAAGGCGGCGTCGACGCCCTTGAAATCGAAGCGCGTGGAGAGCTCGCGGTTGGCCTGGTCGACGGCGTTGGTGAGCTCGTGGGTGTCGACTTCCGAGACGATGTCGAAGGACGGCATGGGGGCGTTTCCACTGCGAAAGGACAGGCGCTCAGGGTAGCGCAACGCGGCCGCAAGGCCCCTCGTGCATCATGTGCATCCGTCCCTGTCCGCCCCCGGAGACCGCCATGCACAAGACCGCCGCCTATGCCGCCCTGTCGGCCACCCAGCCGCTTGCGCCCTGGAGCCTGGAACGTCGCGATCCGCGCCCCGGCGAGGTGCTGATCGACATCCGCTATTGCGGCATCTGCCATTCCGACCTGCACACCGTGCGTGGCGAATGGGGCCCGGTGGACTATCCGCTGGTGCCCGGCCACGAGATCGTCGGCCATGTCGCCGCGGTGGGCGAGGGCGTGACGAAGTACCGCGTGGGCGATGCCGTGGGCGTGGGTTGCTTCGTCGATTCCTGCCGCAGCTGCGCGCAGTGCGCGGCCGGCGAGGAGCAGTACTGCGAAAAGGGCATGGTGGCCACCTACGGCAGCCGCGACCCGTCCACGGGCGAAACCACGCAGGGCGGCTATTCCACCCGCATCACCGTGCACCAGGACTACGTGCTGCGCATTCCGGACGGCCTGCCGCTGGACCGCGCGGCCCCGCTGCTGTGTGCCGGCATCACCACCTGGTCGCCGCTGCGCCACTTCGGGCTGAAGCAGGGTGACGAGCTCGGCGTGGTGGGGCTTGGCGGCCTCGGCCACATGGCGGTGAAGCTCGGCGTTGCGCTGGGTGCGCGCGTGACCGTGCTCAGTACCTCGGAGCGCAAGCGCGAGGATGCGATGAAACTGGGTGCGCACGCCTTCGAGGTCGTTGCCGGCGATGCGGGGAATGCCCGCGCGCTCGCGAAGCGCTTCGACATGATCCTCGACACCGCCTCGGCCGCGCACGACTACAACCTCTACCTGGGCATGCTGAAGATCGACGGCACCATGGTGCTGCTCGGCATTCCCGAACCGTCGCCGGTCGCGGCCTCGTCGCTGGTGACGACGCGCCGGCGCCTGGCGGGCTCGCTCATCGGCGGCATCCGCGAGACCCAGGAGATGCTGGATTTCTGCGCCGCGAACGGCGTGGCCAGCGAGATCGAGCTGATCGGGGCGTCGGGCATCAACGAGGCCTACGAGCGCATGCTGCGCGGCGACGTGCGCTACCGCTTCGTGATCGACGCCGCCAGTTTCGGCGGCTGAGGCGCGGTGGAACCGGTCACCCCCGGCGTCGCCGGAGACGAGGGCCGCGAGGCGGCCGCTGCACGCGACCATCGCCGCGGCGTCATCGCGATGCTGTTCGCGGTTGCCGTGCTTTGCGTGATGGACGCCTGCATGAAGCAGCTCGCCGGGCACTACCCGCCGATGCAGGTGGCCGCGCTGCGCGGTGCGGTGGGCCTGCCGCTGGTGCTCGCCTGGGCCGCTGCGACCACGGGCCTGGCGCCGCTGTTCCGCGTGCACTGGCCCCTGCACCTGCTGCGCGGCGTGCTGGGCGTGCTCTTCCTGTCCTGCTTCGTCGCGGGGCTGGCGGCGCTGCCGATGTCGACGGCCTATGCCATCACCTTCGTCGGACCGCTGCTGGTCACGGCGATGGCGGTCCCGCTGCTGCGCGAGCACGTGGGGCCACGGCGCTGGACCGCGATCGCGGTCGGCATCATCGGCGTGCTGGTGGTGCTGCGCCCCGGCGGCGAGGGAGTGCTGACCAGCGCCGGCCTGCTGGTGCTGTTCGCCACCGCCTGTTACGCGGCGTCCGTGGTGACGGTGCGCATGCTGGCGCAGCGCGACAGCGCGCAGGCACTGGTGTTCTGGTTCCTGGGCATGGTGGCCGTGGGCGCGGGGCTGCTGGCCTGGCCGGGCTGGGTGTCGCTGCGCGCGGAGGATGCCTGGCTGCTGGCCGGAGTGGCGGTGTCGGGCACGCTCGGGCAGGTTGCGCTGACGCATGCCTTCCGCCTTGGCGAGGCCTCCCTGATCGCGCCCCTGGAATACACCGCCCTGGTCTGGGTGGTGCTGCTGGACCTCGTGCTGTGGCAGGCATTGCCGGACGGCATGACCTGGCTGGGGGCGGGCATCATCGTGCTGAGCGGGCTGTACCTGATGCGCCGCGAGCGCGTGGTGCGCGGACGGCCTGCCCCGGTGGACACGCCCGGAGCCTGACCGCGGCCCGGACAAAAAAGGACGGGCCCGCCAGGGCCCGTCCTGCGACCGGCTGCCCGCGCCTGGTGGAACCAGGCGCAGGCCCCGGGTCAGAAGCGTGCGCCGATGCCCACGCCCACCATCACCGGGTCGAGCTTGGCTTCGCCTGCGTCCACGCCATTGATGTGGACGTCGGAGTCGGCCTGGAAGTAGCGTGCGTCGGCACGTGCGAACCATGTCGGGCTGATGTTGACGTCCATGCCCACGGTCGCGACCGCACCCTTGGCCGTCTCGACGCCCACGCGCTGGCCGGCGGCGTTCGGGGTTTCGTTGTCGTAGTTGGTCTCGTGGTAACCCAGGCCCACGAACGGACGCACCGTGCTGTCCTGGGTACCGAAGCGGTACTGGCCGCTGATCGAGTACGGCTGCGCGTCCACGCTGCCGGCCTTGCCGGCGGCGGTGTTCACGCGCTGGCCATAGCTGTCGGCCGCCCAGGCTTCAACGCCCCAGTTGTCGGTGATGTGGTAGGTCACGCCGAGCGTGGGCGTACCCTCGCCGTCGAACTGCGTGCGGGTGCCCGCGATCTCGGGGTTGCGGGTCGGTTCGACCAGGGAGTAGCCGGCAGTCACCGAGACGCGCTTGTCGGGGGTGCTGTCCTGGGCGAAGGCCGCCGGTGCGATGGCCAGGGCCAGGGCGGCGGGAACCAGGATGCGGGTCATGGGGGAAATGCGGGACATGGGGGATCTCCTCGTTACTTGCATATGGGCCCCGGGGAGTGGGGCGAGGGCCACCCTATCGGCGCGCGGATGAATCGCGCTTGTCGCGGCACGGTCCGGAAACCGTGCGTCTGCACGCGCTGTTAAGCCGCCGCACGCCGCCTCGACGCAGGTGAACCGCGGTTGACAGGCGAATGCGGAGGGCATGCGCGGCGCGGGGCGCGCCCGCGTGCAGTTGGCGCATGCACCGTGCGGGGCCACAATAGAGGTCCGCCCGAATCACCCGTGGAGATCTCCGATGGCCAGCCCCCAGGAAGCGCGCGTTCCCGATATCGGGGGCTTCGACGATGTCCCGGTGATCGAGGTGCTGGTCGCGGTCGGCGACACGGTCGAGAAGGATCAGGGCCTGATCACGCTGGAGTCGGACAAGGCGACCATGGAAGTGCCGGCGCCGTTCGCGGGCGTCGTGCGCAAGGTGAAGGTCAAGGTCGGCGACAGCATCGCCGAGGGCGCGCTGGTGGCGATGATCGAACCCGCTGACGAGGAGGCAGGCTCCGCTGGGGCCGGCTCCGATGAGGCCGGGCCGGCGGCGGGAGCGGACGAGGGCAAGGTCGTGGCCGGCAACGACGGCGCGCAGGTTGCTGGCAGCGCTGCAAAGCGCGCTCAGCCCGAATCCGCGTCCTCCACCCGGCCCGCTGCCGAGACATCGACCCAGGTCGAAGGCGTAGCGGTGCCGGCGAAGGCCGACAACATCGCCCAGGCCTCGATGCGGCACGAGGCCGGCGGCGGCACGCAGCAGTCGCCGCCGCGGGTGTTCGACGCCGATGCGGTGATGCCGGAGAAGGTCCCCTATGCGAGCCCCGCGGTGCGCCTGTTCGCGCGCGAGCTTGGGGTCGACCTCCTGCGGGTCAGCGGCAGCGCCCGCGGCGGCCGCATCACCCGCGAGGACGTGCAGAAGTTCGTGAAGTCGGCGCTGGCGGGCGGCGCGGCTGCCGGGACCGGCGGTGGCGTGGCCGCGGGCGATGGCGGGCTGAACCTGCTGCCATGGCCGAAGGTCGACTTCTCGAAGTTCGGCGAGGTCGAGGAGAAGCCGCTCACCCGCATCCAGAAGATCAGCGGCGCCAACCTGGCACGCAACTGGGCCATGATCCCGCACGTCACCCAGCACGACGATGCCGACATCACCGCGCTGGAAGACCTGCGCGTAGCCCTCAACCGCGAGAACGAGAAGGCCGGAATCAAGCTCACCATGCTCGCCTTCATCATGAAGGCGGCGGTGGCGGCACTGCAGAAGTATCCCCAGTTCAACGCCTCGCTCGATGCCTCGGGCGAGACGCTCATCCTCAAGAAATATTTCCACATCGGCTTCGCGGCCGACACGCCCAACGGGCTGGTGGTGCCCGTGGTGCGCGACTGCGACCGCAAGGGCGTGGTCGAGATCGCGCAGGAAACCTCGGCACTGGCGAAGAAGGCACGCGAAGGCAAGCTCGGCCCGGCCGAGATGTCCGGCGGCTGCTTCTCGATCAGCTCGCTGGGCGGCATCGGCGGCACCAGCTTCACGCCGATCGTCAATGCGCCCGAAGTGGCCATCCTCGGCGTGTCGAAATCGGCGATGAAGCCGGTCTGGAACGGCGAGAAGTTCAAGCCGCGGCTCATGTTGCCGCTGTCGCTCTCCTACGACCACCGCGTGATCGACGGGGCCGCCGCGGCGCGCTTCACCGCCTATCTCGCGCAGCTGCTCGGCGACATGCGCCGGGCCATGCTCTGAGGGCGCGGCCATGGCGAACATGATCGAGGTGAAGGTTCCCGACATCGGCGGTTTCGACGATGTGCCGGTGATCGAAGTGCTGGTGGCCGTGGGTGACACGGTCGCGGTCGACCAGGGCCTGGCGACGCTGGAATCGGACAAGGCGACGATGGAAGTGCCCTCGTCGGCGGCCGGCGTGGTGCGCGAGCTGCGGGTCAAGGTCGGCGACAAGGTGGCCGAGGGCAGCGTGGTCGTGGTGCTCGAAGCCGAAGGCGAGGGCGGTGGCGACGTGCAGGACGCGGCCGAGGCCGCGGGTGCGACGGACGCCAGGGCCGCGGACGCCGCAGGCGTGGAAGGCAGCGATGCTCCCGGCGCACCGTCCGCAAGCGGCGGCGACGCAGGCCCCGGCCGTCCGCCGGTGCCGCGCTCGCATCGTGCACCGGCAGAGCCCGAAGCCCCGGCCCCGGCAGTCGCAAGCGGTCGCAAGGCCGATGTCGAATGCGGCATCGTGGTGCTCGGGGCTGGTCCGGGCGGCTATACCGCCGCCTTCCGTGCCGCCGACCTGGGCCTGGATACGGTGCTGGTCGAACGTTACGCCAGCCTTGGCGGCGTGTGCCTCAACGTCGGCTGCATCCCGTCGAAGGCGCTGCTGCATGCGGCCGACGTCATCGACCAGGCCGCGCATGCCAGCGCGTTCGGCGTCGGCTTCGGCAAGCCGAAGATCGATCTCGGTGCGCTGCGCGGCTACAAGGACAATGTCGTCGGCCAGCTCACCAAGGGGCTCGCCGGCATGGCGAAGCAGCGCAAGGTGCGCGTGCTGCAGGGCAGCGGCCGTTTCGTGTCGGCCAACGAGCTCGAGATCACCGGCGATGACGGCAATACGCAGCTGCTGCGCTTCGAGCAGTGCATCATCGCCGCCGGTTCGCAGGCGCTGAAGCTCCCGGGCTTCCCCTGGGACGATGGGCGCATCATGGACTCCACCGATGCGCTGCAGCTGGCGGAGGTGCCGAAAAAGCTCCTTGTCGTCGGCGGCGGCATCATCGGCCTGGAGATGGCGACGGTGTATCGCGGCCTCGGCAGCCAGGTGACGGTGGTCGAGCTTGCGGACCAGCTGATTCCCGGCGCCGACGGCGACCTGGTGAAGCCGCTCGCCGCGCGCCTGAAGAAGCAGGGCGTGTCCGTGCACCTGAAGACGAAGGTCGTCGAAGCGCGAGCCGCGAAGAAGGGCATCGAGGTCGACTTCGAGGGCGACAGCATTCCCGACGGCAGGCTCTACGACCGCGTGCTGGTCGCGGTGGGCCGCGCCCCGAACGGCCGCAACATCGATGCCGAAAAGGCCGGCGTGCGCGTGGGCGAGCGCGGCTTCATCGGGGTCGATGCGCAGATGCGCACCAACGTGCCGCATATCTTCGCCATCGGCGACATCGTCGGACAGCCCATGCTCGCCCACAAGGCGACGCACGAGGGCAAGCTCGCGGCTGAAGTGGCCGCGGGCGAAAAGAAGGAGTGGGTGGCGCGCGTCATCCCGTCGGTGGCGTACACCGACCCCGAGATCGCCTGGGTGGGCGTGACCGAGAACGAAGCGAAGGCGAAGGGCCTCAAGGTCGGCGTGGGCAGGTTCCCGTGGGCGGCCAGCGGCCGCGCCATCGGCCTCGGGCGCACCGAGGGCTTCACCAAGCTGGTGTTCGACGAAGCCACGCAGCGGGTGATCGGTGCCGGCATCGTCGGCGTGCACGCGGGCGAGCTGATTTCGGAAGCCGCGCTGGCCATCGAGATGGGGGCCGAGGTGGGCGATATCGCCCACACGATCCATCCGCATCCGACCCTGGGTGAATCGGTGGCGATGGCCGCCGAGGTCTACGACGGCACGATCACCGACCTCTATCTCGCGAAGCGGCGCTGACCCCTGGGGGCCCCGCAGGCAGCGGGGCCTGTTCATCTTCGCCACTGTGACCGCAAGCACCCTGCGCGACGCCATTGCGTCGCGCTTCGTGTCCGCTTAGGGCAAACCCCATCTATCGCCAGGCCCCGGCTGCCGCGTATCCGGTAGCACGGGGGCCGCGCCGTGCGCGTCCGCTGGCGGGTTCCGGGGACGGGGGGGAAGCCATGCGCCAAGGCGCACGAGGGGTCGAAATGAGGATTCGCAACAGTCATGGGGCAGCAGTGCTGCTGTTGTCCACCGCGCTGGCCACGGCCGGCGCGTCGGCGGGTGAGTCGCGTCTGGCACCGGTCGACGCCGGCAACGACATTGGCGCTGCAAAGCAGGACGCGGCAATGGCCGAACGCCTGCGCCAGGAGGAGGTCAGGCTCCGCGCCGAACGCGCCGCCTATCCGGCTTACTTCAAGCGCGCCTACGCCGCCTACCCCCAGGTGCCGCGCGGCGCCCTCGAGGCGATCGCCCACGTGCAGACGCGCTGGCAGAACGTACGCGCCGAAGATGCCGGCGCCATGTCCGACCACGGGCACATGCCCGAGGCGCATGGCGTGATGGGCCTCTATGCCGGGGGCGGCTTCGCCGACCAGGTGGGCGAGGCGGCGGCGCTGCTCGGCGTGTCCGGCAGGCAGGTGATGCATGACCCCGCCACCAACATCATGGCCGCCGCCGCGCTGCTCGCCCAGCAACTGCGCGGACGCGAGGTCAAGGACCTGGAATCGCTGGCACCGGCACTGTCACGCTACGCCGGGTTCTCGCCATCGCCCATCGGCAGCGCCGTCGACGACTACGCGCGTGCAAGCTTCGCCTTCGACGTGCTGCTGGCCCTCGACCGCGGCGTGGACGAGAAGGGCATGCTGGTGCCGCAGGTGCCGGTGGAATGGGAACGCGCCTTCGATGCCGCAACGCTGGTGCGCCTGCAGGCGCCGTTCGTGCGCCTGGACGTGGAAGGTGATCGCATCGAAGTGGATGGCTATGCGATCGACCCGGTCAGCGAACAACTGGTGCGCACGCAGCCGGCGAAGGGCGGCGATGGCAGCCTGCGCGCGCAGAGCACCGACTACGGCCCGGCGCTCTGGAACCCGGCGCATTCGAGCAACTACAACGCCTCGCGCAGCGCCTCGATCAGCGCGGTGACCCTGCATACCGCGCAGGGCAGCTACGCCGGCACCATCAGCTGGTTCAAGAACTCGACGGCCAACGTCAGCGCGCACTACGTGATCCGCAGTTCGGATGGCCAGGTCACACAGATGGTGCGCAACGCGCACACCGCCTGGCACGTGCGCAACCAGAACAGCTACACCCTGGGCATCGAGCACGAGGGCTACGTCAACAACAGCAGCTGGTACACCAGCGCGATGTACAACGCCTCGGCGGCGCTGGTGCGCAACTTCTGTTCGAAGTACAGCGCGATCACCTGTTCGAGCGCCTACCGCGGCGCGCCCTCGAGCGGCATCAACGTGCTGCCCACCTCGGTGAAGATCAAGGGACACCAGCACTTCAGCGGCCAGACCCATACCGATCCCGGCATCAACTGGAACTGGGCCAGCTACTACAACCTGCTCAACCCGGGCGGTGGTGGAGGTGGCGGCACGAGTTACCTGGATCGCTTCGAAAGCAGCGTCGGCCACTTCAATACCAGCCCGGCCTACTCGGGCAGCACCACCGGCATCTCGACAGCCTCGACCGCCACGCGCGACTGCGGCAATCGCTATGCGGGCAGTTGCTCATTGCGCGTCCTGCTGAAGGACAACCCGAACACTTCGGCCGCGTGGGCGGTGCGCCTGCTGTCGGGTTCCGGCAATCCCGGAAGCAACACCGCGATCAGCCGCGCCAACGGCAGCGTCGGGTTCTGGGCCTATGCGGGTGGGAGCGGCATGAGTGTCGCCGTGGGCATCGACGACAGCGACGGCACCGAACGTTCGGTCAGCCGCTCACTGCCGGCGAATACCTGGACCTATGTGTCCTGGTCGCTGACCGACGCCAACCAGTGGAATGCCTGGGTCGGCGGCAATGGCGCGATCACCGCCTCGAGCGTGAAGCTGGATGCCATCTGGCTGTACCACGCCAACACCAGCTACGACATCAACGTCTATATCGACGACGTGCAGGTGCGCAACTGAGCATCGGCCTGCGGGGCGGGTGAGTCACGCCCCGCAGGCCGGCGCTTTTTCCTCAGAAGCGGAAGGTCACGCCCGCCATCGGGCCGTGCACCTTCAGCTGGGCGCGACCGGATGCGGCCCAGTCGATGGGCGCCAGGTCGGACTCCGCCGGCGGGACGATGGTGCCGTCGAAGTTGTCACGGAGCTTCAGGCGGAACCAGTCGTAGCCGACGTGCACGCCGAGCCGGTCGTTGACCAGGTACTCGAGCACGATGCCGGCCCGTTCGAAGTGGCCGTCCTCCTCGAGGAGGTTGCCCCAGGTGGCATCGAAGTACTGGCCTTCGAAGTCGAGGCGCCAGCGGTCGGCCGGGCGCCAGGTCAGGCGGGTGTGCACTGCGGGGCTCCAGCCATCGAAGCCTTCGCGGAAGTTGGCTGTGCCGGGGTCGAGCTCTTCGGTCCCCGACCAGGCGAGGTCGGCCATGGCCTCGGCATCGACGTGGGTCGCGCCCAGGCCCAGGCCCCATTCGAACGCGGGCGTCGAGACCACGGCGTACTCGTAGTGGACCGAAGCCATCGCGAACTTGATGTGGCCATTGGCATCGACCGCCGGCAGCCCGACCGGGTCACCCGGGCCGGGATCGATGCTGCCGCCGCCGAAGGACCACGCATCGTCGTTCTCGTAGTCGTAGTAGCTGGCACCGATCGACTGGCGGTCGCTGATGCGGAAGCCCAGCGCGCCGCGCGGTCGCCAGTCATCACCCGTGTCGATGGTGGCCGCGTCCGAGAACACCGCCGTGCCGTCGGCGCTGGAGGCCTCGCCCTCGAGGCCCAGGCGCAGGTCGGCGCTGGGATTGAACGCGCTGAGGCGCAGGGTGAAGCGGTCGTCGCGCGGCGTGCCGCCGTCCTGGGCCAGTGCCGGCGCAGCGGCGGCGGCCACGACGAGCAGGGCGGACGCGAGCGCGGCGCGCCGGAAGCGTGGAATGCGGAAGCTCGGGTTCGATCGGTGGGTCATGGGACATCCGGTGGAAAGGGGGTGGCACAGTGTCGTGTGCGGCCCGGTCGCCAATGCGTGAACGAGCGCTAAGCTGGGACGCCTGCCGTTGCGAAGGACGTCACGACCATGGTGTTCCGGATCTCCCTGTTGCTCGTGGTACTGCTCGCGGCGGTCGCCGGCGTCGCGCCGGCGCGCTTCGGCGAAATCACCGCGACGGCGCTCGCGGCGGTCATTGCACACGCCGGCTGGCTGTACCTGCTGATCGTCTTCCTGACGCTGGCCTTCCTCGCGTGGCTGGCCTTCGGCCCGGCGGGACGCCTGCGCATCGGCGGTCGCGATGCCGAGCCGGAGTTCTCGGGCCTGGCCTGGCTGTCGATGCTGTTCGCGGCCGGGATGGGCATCGGCCTGGTGTTCTGGGGCGCCGCGGAGCCGCTTTCGCACTTGCTCAATCCGCCGGAAAGCCTGACGCCGGGTACGCCCGGCGCCGCGCGTGCCGCGATGCGCTACACGTTCTTCCACTGGGGCCTGCACCCCTGGGCGGTGTACGCACTGATGGGGCTCGCGATTGCCTGGTTCCAGTTCAACCGTGGCGGGCGCGGGCAGATCAGCGACCTGCTGCAGCCGTTGATCGGCGAGCGCCACCTGGGCTGGATGGGCGCCACGGTGAACATCATCGCGGTGGTGGCCACCGCCATCGGCGTCGCCACGACGCTCGGGTTCGGCACCATGCAGATCAGCGCCGGCATGGGGCGCGTGTTCGGCACGCCGTCGGGCACGGGGATGCAGCTGGCCGTGCTGGCCACCGCGTTCGTCCTGTACATGGCGTCGTCCGCCACCGGCGTGGATCGCGGCATCAAGTGGCTGTCGACGTTCAACCTGGCGCTGGCCTGCGTGCTGCTGCTGGCCGTGGCATTGCTTGGGCCGACCGGCTTCATCTTCGAGACCTTCACCACGTCGCTGGGCGGTTACCTCGATGCGCTGGTGGAGATGAGCCTGCGCATGGCGCCATTCACCGCGAGCACCTGGGTGGCGGACTGGACGATCTTCTACTGGGCATGGTGGATCTCCTGGTCCCCCTTCGTCGGCGCCTTCATCGCCCGGGTCTCCTACGGCCGCAGCCTGCGGGAGTTCGTCCTCGGCGTGGTGGCCGTGCCGAGCCTGCTGGGCTTCGCCTGGTTCTCGACCTTCGGTGGTGCCGCGCTGTGGGGGCAGATGTTCGGGGGCGCGGACATGGCCGGCGCGCTCGGCGAAGGCTACGAGACCGTGCTGTTCGCCATGTACGAACTGCTGCCGGCCGCCCGCCTCCTGTCCGGGCTGTCGGTCCTGTTGCTGCTGGTGTTCTTCGTCACGTCGGCCGACTCGGCCGTCCTGGTCCTGGGTTCGATGTCCAGCGAGGACGCCGGCGACCCGCCGCTGGCGCGCAAGTTCGCCTGGGGCATCGCCATCGCGCTCGTGGCCGGCGCCATGCTGCTGGCCGGCGGGTTGTCGGCGCTGCAGGCGCTGATCACGGTGACGGCCCTTCCATTCGCCCTCCTGATGTTGGGCGTGATGGTGGGGCTGCACCGCGTGCTCGGCCTGGAACTCCTGCGCGAGAAAGCGGAAGAGCGGCGCGCGCGGCGGGCAATCGAGGAGTGGATCGCGCGCGAGCAGCGCGAGCGCGCCGGCGGCGACGGCTGAAAAGGCGAAGCCCCGGCGGCTGCCGGGGCTCCTGCGGGCCCATGCGGATCGACGAGGGGGAGCGCACGGGTCGCGCATGGAATGGGACAGCCGGGATGGGCACTGGTTCCCCGGGGCGGGGGACTTTTTTCTGAATTGGCCGGCTGGCGCGGCGGTCGCCGGCGGCCGGCAG
>DATBUS010000100.1:0-3964 GCA_036515815.1 Luteimonas sp.
GTCGCGTCCAGCGTGCGCGACGCGCTCCGCCGCGGCCGCCCGGCCTGCATCCGCGGGGGCCGCGATCGCGGCCGCCACCCGCTGCGAGAAATCGGCCGGCAGCAGGGCATGGCCGCGGCCGCGCAGGACATCGCCGCAGACCTGCCAGCGCTCCCAGCAGGCCGCCAGCTCCGCATCGTGCTGCAGCCGGCGCAGCATAAACCGCGCCTGGTCCGGGGACAGCTCGCCATCCAGCATCGCCGAGAGCTGCCGGCGATTGTGCACGTAGAGCCGGTCCGGCTCGGGCTGGAATTCGATGTCGATGTGGTCGTGGTCGTTGGTCATCTCGTGCTCATCGCGCCACGCGTGCCGGCGCGGCCTCGGGTTCCATCAGCGGCTTCAGCTCGATGTCGATCGCCTCGCGGGCGCGGAAGATCCGCGAACGCACGGTGCCGATCGGGCAATCCATGCGCGCGGCGATCTCCTCGTAGCTCAGCCCGTCGACCTCGCGCAGCGTGATCGCGGTGCGCAGCTCCCCGGGCAAGGCTTCGACCGCGCGCAGCACCGTTTGTTCCATCTGCTGGCGCATCAGTTCACGTTCCGGCGTGTCGTGATCGCGCAGGCCGCTGCCGACGTCGAAGTGCTCGGCGTCGTCCGGGTCGATGTCGTCGGTGGGCGGGCGGCGGTTGCTGGCCACCAGGTGGTTCTTGGCGGTGTTGACCGCGATCCGGTGGAGCCACGTGTAGAACTGCGCATCGCCGCGGAAGCTGCCGATCGCCCGGTACGCGCGGATGAAGGTGTCCTGCGCCACGTCCTGGCATTCGCTCCAGTCCCTGACGTAGCGGCCGACCACGGCCGCGACGCGGTGCTGGTACTTGCGCACCAGGAGGTTGAAGGCGGCCATGTCGCCGCGCTGCACGCGGCGGACGAGGTCCTGGTCGAGCTGTGTGCTGTCGATCTCGGCCATGGGCCGGCACTCTCCTGGGAACCGGCCCTGGGACCGGACTGTGACCTTCACGCAGGCGGAAAGTTCCGCCCTGCAGGATCATCTGGGGCCGGGTTCCGCGTCCCGCAAGCCGGCGCCTCGCCGGGCCGCGGGATTTGACGCAGGCGAAAGGGACTCTGGATCATAGGCAGTTCCCCATACCCGCACGGATGGTTCCGCATGATTGCTGGACTCGATGGTCTGCGCTTCAGCCACTGGCAAGCCGAACAGCGCGCCGATGGCGTCGTGCTGCTGACGTTCGACCGCAACGGGGAGTCGGTCAACACCTTCGCCCAGGACGTGCTGATCGAACTCGACACCCTGCTCGAGCGCCTGGCACTGGATCCGCCCAGGGCGCTGGTGCTGCGCTCGGGCAAGGCCAAGGGCTTCATCGCCGGTGCCGATATCCGCGAATTCGCAGAGTTCGACGCCCGGGGCACCATCGGCGACTCCATCCGCCGCGGCCAGCAGGTGTTCCAGCGCCTGGCCGAGCTTCCCTGCCCCACGGTCGCGGCCATCCAGGGCTTCTGCATGGGCGGCGGCACCGAGATCTCCCTGGCCTGCCGATATCGCGTCGCCAGCAACGATCCATCCACGCGCATCGGCCTGCCCGAGGTGAAGCTGGGCATCTATCCGGGCTGGGGCGGCAGCGTCCGCCTGCCGCGGCTTGTCGGAACGCCCGCGGCCATGGACATGATGCTGACCGGCCGCACGCTGTCGGCATCGGCGGCGAAGGCCATTGGCCTGGTCGACCGCGTGGCCGATCCGGCACACCTGGTGGACACCGCCGTGTCCGTGGCGCTGCAGGGCGCCGAACGCCCGTTCCGGCAGCGCTTCATGGGCTGGGCCACCAATACCTGGCCGGTGCGCCAGGTCATGGCGCCGATGCTGGTCAAGCAGGTCGCGCGCAAGGCCCGCAAGGAGCACTATCCGGCCCCCTACGCCCTGATCGAGACCTGGCGCCGCACCGGCGGAGGCATCCAGAACCGCCTCGCGGCCGAGCGGAAGTCCGTGGTGAAGCTGGCCGGCACGCCGACCGCACGCAACCTGACCCGGGTGTTCTTCCTGCAGGAGCGGCTGAAGGGCCTGGGCGGAAAGGACAGTGGCATCGCGCGCGTGCACGTGGTCGGCGCCGGCGTGATGGGCGGCGACATCGCGGCCTGGTCGGCGCTGAAGGGTTTCGAGGTGACGCTGCAGGATCGCGAGCAGGCCTATATCGACAAGGCGATCGCACGCGCGCAGGAGCTGTTCGCGAAGAAGGTGAAGGTCGATGCGAAGCGGCCCGAAGTCGCGGCGCGGCTGAAGCCCGACCTTGCCGGTGCCGGCGTCGCCGCGGCGGACCTGGTCATCGAGGCGATCATCGAGGACCCGCAGGCGAAGCGCTCGCTGTACGCCGGCATCGAGCCGCAGCTCGGACCGGGCGCCCTGCTCGCCACCAACACCTCGTCGATCGCCCTTGACGAGCTCCGTGGCGGGCTCGCGCGCCCGGCGCGGTTCGCCGGCCTGCATTACTTCAATCCGGTCGCGCTGATGCCGCTGGTCGAGATCGTGCGCCATGACGGCATGGATCCGGAGACCGAGCGCCGCCTGGCGGCGTTCTGCAAGGCGATCGACAAGTTGCCGGTGCCGGTGACCGGCACGCCGGGCTTCCTGGTCAACCGGCTGCTGTTCCCCTACATGCTCGAGGCGGCCACGGCGTACTCGGAGGGCATCCCGGGCGCGGTGATCGACCGCGCCGCGGTGAAGTTCGGCATGCCGATGGGACCGATCGAACTGATCGACACCGTGGGCCTGGACGTGGCCGCCGGTGTCGGCGCCGAGCTTGCGCCCTTCCTCGGGCTGCCGATCCCGGCCTCGCTGTCGTCGCCGCCGGAGCCCGGCAAGCGGGGCAGGAAGGACGGCCAGGGCCTGTACACCTGGGAGGACGGGAAGGCGAAGAAGCCGGAAGTGCCCCGCGACTACCGCGCGCCGACCGACCTCGAGGACCGCCTGATCCTGCCGCTGGTCAACGAAGCGGTTGCGGCGCTGCACGAGGGCGTGGTGGCCGATGGCGACCTGCTCGACGCCGGGGTCATCTTCGGGACCGGCTTCGCGCCCTTCCGCGGCGGTCCGATCCAGTACGTGCGCGAGACCGGGGCCGAGGCCGTGCTGCTGCGGCTCAACGCACTCCAGGCCACGCATGGCGACCGCTTCGCCCCACGCCCGGGCTGGGACTCACCCGCACTGCGCCGGTGAGGGCGCCGCGGACCGTCCGGCATGCCCGGCCGGTCCGTGGATCACATCGTGTGCGTGGCCTTGTCGCTCTGGAGCATGCCGGCGAGCAGGGTCTCGATGCGGCCCTTCACGTTCTCGCCCTCCGCCGTATCCGCGAACTGCACGCCGATGCCGGCGGTGCGGTTGCCCTGCGCGCCCGGCGGCGTCACCCAGACCACCTTGCCCGCGGCCGGCAGGCGCTCGCTGGATTCCGGCAGGGTGAGCAGGACGAAGACCTCGTCGCCGATGAAGTAGCGCCGCGTGGTCGGCACGAAGATGCCGCCGTGCTTCAGATAGGGCATGTAGGCCGCGTACAGCTGGGCCTTGTCCTTGACCGCCAGCGACAGGATGCCCTGCCGCGCGCCGCCACCGGTTGCACTCATCGCGTCACTCCCCTTGCCTTTCCGTCCGCGGCCTCGCGCCATGCGAGCAGCAGGTCCACCACCGCAAGGTCCGCGCGGACCGTGCTGCGCAGCAGCTCGCGCGTGCGGTTGGCGTTGTCGAACCAGGCGGCCAGCTTCCGGATTCGTACCGGATCGGTCAAGACGGCGGCTTCGTCGCGCGCCACGTCCGCCGCATGCAGCAGGCGCTGCATCGCCTGTTCGTCGCTGGTCCAGGCCTTGGCCACGTCGAGCGGGGACGCGTGGTTGGCGGCCAGCTTCGCCAGGTCGGCGGCGACTTCGCGCCGCAGCGCCATGCCGCCGTCGCGCAGCCACGCATCCGCCAGGCCGGGGTGGCCGCGTGCGG
>DATBUS010000101.1:0-2486 GCA_036515815.1 Luteimonas sp.
AGGTCGAGAAGACCCCGCCGAGCAGCCCGCTGTTCGTCGATTGGCCGAAGCTGCTGGAAGGCAAGCTGTCCGACCCGGTCTCGACCAAGGTCGAGAAGAACAAGCTGGTCGAACTGGCCAGGCTGATCAACACCATCCCGGACGAAGTGCAGCTGCGCTCGCGCGTGGCCAAGGTCTACGACGACCGCCGCAAGATGGCCGCCGGCGAGATTCCGGGCGACTGGGGCTTTGCCGAGAACCTGGCCTACGCCACCCTGCTCGACGAAGGCCATGCACTGCGCCTGGTCGGCCAGGACGTCGGCCGCGGTACGTTCACGCACCGCCACGCGATCCTGCACGACCAGAAGACCGACAACTACTACATGCCGCTGCGGCAGCTGGTGGATTCGCCGGAGAAGGCCACCGTCATCGACTCGCTGCTGAGCGAAGAAGCGGTGATGGCCTACGAATACGGCTTCTCCACCACCGATCCGAACACGCTGTGCATCTGGGAAGGCCAGTTCGGCGACTTCGCCAACGGCGCCCAGGTGGTGATCGACCAGTTCATCGCCGCCGGTGAAGCCAAGTGGGGCCGCATTTCCGGCCTGACCCTGCTGCTGCCGCATGGCTATGAAGGGCAAGGCCCGGAACACAGCTCGGCGCGCCTGGAGCGCTTCCTGCAGCTGTGTGCGCTCGACAACATGCTGGTCTGCGTGCCGTCCACGCCCGCCCAGGCCTTCCACATGCTGCGCCGGCAGATGCACATGACCACGCGCAAGCCGCTGGTGGTGATGAGCCCGAAGTCGCTGCTGCGGCACAAGCTGGCGGTGTCGAGCCTCGACGAGCTGGCCAACGGCGAGTTCCAGCACCTGATCGGCGACGCCTCGGCCGACCCGAAGAAGGTCAAGCGCGTGGTGCTCTGCTCGGGCAAGGTCTACTACGACCTGCGCGAGGAGATGGACAAGCGCTCGATCACCGACATCGCGCTGGTGCGCGTGGAGCAGCTGTATCCCTTCCCGCGTGCCGCGCTGTCGGCGGAGCTGGCCCGCTTCGGCAAGGCGACCAATGTCGTCTGGTGCCAGGAGGAGCCGCAGAACCAGGGTGCGTGGTACCAGATCCGCCACCACCTGCAGGCCTGCGTGCCCGACGGCCTGGAGCTGCACTACGCCGGCCGCCAGCGCTCGCCCTCGCCCGCCGTCGGCCTGTTCGCCGACCATGTCGCCGAACAGCAGAAGCTGGTCGACGACGCCCTCGCTTCGCCCGTCGGCAGCGTCTTCGCCGCCGACTGACCCCATACCGCATACGACCCAGGACGCATCAAGACCATGGCCACCGAGATCAAGGTACCGGTACTCCCCGAATCCGTTTCCGACGCCACCATCGCCACCTGGCACAAGAAGGTGGGCGACGCCGTCGCGCGCGACGAGAACATCGTCGACCTCGAGACCGACAAGGTGGTGCTGGAAGTGCCCTCCACCGTCGAAGGCGTGATCAGGGAGTTGAAGTACAGCGAGGGTGACACCGTCACCAGCCAGCAGGTGCTGGCGGTGATCGAGGAAGGCGCGGCGCCGGCCAAGGCCGCGGACGCCCCGAAGGACGAAGGCAAGGCCAAGGCGGCCGAGGTCGAGGCCGCCCGCGAGGAAGGCCCGACGGTCGCGAAGAAGCCGGGCGCCTCGGCGCCGCCCGCCGCGTCGAAGTCCGCGGGCGACCTGCCCCCCGGCGCGCGCTTCACCGCCGTCAGGGAAGGCATCGACCCGTCGCAGGTCGAAGGGACCGGCCGCCGCGGCGCGGTGACCAAGGAAGACCTGGTCAACTACGCCTCGGGCAAGACCTCGGGCGTCTCCGGCGGCCATCGTCCGGAAGAACGCGTGCCGATGACCCGCATCCGCAAGCGCATCGCCGAGCGCCTGATGCAGTCCAAGGACTCCATCGCCATGCTGACCTCGTTCAACGAGGTCAACCTGGGCAAGGTCATGGCCATGCGCAAGGAGCTGGGCGAGAGCTTCCAGAAGCAGCACGGCATCAAGCTCGGCTTCATGAGCTTCTTCGCCAAGGCCGCTGCCAACGCGCTGCAGAAGTACCCGGTGATCAACGCCTCGGTCGATGGCGACGACATCATCTACCACGGCTATGCCGACATCTCGATCGCGGTGTCCACCGACCGCGGCCTGGTGACGCCGGTGCTGCGCAACGTCGAGCGGATGGGCTTCGCCGACGTCGAGAAGGCGATCGCCGACTACGCCACCAAGGCGCGTGACGGCAAGCTGTCGCTCGACGACCTGCAGGGCGGCACCTTCACCATCACCAACGGCGGCACCTTCGGCTCGCTGATGTCCACGCCGATCGTGAACCCGCCGCAGTCGGCGATCCTCGGCATGCACACCATCAAGGAGCGTCCGATCGTCGAGAACGGCCAGATCGTCGCGGCGCCGATGATGTACATCGCGCTCAGCTACGACCACCGCATCATCGATGGCAAGGACGCGGTGCAGTTCCTGGTCGACATC
>DATBUS010000102.1:0-15607 GCA_036515815.1 Luteimonas sp.
ATAGAACGGCGCCTCGCCGCACTCGCGCAGCTGCTTGTCCATGTTCTCCTTGATCAGCTGCATCGGCACATGGCCGGGGCCTTCGATCATGGTCTGCACATCATGCTTCCAGGCGATCTTCGTCAGCTCACCCAGCGTTTCCAGCTCACCGAACTGCGCGGCGTCGTTGGCATCGGCGATGCAGCCCGGGCGCAGGCCGTCACCCAGCGAGAAGGTCACGTCATAGGCCTTCATGATCTCGCAGATGTCTTCGAAATGCGTGTAGAGGAAATTCTCCTTGTGGTGCGCCAGGCACCACTTGGCCATGATCGAGCCACCACGGCTGACAATGCCGGTCACGCGCCTGGCGGTGAGTGGCACGTAGCGCAGCAGCACGCCAGCGTGGATGGTGAAGTAGTCCACGCCCTGCTCGGCCTGCTCGATCAGCGTGTCGCGGAAGATCTCCCAGGTGAGCTCCTCGGCACGACCATCGACCTTCTCCAGGGCCTGGTAGATCGGCACGGTTCCGATCGGCACCGGGGAATTGCGGACGATCCATTCGCGGGTCTCGTGGATGTGCCTGCCGGTGCTCAGGTCCATCACGTTGTCGGCGCCCCAGCGGATCGCCCACACCAGCTTCTCCACCTCTTCGGCGATGCCCGAGGACACCGCGCTGTTGCCGATGTTGGCATTGACCTTGGTGAGGAAGTTGCGGCCGATGATCATCGGCTCGCTCTCGGGATGGTTGATGTTGCAGGGCAGGATGGCGCGCCCGCGGGCGATCTCCTCGCGCACGAACTCCGGGGTGATGCGTGACGGAATGGATGCGCCGAAGGAGTGGCCGGGATGCCGGGCCAGCAGCGGATGCAAGGCGCCTCCCGCGCCCTGCGGTTCGTGGGCCAGCCGCTCCGCCAGCTGGTCGAGGCGCTGGTTCTCGCGGATGGCGACGTATTCCATCTCGGGCGTCACGATGCCGCGCCGCGCGTAATGCATCTGGGTGACGTTGGCCCCGGATAGTGCCCGCCGCGGTGGCATGCGCCGGCCGAAGCGCACTGCATCGAGCCTCGGATCGGCCTCGCGTGCACGGCCGAAGGCGGAACTCGGACCGGCGAGTTCGCAGGTGTCGCCACGCTCCCCGATCCAGGCCGCGCGCAGCGCCGGCAGGCCGGCGGCAAGGTCGATGCGCGCATCGGGGTCGGTATAGGGACCCGAAGTGTCGTACACGGTGATCGGCGGGTTGTCCTCACCACCGAACAACGTCGGCGTCGGGGACTGCACGATCTCGCGCATGGCCACGCGCAGGTCGGGGCGCGAGCCCGCGACGTGGATCTTGCGCGAGCCCGGGATCGGCCGGGTGAGCGATCCGGAGAGCTGCTGGGCCTGCTGCTGCAGGGAAGAGGGTTTGGCGTTCATCGGCATCGTCCTGTGGTGGGCTGGACGAAGCGGCGGCGCATGCTGCACGGCGCCCACGACCGGCGTGCGGTCGCGATGCGTGCATCTGCGAAGCTTCCCTACGCCGGTATGAACCGGATCAGGTTCGAAGGGTCTGTCTCAACCACGCCATGCAGGCCGCGGTACCCCCGCTTCGGGCGGCATTGGAACACGCGCGCCCCTGGGAACCAAGCCGGCCGCGTCCGCTGTCACCGGAAGCACGCAGGTGGGAGAATCGGCCGATGACCCGGCCGCCCGACTTCGCATGCGCCTTCGCACCCGCCAGCATCGGCAATATCGGTGTCGGCTTCGATCTGCTCGGGCACGTCATCGAGGGCCCGCGTGACGTCGCCACGGTGCGCCGCATCGCGGCGTCGGAGGTGCGCGTCGAGGCGGTGCGTGGCGGCCTGCGCGGAGTCGACCGCATTCCGCTGGACGCCGGGAGCAATACCGCGGGACGTGCGCTCGCCTCGCTGCGCGAGGCCCTGGGGCTCGGACACGGATTCGCGGTGGAGCTCGACAAGGGCATTCCGCTCGGCTCCGGACTCGGCGGATCGGCAGCCTCCTGCGTCGCGGCCCTGGTGGCCGCGAATGCACTGCTCGACCGGCCGCTCTCGCGCGAGGCGCTGTACCCGTTCGCGCTGGAGGGCGAATGGGCCTCGACCCACAGCCATCAGGGCGACAACGTCGGACCGATGCTGGTGGGGGGCGTGGCGCTGGCGACGCCGATGCGCCTGCTGCGGCTGGACGTGCCGGGGTGGCTGCACTGCGTGGCGGTCCAGCCGGACCTGGTGCTGGAAACCCGCGAGGCGCGTGCGGTACTGGCCGAACCGTATCCGCTGTCGCAGGTGGTCGCGCACTCGACGCACCTGGCGCTGTTCCTGACCGGGCTCGCGCGGGGTGACGCCTCCCTGATCGGCGAGGGCCTGCGCGACGTGCTGGTGGAACCCCGGCGTGCGCCGCTGATCCCCGGCTTCGCTGCGGTCAGGCAGGCCGCGCTGGACCACGGCGCGTTGGGCGCCAGCATCTCCGGTGGTGGCCCCAGCTGCTTCGCATGGTTCGCCTCGCGGGAAGCAGCCGCCGCGGCCGCGCCCGATATGGTGGCCGCCTTCGGGGCCGCGGGCCACGCAGCGCGCGCACATGTCTCGCCGGTGGCGGGCCCGCGTGCGGAGCTGCTGCCCGACGGTTAGCCGGACGCCTGGCCCGCTGCACCCTCGTCGCGGCGCACGCCGAACCAGGCCGCGTACAGCGCCGGCACGAACAGCAGGGTGAGCACGGTCGCGATCGTCAGCCCACCCATGATCGCCACCGCCATCGGCCCGAAGAACACGCTGCGCGACAGCGGGATCATCGCCAGGATCGCGGCCAGCGCGGTCAGCACGATCGGGCGGAAACGGCGCACCGTGGCGTCGATGACGGCATCCCAGCGCGCGTGGCCGGCATCGATGTCCTGCTGGATCTGGTCGACCAGGATGATCGAGTTGCGCATGACCATGCCCGCCAGTGCGATGGTGCCCAGGAGCGCCACGAAGCCGAACGGCACCCGGAACAGCAGCAGGAACAGCACCGCGCCCACCAGGCCCAGCGGCGCCGTCGCCAGCACCAGCAGGCTGCGTGGAAAGCTGCGCAACTGCAGCATCAGGAGCGTCGCCACCACGAACAGGAAGAGCGGCATGCCCGCCCGGATCGAATCCTGGCCACGCGCGGAGTCCTCCATCGTGCCGCCGGTTTCCAGCAGGTAGCTCGGCGGGAGTGCCTCGCGGATGCCTTCTAGCGTGGGCAGGATCTCCGCAACCACGCTTGCGGGCATTGCATCACCGCGGACGTCGGCGCGCACGGTGACGGTGGGCAGGCGGTCGCGATGCCAGATGATGCCGTCCTCGAAGGCGTACTCCAGGCGCGCCAGCTGCGCGACCGGGACGGGACGGCCGTCGGCACCCTGCATGACCAGGTCGCCCAGTGCATCGAGCCCGGTGCGTTCGTCCAGCGGACCGCGCACGAGCACTTCGATCAGCTCGTCGCCTTCCCGGTACACGGCCACCGGCTGGCCTGACAGCGATGCCGTCAGGAAGCGCGCGAGCCCCTGCGAGTCCACGCCCAGCACGCGTGCGCGTTCCTGGTCGACCACCAGGCGCACGACCTTGCCCGGCTCGTCCCAGTCCAGGTTGACGTTGGCGACGTGCGGGTTGCCGCGCACCTGGTCGGCGACCTCGCGTGCGAGCGCGCGCACCCGCTCGGCGTGTTCGCCCGAGACCCGGAACTGCACCGGGTAGCCCACGGGCGGACCGTTCTCGAGCCGGGTCACGCGCAGCTGCAGTTCCGGGAACAGCGGCGCGACCTCGTCGATCAACCAGTCGCGCAGCGCTTCGCGCGAGGCCACGTCGCGTGCCAGCACCACGAACTGGGCCAGGTTGGTCTGTGGCAGTTGCTGGTCGAGCGGCAGGTAGAAGCGCGGAGAGCCCGAGCCGACATGGGCCACGTGGTTGACGATGCCTTCGCGGCCCTCGAGCAGGCCCTCCAGGCGCCGCGCCGCGGCGTCGGTGGCGCGCAGCGATGCGCCCTCGGCAAGCTCGAGGTCGACCATCAGCTCCAGCCGCTGCGAGTCCGGGAAGAACTGCTGCGGCACGAAGCGGAAGCCGATGACCGACAGTGCCAGCAGGGCCACCGTGGCCCCGATCACCAGCCAGCGATGCAGCAGGCACCAGTCGAGCACGCGGCGCAGCCGGCGGTAGAACGGCCGCTGGTAGGGATCGGATTCGTGCGCGTGCGGCTCGCGCTGTGCCAGCACGAAGGCGTACTGCGGCCAGCGATCAAGCAGTCGAAGCCGCCAGGCATGGCGACGCGCCGCCCACGAGCCTGGCGCCGGCGGCCGGGCCGGTCCGAAGTCGGGCAGCATCTTCTCGCCCAGCCACGGAATGAACAGCACGGCGGCGATCCAGGACACGACCAGGGCGATCGTGACCACCTGGAACAGCGAGCGCGTGTACTCGCCCACCGACGAGGCCGCGGTCGCGATCGGAAGGAACCCGGCCGCGGTCACCAGCGTGCCGGTCAGCATCGGGAAGGCGGTATGCGACCAGGCGTAGCCCGCGGCGGTGAACCGGTCGTCGCCCTGCTCCATGCGGATGGCCATCATCTCGACCGCGATGATCGCGTCGTCCACCAGCAGGCCCAGCGCCAGCACCAGTGCGCCCAGCGAGACCTTGTGCAGGCCGATGCCGAACCAGTGCATGGCGGCAAACGTCATCGCCAGCACCAGCGGGATCGAGACCGCCACCACCAGCCCGGTGCGCAGGCCCAGCGAGAAGAAGCAGACCAGCAGCACGATCACCACCGCCTCGGCCAGCACCTTCACGAACTCGCCCACCGACTCGCGCACCGCCGCCGGCTGGTCCGACACCTTGTGGAGTTCCATGCCCAGCGGCAGCGTTGCCTGCAGCCGCCCGGCCTCTTCGGCCAGCGTTTCGCCAAGGGCCAGGATGTCGCCACCCTCGCGCAGCGCGATGCCGATGCCGACCGCGTCGCGCCCCATGAAGCGCATCCGTGGTGCGGCCGGGTCGGCGAAACCGCGGTACACCTCGGCCACGTCGCCCAGGCGCAGGCTGCGGTCGCCAGCGCGCACCGGCAGCGCGCGGATGTCGTCGATCGAGCGGAAGGCGCCGTCCACGCGCAGCTGCACGCGATCGGTCGCGGTTTCGACGAACCCGGCCGGTGCGATCGCGTTCTGCTGCGACAGCGCCTGCGCGATGGCCTCCAGCGGCACGCCGAGGTTGGCCAGCCGCACGTTGCTGGCCTCGATGAAGACCTTCTCGTCCTGCACACCGATCAGCTCGACCTTGCCCACGTCGGGCTGGCGCTGCAGCTCGAGCTCGATGCGTTCGGCCCAGGCCTTGAGCATCGCGTGGTCGAAGCCGTCGCCGGTCAGTGCGTAGATGTTGCCGAAGGTGTCGCCGAACTCGTCGTTGAAGAACGGGCCCACCACTTCGGCTGGCAGGGTGGCGCGGATGTCGCCGACCTTCTTGCGCACCTGGTACCAGAGCGCCGGGACGTCGCGCGAAGGCAAGGCATCGGAGGCCATGAAGATGACCTGGGATTCGCCGGGCCGCGAATAGGAGCGCACCATTTCATACCGCCCGGTCTCCATCACCGCGCGCTCGATGCGGTCGGTCACCTGGCGCGCGACGTCCTCGGCGCTGGCGCCGGGCCACAGCGTTCGCACCACCATCGCCTTGAACGTGAATGGCGGGTCCTCGGACTGGCCGAGCTGGCGATACGACCAGGCACCGACCAGCGCCGCCACCAGCATCACGTACAGCACCAGGGCGCGGTTTCGCAGCGCCCACTCCGACAGGTTGAAGCGTGGTGCGGAGCTCATCGGCCGGGCGCATCCACCGCGCGGTTGTCGCGATCGATGGCACGGACATCCTGGCCCTCGCGCAGCAGGTGGCCACCGGCCACCACCACCCAGTCATCGGCGTCGAGGCCCTCGTGCACCGGCACCCGCTCGGCACCGAAGGTACCGGCCTGGACGGCCACCCTGTGCACGCGCCCGTCCCCGTAGACCCAGACCGAAGTGCCGCCGTCATCGCCAGGCTGCACGGCCGCCAGCGGCACCGAGAGCGCGCCTCCGGCACCCGCCGCGTGGACCCTTGCGCTCTGGCCGAGGGCGACGCGCACGGCGTCTTCGGCGTCGATCGCCACCCGCGCGGCATAGGTCCGCGCCGCCGGGTCGGCCACCGGCGAGATCTCGCGGAAGCGGCCGGGCAGGCGCTCGCCCGGCGCGGTCCAGAGTTCGACCTCCACAGGCTGTCCCACGCCGAAGTCGGCCAGCACCGGTTCCGGCAGCGCGATCGCCACCTCGCGTCCATCGTGGCCGGCGAGGGTGAAGACCGTCTGCCCGGCCGCAACCACCTGCCCGACCTCGGCCTGGCGGCTGGCGACCACGCCATCGGCAGGCGCGTGCAAGCGGGCATAGCCAGCCTGGTTGCGTGACACCTGCACCTGCGCGCGCGCCGCGCGGGCCTCGCCCTCGGCGGCACGCCAGGCCGCCTCCTGCGCATCGAGCGCGGAGCGGCTGACCAGCTGGTCGCGTGCCAGCGCCTGGTAGCGGGAGCGATCGGCCGCCGCGCGGACACGCTGGGCCTCGGCCGCGGCAAGACGCGCCTCGGCGGCCCGCGCCTGTGCCTCGAAGTCGCCGGGATCGACGGTGGCGAGCAGCTGGCCTGCGACCACGCGGTCGCCGACATCGACCTCGCGCCGTACCAGCTTGCCGCCGACGCGGAATGCCAGGGCGGTTTCGGTGCGCGCACGGATCTCGCCGGGGAAACTGCGCGTGGTGCCGGCCGCCGGTTCCGGTCGTGCCACCAGCACTGGCCGCAGGGAGGCGTCCTCCTGCCCGCTGCCACCGCAACCGGCCAGGCCGAGTCCCATCACCGCGGCCAGCAACCAGCGGTTCCTTCGCATGCCCGACATGCTTACTCCTGCATCGTGGTGCGGCGCGGTGCCAGGGCGCGAATGCTATAGTTACAGAACTACACGGTCCAGTATTTCATGCCGATGTCCAAGCCCAGCGACAGCCAGGCCGCACAGCGCGCCGCGCCCGGGCGGCCGAAGGACCTTGCCAAGCGCGCGGCGATCCTCGAGGCGGCGAAGTCGCTGTTCCTCGAGCACGGATTCGACGGCGTGAGCATGGACCAGATCGCCACGCTCGCCGGCGTGTCCAAGCTGACCGTCTACAGCCACTTCGGGGACAAGGACACACTGTTCATCGATGCCGTCGAGCACTACTGCGACGAGCAGGTACCGACCACGCTGTTCACCCGCGCGCCGACCCGGCCGCTGCGCGAGCGGCTGTGCGACATCGCCCGCGCGGTCTATGCGCTGATGGTGTCACCCGAGGCGGTGGCCGGCTTCCGCCTGATGTGCGCCTCGCGCGGGGACCCCACCCTGTCCGACCGGTTCTGGAACGCCGGCGCCGGCAACCTGCAGGCGGGCTTCGCCGCGGTGCTGGCGCGGCGCACGGCCGCGGGCGAACTCGCGGTGGACGACCCGGCGTGTGCAGCCAGCCAGTTCTTCGCCTTGCTGCGCGGCGACCTGCATCCGCGCCTGGTGATGGGCAGCGATGCGCTGGCCGGGGTCGACGTCGAAGCCCACATCAAGGCCACCGTCGACGTCTTCCTGCGCGCGTACGCCGTGCGCCCCGGCACCTGACCGCCGCCAGCCGGCCCGGTGACTTCCGGCACTGAATTCAGCCAGGGGGCCCCGGTGATGCTGTCTCCGGCCAATCCCGGCGATTCGACGTAAAATGGCCGGTCACCCCGATCAGCCAGACTCCGACACCATGACCCCCGATTTCGCCAAAGCCCGTGAAGCCATGGTCGAGCAGCAGGTCCGCCCGTGGGACGTGCTCGACATGCGCGTGCTCAACGTGCTGCTGAACATGCCGCGCGAGGCCTACGTGCCCACGGCGCACCGCGCGCTGGCCTATGCCGACATGGCGATCCCGCTGCCGCACGGCGAGTCGATGATGAAGCCGGTGGTCGAAGGCCGCACGCTGCAGGCGCTCGAGCTGCAGGGCACCGAGGACGTGCTCGACATCGGCACGGGGAGCGGCTTCCTGGCCGCCTGCCTCGGCCAGCTCGCCCGCTCGGTGACGTCGATCGAGCGCCATGGCGACCTGGCGGCACAGGCCGGCGAGACCCTGCTCGCGCAGGGCGACACCAACGTTTCGGTGGTGCACGCCGACGTCTTCGCGTGGGAGCCGGGCCGCCAGTTCGACGCCATCGTGGTCGGCGGCGCCGTCGACAGCATCCCGCAGCGGTTCCTGGGCTGGCTGCGCCCGGGCGGCAAGCTGTTCGCCGTCCGTGGCCGGGCACCCGCCATGGAAGCCGTACTGGTCCATGCCGACGTCAACGGGCCGAGGATTGAATCGTTGTTCGAAACCGACCTCGCCTACCTGGCGGGCGCGGCGCCGGTCCCGGCATTCGCGCTCTGACCGCCGCCCCCTACAAGGACACTGCCCGATGACCCGTCGCCCCCTCGCCTTCGCGCTCCTCCTGGCCCTGGTGCCTGCCGCGGCATCGGCCGAAGACCTGCTGCAGACCTATGAGCTCGCACGCAGCAACGACACCCAGCTCGCGATCTCCGAGTCGAACCGGGACATCTCGCGCGAAGGGCGGGTCCAGGCGCGCGCGGCGCTGCTGCCGCAGATCAGTGGCAGCGCGTCGCTCAGCCGCAGCTACGCGGCAGGCGTCGACGGCGATGCGCGCCGCCGCAGCGTGGGCGTCGATCTCAGCCAGACGGTGTTCGACCTCGGCGCGATCTCCAACCTGCGCGCCCAGCAGGACCTGGACGTGGCCGCCGGTTTCGACCTGGACGCCGCCAACCACGAGCTGATCACCCGCACCTCCGCGGCCTACTTCAATGTCCTGGTCGCGATCGAGACCCTTGCCGCCGCCGAGGCCGCCGAGGCCGCGCTGCAGAAGCAGTTCGACTTCGCGGACAAGCGCCTCGAGGTCGGCCTGGCCCCGATCACCGACGTGCATGAGGCCCGCGCGCAGTACGACGCCGCGCGCGCCAACACGATCCTGTCGCGCAACGCGCTGGAAGACGCCTACCAGGCCCTGGCCGAGATCACCGGCCGTCCGGTGCGCACCCTGCGCGCGCTGCCCGAGGACTTCCAGCCCGAGGCCCCTGAAGGCGACGGCCTCGGCCGCTGGCTGGCCACGGCGATGGAGAACAACCCCTCGCTGCGCGCCGCCGAATACGCGCTCAGCGCCTCGGAGCACAGCGTGAACACCGCGCGTGCCGGCCACCTGCCGCGGCTGACGCTCGGGGCGGGCTACGACAACGGGGCTGCCTGGGGCGACCTCGGCGAGGGCGGACAGGGCGGCACGTCGACCGGCGAGGGCCACAGCGTGGGCCTGACCCTCATCGTGCCGATCTTCGCCGGTGGGGCCACCCAGTCGCAGGTGCGCCAGGCGCTGTCGCGCCGCGACATCTCCCAGCAGCAGCTCGAGCAGGCGCGCCGGTCCCTGGACCGGAACACCCGCAATGCGTACCAGACCGTGGTCGCCGGCGTGGCCGAGATCGAGGCCCGCCGCCAGGCGCTGGTGTCCGCGCGCAGCGCGTACGAGGCCTCGCAGGTCGGGCTCGAGGTCGGCACCCGCACCGTGGTGGACGTGCTGATCAACCAGCAGAACCTGTTCAACGCCGAGCGCGAGTACGCGCTGGCGCGCTACAACTTCCTGCAGAACCGCCTGCTGCTGGCGCAGGCCGCCGGCACCCTCGGGGTGGACGACGTGCAGGAAATCAACCGCCTGCTGACCGTGGAAGCAGCCACCCCCGATACCCGGGCCGACGCCGCCGGCTGACCGCCGGCTCGCGCCGCGACATCGATCACGCCGGAGGCAGCTCCGGCGTGATCATGTCCAGGGTCAGCGCCAGCGCGCCGCGCCCCTCGTCCACCAGGCGCAGGCCCTGCGCCGCCATGGCCCCGCGCGCGGCGGCATCGCCGAGCAGCGCTTCCAGCTCCAGGGTGACGGCCTCGGCATCGGCGCCGATGCGCAGCGCCCCGGCCTCACCCATGCGCTGCGCGATGTCGGCGAAGTTGTGCAGCTCCGGCCCGGTCACCACGGCCACGCCCAGCGCCGCGGGCTCGAGCAGGTTGTGCCCGCCCACCGGCTGCAGGCTGCCACCGACGAAGGCGACCTCGGCGCAGGCGTAGAAATGCACCAGCTCGCCCAGGGTGTCGATGACGAAGACATCGTCCCCGCCGTCGGGCCACTGCGTCAGCTGGCGCGTGGCCACCCGCCAGCCCGCCTCGACACAGGCCTGGGCCACCGGCCGGAAGCGCTCCGGATGGCGTGGCGCCCACAGCAGCAGGAGCCCGGGCCACCGCGCGCGCAGCCGCCGGTGCATGGCGATGACCGCAGCCTCTTCCTCAGGATGTGTACTGGCGGCGATCCACGCCCGGCGCCCGCCGCTGTGGCCGGCGAACGCCGCCGCCGTGCGCCGCGCGCTGTCATCGATGCGGATGTCGAACTTCAGGTTGCCCAGCACCGACACCGCGTCGGGCCGCGCGCCCAACTGCACGAAGCGCGACGCGTCGGCCCCGGACTGCGCCGCCACCCGCGCCAGCGTGCGCAGGGCGCGCCCCACGAGCGCGCGCAGGGCGCGGTAGCCACGCAGCGAGCGCTCCGACAGCCGCGCATTGACGAGATAGGCCGGGATGCCGTGGTCGCGGCAGCAGAACAGCAGGTTCGGCCAGATTTCGGTCTCCAGCACCAGGGCCAGGCGCGGGCGGTAGTGCGCGAGGAAGCGACGCACCGCGCCTGACAGGTCGTAGGGCAGGTACACGTGCTCGACGCGCCCACCCCAGAGCGCGCGAACGCGCGCCGAACCCGTAGGCGTGATGGTGGTGACCAGCAGGCGCTGGTCCGGCCGCTGTTCCAGCAACGCATTGACCAGCGGGGCCGCGGCATTGACCTCGCCGACCGAGACCGCGTGGATCCAGATGCAGCCCTCCAGCGGTGGCGTGCGATAGGCCGCGTAACGTTCGCCCCAGCGCTCCAGGTACTCCGGCTGGCGGAACCCGCGCCAGATCAGGTGGTAGACCGTGACCGGCACCAGCACGTACAGCGCGGCCGAGTACAGGCCGCGCAGCAGGCGTTCGATGGCGCGGTCCCGGCGGGTGGCCTCCATGCCGCAAGGATAGCGAAGCCGCCATGGCCGCGGGGGGCACGCACGCACGGCCCGGTAGAATCAGGACATGAGCACGCAGACCGACAGACCGCCACTGGGCCCGCGGCACTGGCCGACCTGGGCCGGCATCGGCGCGATGGCGCTGCTGGCCCGGATCCCGTGGCCGCTGCAGCGGGTCCTCGGACGGGCCCTCGGACGCCTGCTGATGCAGGTCCTCACGGCGCGGCGAAAGGTGGCCGCGCGCAACCTGGAGCTGTGCTTCCCAGGACTCGACGCGAACGCGCGCACCAGCCTGCTGCGCGAGCATTTCGCGGCCATCGGCACCGGCCTGTTCGAATTCGCGCGTGCGTGGTGGGGGTCGGTCACGCCGCTGCGCGAAGGCCTGGTAGTGGAAGGGCTCGAACACATGGAGGCCGCGCGCGCCGGCGGGCGCGGCGTGATCGTGGTCAGTGGCCACTTCACCACGCTCGAGGTCTGCGGCCGGCTGATGTGCGACCACGTGCCGCTGGCCGGCATGTACCGCCCGCATGCACAGCCGGCGATGGAGTGGGCGGTGCGCCGCGGCCGCCTGCGCTATGCCGCGGCGATGTTCCCGAAGCAGGACCTGCGCGGCACCGTGCGCCACCTGAAGCGCGGCGGCCTGCTCTGGTATGCGCCCGACCAGGATCCCAGCCGCGGCGACAGCGTGTACGTCCCGTTCTTCGGCCAACCAGCGCACAGCCTGACCTCGACCCACCAGCTGGCCCGGATGTCCGGTGCCGCGGTGCTGTTCTTCCAGCACGCGCGACGCGCCGATGGCGGCTACACACTGCGGCTGTTCCCGCCGGCCGGGGCGTATCCGACGCGCGACGCCACCGCCGATACCGCCGAGGTGATGGCCGCGATCGAGGACATGGCGCGCGCGGCACCCGCCCAGTACCTGTGGATCCACCGCCGCTTCAAGCGGCAGCCGGACGGCAGGCCGGTCTACTGAGACGCCGGCACCGCCGTGGCCGCGTCCGCCGGTTCCGCACCGGAGCGCGCCAGCAGGCTTCCCGCATAGAGCGCGGCCAGCATCAGCGTCAGCGCGCCCCAGAAGGTCGAATAGAAGGCCAGATGGGTATTGAGCGGGAACACGGTCACCAGCAGCGCCAGCATCGCCGGGCGCGCCCGCTCGCGCGCGGCGGCGCTGGCGTAGCGCCAGGCCCTGAGCGCCAGTGCCACGCCCGACAGCCACAGCAGCAGGCCCACGATGCCGGTCTCGCTCAGCACCTCGAGCACGATCTGGTGGGCGTGCAGGGCCGGGCCTTCGCCCCAGGCCGCGAGCGTGCCGGCACCCGGGTCGCAGTCCGGGAAGGCCTCGCGGAAGCCGCGCGCGCCGACGCCGTTGACCGGATGTCCGCGCACCATGCACAGGGCCGCGCCCCAGATCCGAGCACGCCCCGAGAGCGCGGCATCCACGCCGCTGGCGCTGTCCTGGAAGGCGAGCGTGGTGCGCTCGAAGCGGTTGCGCACCTCGGGCGACATGATGGCGATCGCAAGCGTCACCAGCGCACCTGCGGCGAAGACCGCCAGCAACCGCCGCCAGCCCAGCAGGCGCCAGCCCGAGAGCAGCAGCACCAGTCCGTAGGTGAGCCACGAGGCGCGCGAGCCTGCGAACACGATCACCACGCCCACCGCGGCGGCGGCCACCACCCATCCCGGCGTGCGCCAGCGACGGGCGGCCGCATACAGCACGAAGGGCGACAGGCTCGCCAGCACCACGCCGAGCTTGAGGTTGCAGGGGCCGAGCACGCCGCCGAGGCGGTCGGCCTGCGCGAGCTGGTCGAGGTCGCACATCGGCCGCCCGCTGATCGCCTGCTTGGCCACATCGATGCCCCAGAACAGCGGGCTGGTGTCGAAGGCCACCTCGACCAGCGCATCCAGCGTCCAGATGGAGAAGATCACGGCCAGTCCGCCAAAGGTGAGGCGGCGGCCACGGTCGTCGGCGACCGCGATCGCCACGAGCCACAGGAAGGGCAGATAGCGCAGGTCGCCTCCCGCCTCGCGCAGGGCGCGCCCCGGATCGACCGATCCGACGGCCGACAGCAGCTCGGGCAGCCAATAGGCGAAGAACAGCACGCTGGTTAGCGCCCAGGCCGGTCCACTGAGCAGCTGCGCACCGCCCCGGAAGCGGCTGGCACCCAGCTTGATGATCGCCGCAAGCGCACCGAGCACGACGATCGCTTCGGCGTAGCCGGGCGCCGGCCAGAGTGCGACGAAGGCCAGCACCCAGTGCGGCGCCCAGCGCCAGCCCCTGGCGGCCGGGCCGCGGGGCGGAAGGGCGGCGTCAGCGGAGTTCGTCATAGACCGAGAGCGTGGCGTCCTGCATGGACCGGAGCGTGTAGCGCTGGAGCGCTTCGGGAGGAATCGTAGCCGCTGCCGGCGCGCCGCGCGCGAGCAATGCCCGCGCGCGGGCATGCAGGGCGGCGGCATCGAAGGCCGCGACCACGCCGTCGGGCTGCATTTCGCGCAGCAGCTCGCCCACGCCGCCATGGTCCCAGCCCAGCACCGTGCGGCCCACTGCAAGCGCTTCGACCACGGTGCGGCCGAAGGCCTCGGGCTTGCGCGAGAGCTGGAGCACCAGGTCGCTCGCGGCGTAGGCGGCGGCGATGGCCGCGGTGGGCGGCGTGATCGCCACCGCGTCGGCGATGCCAAGCGCGCGCGCGCGTGCTTCGAGCTCGGCGACATAGGCCGCACGCGACGGATCACGCGCACCCGGCATCCACAGCCGCGCGTCGAGACCGTCGCGCCGCAGCAGGGCGACCAGGTCGAGTGCGTCGGCATGTCCCTTCAGCCGCGTGCCGCGACCGGGCAACAGCAGCAGCGGGCCGTCGCCATCCAGCGCGGGGTGCAGGCCGGCGGCGGCGCGTGCATCGCGGTCCGGCCAGGGGGCGCGTGCGAACGCGGCCGCGTCGATACCGCGCGGAATCACACGCAACCGTGCGGGATCGGTGCCGGGGTAATGGCGCAGCACGTAATCGCGCACGGTGCCCGAGACGCAGATCACCCGTTCACCGCGCACCATGACCTGGCTGTAGCGCGAAGGCGAGTTGAGCCCGTGCACGGTGGTCACGAAGCGCGGCCGCGACGCAGGCGGCAGGCCTTGCAGCGCGCGCCAGCCGATCCACGCCGGCAGGCGCGAGCGCGCGTGCACGATGTCGACGCCCTGCTCCACCATCAGTCGCCGCAGCGGCCGCACCAGGCCCAGCGTGGCGATCGCCTTGCGACCGATATCGAGCGCGACGTGCTCCGCGCCCGTGTCGCGGAGCGCGGACAGCAGGCGGCCCCCGGCCGACACCACGAGCGCGCGATGCCCGGCCGCGACCAGCGCGGCGGACACCTCGAGGGTGGAGCGTTCGACGCCGCCCGACTCCAGGGCCGGCAGCAGCTGCAGGACGGTCAGCGGCCGGGGCACGTGCCGGCGCGCGCAGCCGCGCTCAGTCGACCAGGACGAAACGGGCGCTGCAGTACGGGCACTGCGATTCGCCGCCCTCGGCCTCGATCGGCAGGTACACGCGCGGGTGCGAGTTCCACAGCGCCATCGACGGCAGCGGGCAGCTCAGCGGCAGGTCGGCGCGGCGCACCTCGTACTGCGTCTGGGCGTTGGCGGGCTGCGGCTGGGCGGTGGACATCGTGCGTAACCAGGGCTGCGGGGACGCGCACAGTCTAGCCTGTGCACGGCCTGCTGGCCCGTATCAGGCGGGCAGCACGACCAGCAGGACGGCGGGCGGCGTGGTGCTCCGGGCGAGGACGGCGACGGGGGCCGCGGCATCACCGACGCGCCAGCCCACGCCATCCCCGGCCCCCAGATGGAATTCATCGCCGCCGGCCCGCCGGGCCAGGACTTCGCCATCCAGGACCTCGAGCCAGAAGCGCTGGCCCCCGGCGCGGATGTCCAGGCACGCCCCCGCGACGGGCCGCCCAACCAGGACCTGCGCGCGAAGGCGCAGGGGCAGGGGCGCGTCCATCGCTAACGCTGCGGCTCCGGGTGCAGCCGGCGCTGTATCGCCGACCTGCCGGTCACCGCCAGCCAGCAGATCCCAACCTGCCGCAGCCGCCTGGTGCTGGCCCGGGGCACGCACTGCCAGCACCGGCGCTGCATTGACCCGGTCCGGCTGCAGCCAGAGCTCGAGCAGGCGCAGGGGTGCGTCGGGCGATGCATTGGCCAGCCCGACCTCGAGCCCATGGCCGGCCCCGATCCAGAGTGCCCCTCCGGCCCCCACCCGATGCCGGCCGGCCTCGCCGGCGGCGACATCCAGCGCACCGCCAGCCACCAGCAGCAGCCGCTCCATGTTCGCGATCCGGCCGTCGTCGCGGCGGGCGCCGGGTACCCACTCCTGGTGCGAGAGCACGCGCAGCGCGCCCCAGCCCATCCAGGCGGCGTCGATGGCGTCGGCGCGCGAGAAGGCCTCGGTCACGCGCACGCCGCCGGTCACGACGCGGCCGCGCGCAGCGGCAGGACGCAGTCGCGGCG
>DATBUS010000103.1:0-10573 GCA_036515815.1 Luteimonas sp.
CTGCGCGGCAAGCGCGTGCTCTCGCTCGACATGGGCGCGCTGATCGCAGGCGCCAAGTACCGCGGCGAGTTCGAGGAGCGGCTGAAGGCGGTGCTGAACGACCTGGCCAAGAACGAGGGCCAGATCATCCTTTTCATCGACGAGCTGCACACCATGGTCGGCGCCGGCAAGGCCGAGGGCGCGATGGATGCCGGCAACATGCTCAAACCCGCCCTGGCGCGTGGCGAGCTGCACTGCATTGGCGCGACCACGCTCGACGAGTACCGCAAGTACGTGGAGAAGGACGCCGCGCTCGAGCGCCGCTTCCAGAAGGTGTTCGTGGGCGAGCCTTCGGTGGAGGACACGATCGCGATCCTGCGCGGGCTGAAGGAGAAGTACGCCGTGCACCATGGCGTCGAGATCACCGACCCGGCGATCGTGGCCGCGGCCACGCTGTCGCACCGCTACATCGCCGACCGCAAGCTGCCGGACAAGGCCATCGACCTGATGGACGAGGCCGCCAGCCGCATCCGCATGGAGATCGACTCCAAGCCGGAGGAACTCGACCGGAAGGAGCGCCGCCTGATCCAGCTCAAGATCCAGCGCGAGGCGCTGAAGAAGGAGAAGGACGCGGAGTCGAAGCAGCGCCTGGCCGACCTCGAGCAGGAGATCGAAGGGCTCGAGCGCGAGTACAACGACCTCGAAGAGGTCTGGAAGGCCGAGAAGGCGACGGTCCAGGGCGCCACGAAGATCAAGGAGCGCATCGAGGCGGCGCGACTGGAGCTCGAGGCCGCACAACGCGCGCAGGACTACGCCAGGATGAGCGAGATCCAGTACGGCCGGCTGCCGGAACTGGAAAAGCAGCTCAAGGCCGCGCAGGAGGCCGAGACCACCGGCTTCACCCTGCTGCAGGACAAGGTCACCGCCGAGGAGATCGCCGAGGTGGTCGCGCGCTGGACCGGCATCCCGGTCAGCAAGATGCTGGAGGGCGAGCGCGAGAAGCTCTTGAAGATGGAGGATGCGCTGCACGCCCGCGTGGTCGGCCAGGACGAAGCGGTGAAGGTCGTGTCCGACGCGGTGCGACGTTCGCGCGCCGGCCTGAGCGATCCGGACCGGCCGAGCGGCTCCTTCCTGTTCCTGGGCCCCACCGGCGTCGGCAAGACCGAGCTGTGCAAGGCGCTGGCCGAATTCCTGTTCGATTCCAGCGACGCCATGGTGCGCATCGACATGAGCGAGTTCATGGAGAAGCACGCCGTGAGCCGCCTGGTCGGTGCGCCCCCGGGCTATGTCGGCTACGAGGAAGGCGGCTACCTGACCGAGGCCGTGCGTCGCCGCCCCTATAGCGTGATCCTGCTCGACGAGGTCGAGAAGGCGCATCCGGACGTCTTCAACATCCTGCTGCAGGTGCTGGACGATGGCCGCCTGACCGACGGGCAGGGCCGCACGGTGGACTTCCGCAACACGGTGATCGTGATGACGTCCAACCTCGGCAGCCAGATGATCCAGGAGCTCGATGGCGACGATTCGCCCGAGGCCTACACGCAGATGAAGGCGGGGGTGATGGCGGTGGTGCAGTCGCACTTCCGGCCGGAGTTCATCAACCGGCTGGACGACATCGTGGTCTTCCACTCCCTGGACAAGGCGCAGATCAGGGAGATCGCGCGGATCCAGATGCGGGGGCTGGAGAAGCGGCTGGCCGAGCGCGGGATCCGCATCGAGGTCGGCGATGCCGCGTTCGAGCTGCTGGGCAACGTCGGCTTCGACCCGGTGTACGGCGCGCGTCCGCTGAAGCGTGCGATCCAGCAGCAGCTGGAGAACCCGCTGGCGCAGAAGATCCTGGGCGGCGAGTTCGGATCCGGCGACACGGTCCGGGTCGACGCGGACGGCGGCCGCCTCGTGTTCCGCTGACCGCCGCCCACTCCCGCCCTACTGTAGGAGCGGCTACAGCCGCGATCGCCATATCCGGCCAGCACGATCCCTGTAGGAGCGGCTACAGCCGCGATCGGCTCTCCGGCCAGCACGATCGCGGCTGTAGCCGCTCGTACAGGGACGGGGCCCGGGGTTTGGCTACGCGGCCGGCGTGGCGGGCGGGCGCTGCGGCCGATACGGCGGCGTGGCCATCACCATTTCCGCCAGCGAGTAGGCCAGCTCGCGTTCGGCCAGCACCGCGCCATCGGCACCGTGCTCCAGCAGGTGCTTCACTTCCGCATCGCTGTGCGCACGTGCCAGCACGGTGATCGCCGGGTTCAGGGCCTTGAGCCTCGCGATCGTCTCGCCGGCCTCCAGCGCGTTCGGAATCGCGAACACCGCCATCGCGGCGCGGTCCGGCGCGGTTTCCAGCATCACGGCTTCCGCCGCCACGTTGCCGCGCACGGCGTGCAGGCCCAGGTCGCGGGCCCGGGCGATGCGGTCGGCATCGCCTTCGACCACCACCAGCGGCACGTCGCGGCCGTGCAGCAGTTGCGCCAGTTGCTGGCCGACGCGGCCATAGCCGACCACGATGGCATGCCCCGACACGCTGTCGGGCAAGTGGTGGCTTGCGGCGTCCGCGGCGATCTCGCGGTCGTGCGCGGCGTGCGCCTCGGCCTCGGCGGACGCTTCCTGCCGCGCGATCCAGCGGTCGGCCACGGCGAACGACACCGGGTTGAGCATGATCGAGATCAGCGCACCGGCCAGCACCAGGTCCTGGCCCTCCTCGGGCAGGATGCCGAGCGACACGCCCAGGGCGGCGATGATGAAGGCGAACTCGCCGATCTGGGCCAGGCTGGCCGAGATCGTGAGCGCGGTCGACCTGGGATGTCCGAAGCCACGGACGATCAGGTAGGCCGCCGCCGATTTGCCGAACATGATGATGAAGGTGGTGGCCAGCACCAGCAGCGGCTCGCGCACCAGGATGGCCGGGTCGAACAGCATGCCCACCGAAACGAAGAACAGCACGGCGAAGGCGTCGCGCATCGGCAGCGAATCCTGCGCCGCCTTGTGGCTGAGCTCGGATTCGTTGAGCAGCATGCCGGCGAAGAACGCACCGAGCGCGAACGACACTCCGAACAGCTCAGCCGAACCCAGCGCGATGCCGAGCGCGATCGACAGCACCGCGAGGGTGAACAGCTCACGCGAACCGGTGCCGGCCGTGCGCTCCAGCATCCACGGGATGACCCGGCGGCCCACCACCAGCATCACGGCAACGAAGGCCGCCACCTGCACCAGGGTCTTGCCGATCTCGACCGCCACCGCGCTCGCCGGCACGTGCCCGCCATCGGCATCGCCGAAGACGCTCGCGACCGCCGGCATCAGCACCAGCGCGATCACGCAGGCCAGGTCCTCCACGATCAGCCAGCCGACCGCGATGCGGCCGCGCGTGGTCTCGAGCAGGCGACGCTGCTCCATCGCCCGCAGCAGCACCACGGTGCTCGCCGTGGCCAGCGAGAAGCCGAACACGATGCCGTGCAGGGTGGGCCAACCCATCAGCGTCGAAAGTCCCCAGCCCAGCAGGGTGGCGACGGAGATCTGCACCACCGCGCCGGGAATGGCGATGTGCTTCACCGCCATCAGGTCGCGGATGGAGAAATGCAGGCCGACGCCGAACATCAGCAGGATCACGCCGATCTCGGCCAGCTGTGGCGCCAGTGCCTGGTCGCCGACGAAGCCCGGCGTGAACGGGCCGGCGATGATGCCCGCGACCAGGTAGCCGACCAGCGGCGACAGCCGCAGCCGGTGTGCGGCCAGTCCCAGGACATAGGCCAGCACGAAGCCGACGGTCAGGATGGCGATGAGTTCGGTGTGGTGCGGCATCCGGATGTCCGGTCGGGAGGCCGACAGGATAGAGGAGGCCGCGTCGCGCGGCGCGTCGTGGTTTTGCGGGAGCGGCTACGGACGACCCGGAGGGGCCGTGATCGCGCCTGTAGCCGCTCCTGCAGGGCTGCACGTGATGGTGCGCTTACCAGGCGTAGGCGACGCGTCCGTAGACGAAGGCGCCGTTGAAACCGAAGGGCGAGAGGTTGCTGTACGGGAACTGCCCGTTGGTCGAGTTGGCGAAGCTGTTCTCGTCGGGGTACTCGTTGAGCAGGTTGTCGGCACCCAGGGTGAGCGTCCAGCGGTCGGCCTTCCAGGAGGCGGACGCGTCCACCAGCCATTCGGCGTCATAGGTCTGGTCGTTGGCGGCGTTGGCCGGGCGCGTGGTGACGCTGCCATAGCGCGTCGCGGCCAGCGTGAAGTCCCAGGAGGCCAGCGACCACGTGCCCGCCAGCAGCAGCTTGGTCTTGGGGAAACCGTCCTCGATGCGCCCGATCTCGGTGCGGTCGATGCGCTCCAGGTCGAGTCCGGCCGACTCCAGCTCCTCCGGATTCGGCGCGATGCGGGTGATTTCGGTGTCGGTGTAGTTCCAGGCAGCGGTCAGGTCGAGCGTGCCGCCGCCGAGATCGAGCCCGTAATTGGCGACGAGATCGATGCCGCGGGTCCGGGTATCGATGGCATTGGTGAAGTAACGGCCGCCGTTCACGCCGAAGATGCCGCGCGATTCGAGCAGCTCACGCACCGCATCGCCGGTGAGGTTGGAGGACAGCGCGATGCGGTCGTCGACTTCGATGTGGTACGCATCCACGGTGACGTACAGCCGGTCCGCGGGCTGCAGCACCAGGCCGAGGCTGTAGGACAGCGACTCCTCGGGCTGCAGCGGTTCGGATCCGAATGCCTGCGCCACCGCGCTGGACGCGGGGAAGGTGCGGATCTCGAACGGCACCGGGTTGCCCGGCAGGAACACCGTGCTGACGGTCTGGAAATACTGCTGCGCAAGCGAAGGTGCGCGGAACCCGCTGGACACCGTGCCGCGCAGCGCCACGCCATCGGTGAAGGCGTAGCGCGCCGACAGCTTGCCCGAGGCCTGGCTGCCAAAGTCGTCGTAGTCCTCGTATCGACCCGCGATCCCCGCCGAGAACCGTTCGGTGACGTCCGACTCGAGGCTTGCGTACAGCGCATGGCTGTCGCGGGAGTAGGCACCGGAGACCCCGGGCGCGAAGCCGCCAAAGCCCTGCGCGCCACCCGGCCGGCCGGGGTCGGGCTGCGCGTACGAGCCGTATTCGCCCGGCGACTGGTTCCACTTCTCGTTGCGGAACTCCACGCCCATCGCGAGTGCCGCGGGGTAGGCCATGCCCCAGTCGAGCTGCCGGCTGAGGTCGAAGTTGGCGATGTTCTGGGTGGTCTCCAGCGCGCCGTCGTAGAAGGCGGTCGGCGAGCTCGGGCCGATGCTGGCGTTGAGCGTGTTGCGGGTGAAGAACTCCAGGTGGTTGTAGCCGTGGTTGAAGCTCAGGTCCCAGCTCCAGGCGTCGCCGAAGCCACCCTCCAGCCCGGCCACGATCGCGCGGTCGCGGGAAACGTTGTTGATCTCCGGCAGGAAGCCTTCGGGATAGATGGACGGGATGTTCTGGCTGGCATTGCGCGGCGCGCGGAAGAATGCGAACGAGGTGATGTCGCGGTTGCTCACCGAGCCGAAGGCGTAGAGCGACAGTGCGTCGCTGATGTCGAAGCCGGCATTGAACGCCGCGGCGGCGGCATCGACCTCAGGATCGCCGATGACGAAGGCCTTCTGGCCGACCTCCGGCTGGGTCGGCCCTGGCGTGCCGGCGAAGGGGCGTGCCCGGTTGGTGCGGTCCTGCTGGTCGAGCTGCGCCGAGAGGTGCAGGAAGCCACGCTCGCCACCGAGGGCGAGGCCGGCGTCACCGGCCAGCTGGGTCTGGGCGCCATCGCCTGCCGAGTACTGGCCGTGCCGCAGGGCGATGCTGCCGCTGCCGGGCGCGCCCTTCAGCACCACGTTGACCACGCCGGCGATCGCGTCCGAGCCGTATTGCGCCGATGCGCCGTCGCGCAGCACCTCCACGCGTTCGATCGCGGCCAGCGGAATGGTGTTGAGGTCCACCGGTGCCGAGCCGCGGCCGATGGTGCCGTTGAGGTTGAGCAGAGACGAGGTATGGCGGCGCTTGCCGTTCACCAGCACCAGCACCTGGTCGGGTGCCAGGCCACGCAGCTGCGCCGGGCGGATGGCGCTGGTGCCGTCGGTGAGGGCCGGGCGCGGGAAGTTGAGCGAGGGCAGGGCGCGTGCGAGCGCAGTGGCAAGCTCGGTGGTGCCCGTGGCCTGCAGCGCTTCGCTGGTGATGATGTCGATCGGCGACTGCGATTCGGCCACCGTGCGGTCGCTGACCCGGGTGCCGGTGACGATGACATTGTCGAGGCTGGTGGCGGGGCGCGTGTCCTGCGCGTGGGCGGCGACGGCGGGCACGAGGACGGCGAACAGGGCGAGGCCGAGGGGATGGCGGCGCATGCGGAACTCCTTGGGGGACGAGGCCTCCCCTTTCCTGCTGGAGGCGCTTCCGCTTTAACACCCGCTGAACACCGTGGTCAATGCCGGCAGGGCCGGCTCAGCGCAGTCCCTCGGGGGCCGTCGATACGCCGGTTGCCGAGAACTCGCGCTCGCGCATCCAGCGCGTGGCGATCCACTTCTCGCCACGGACCACCGGCGCGCCGGCATGGAAGGACATCGGGTCGGTGCGCGACCGGGCATCGGTATAGGCGAAGAACACGGCGCTGCCCTTGCGCGGCGCGACCGACAGGCCGCAGCGCGGGAAGGTGGTCTCGCCCCCGGCTTCGACATCGTTGAGGTAGATGACCAGGCTGGCGATGCGCTGGCCGCCGTTGCGCAGCGCGGCGGCCTGGCCCGGACGGGCGAGGTCGAAATAGTCCCAGTGCGGCTGGTACTCGGCACCGACCCCGTAGCGCATCACCTGCAGTGGTTCGCCCTGGGCCACTGGCACGCCGGTGATGGCGCTGATGCGTGCATCGATGCGCGAGACCATCGGGTTGGCCCCACGCTGGATGCTGGCCAGTTCGCTGGTGCGGCGGGCGTCGCGCTTGCTGCCGCCGCGGTCCGAATCGACCACGCCGGCCGGCTTCAGGCGCGGTTGCGCCTCGGCGATCAGGGCATCGCACTCGGCGTCGCTGAGGACGTTCTCGAGCAGCACCACGTGCGGGCGCTCCAGCCGGAAGGCGACGCGGACCACGCCGTGGTCGCTGGCCAGGCTGCGCGCCCCGGCCGGCACCGCGGCCACCGGCCGGAAGCCGTCGTGGTCGACTCCGGCCGTCGCCGGGGCTGGCGCGTGCACCAGGCCCTGGGGCAGGGAGTAGGGCGTATCGGCCTGTCCGCCCGCGGCGCGCGAGAAGCCGGCCTGGAATCCGTCGGGATCCGACAGCACGGCGTTGTACAGCCGCCGGACCTGCACCTCGTCGAAACCCTGGCGCAGCAGCGCGGGCATGACCTGCACCAGCGCGGCACCGCCGGTCACCTGCGCGTGGAGCCATGCGGCCACCTGCACATTGAGCTGCATCGCCATCGCCCCGCCTTCCGTCGCGCGCCCCTCCGGCGCGGATCCGACGTTACCGCAGCCGGGCCGGGCCGCGCAGCCCGGTAAACTGGCGCGATGATTTCCTTCCGCAATTTCGCGCTGCGCCGCGGCGAGCGCCTCCTCCTGTCCGATGTGGACCTGTCCCTGCACGCCGGCTGGCGCGTGGGCGTGGTGGGCCGCAACGGCACCGGCAAGTCCTCGCTGTTCGCCGCCGTGCGGGGCGAGGTCGAAGCCGACCGTGGCGACCTCGACCTGCCCTCGCGCCTGCGCATCGCATCGATCGCGCAGGAGATGCCCTCCCTGCCGGACGCCGCCATCGACTTCGTACTGGCCGGTGACGCCGCGGTGCACGCCGCGCTCCAGGCCGAGGCCAATGCCTTCGCGGCCGAGGACTGGGAAGCAGTGGCCGAAGCCCACCAGAAGCTGGAGGAAGTGGGCGGCTACGACGGCGCCGCGCGCGCCGGCAGGCTGCTGCATGGGCTGGGCTTCCCGGGCGAGGCCCAGCAACGCCCGGTGTCGAGCTTCTCCGGCGGCTGGCGGGTGCGCCTGAACCTGGCGCGCGCGCTGATGACGCCGTCCGACGTGCTGCTGCTGGACGAGCCCACCAACCACCTGGACCTCGATGCCGTGCTGTGGCTCGAACAGTGGCTGATGAAGTACCAGGGCACGCTGCTGCTGATCTCGCATGACCGCGAGTTCCTGGACAACGTCAACACCCACACCCTGCACCTGCACGGCGGCAAGGCGAAGCTCTACATCGGCAACTACACCGCCTTCGAGCGCCAGCGCGCCGAGCAGCTGCGCCAGCAGCAGATCCAGCACGAGAAGGTGCAGGCCGAGCGCGCGCACCTGCAGAGCTTCATCGACCGCTTCAAGGCCAGTGCCGCCAAGGCGGCGCAGGCGCAGTCGCGGGTCAAGCGCCTGGCGAAGCTGGCCGATACCGAAGCCGTGCGTGCCGAGCGCGAGGTGCGGATCGATTTCCCGGCCCCCGCGCGCCTGCCCCATGCGCTGCTGCGCCTCAACCACGCGGACTGCGGCTACCCCGCCCCCCCACCTGTAGAAGCGGCCAAAGCCGCGATGGCCGGGACCCCGCCTGTAGGAGCGGCTCCCACAGGAGCCGCGCCTACAGGGGCAGTGGCGCCGACGGTGATCCTGCACGACGCCAACTTCGGGCTGGAAGCCGGGGACCGCATCGGTCTGCTCGGCCCCAACGGCGCCGGCAAGTCGACCCTGGTGAAGTCCCTGGTGGGCGAGCTGCCCCTGCTCACCGGCGAGCGCTACGCCCACCCGGACCTGCGGATCGGCTACTTCGCCCAGCACACGGTGGAGGCGCTGGTGGCGGGCACCTCGCCCATCGACCACCTGCGCGAGATCTCCCCGAACGCCTCCACCCAGGATTTCCGGAACTTCCTTGGCAAGTGGAGCTTCCCCGGCGACCGCGCCTTCGAGTCCATCGACGGGTTCAGTGGCGGCGAACGCGCGCGCCTGGCGCTGGCGCTGATCGCATGGCGGCAGCCCAACGTCCTGCTGCTCGACGAACCGACCAACCACCTCGACCTCGAAATGCGCGAGGCGCTGGCCGAGGCGCTGAGCGACTTCCCCGGCGCGATCGTCCTCGTCTCGCATGACCGCCACCTGATCGGCCTGGTCAGCGACACCTACTGGCGCGTCTCGGACGGCGTGGTCCGCCCCTTCGACGGCGACCTCGACGACTACGCCGCCTGGCTGCGTTCGCGGCCGCAGGATGCGAAGGCGTCGGAGGCTTCGGGGGGTGCCGCGGCCGCGAAAGCCGCACGGGCAGCCAGTGCGCCGCCGCCTCCGCCGCCCGCGCCGGCGCCGGAGGCGAAGGCGCCGCGCATCAATCCGCACCGGCTGGCCAAGGCCGAGGAGCGGGTCGCCACGCTGGAAGCCGCCATCGCCGCGATCGAGACCGAACTTGCCGACCCCGCCGTGTACGCCGATGGCGGCGCCCGTGGCCAGGCGCTTGCGCAGCGGCAGCAGGCGCTGCGCGGTGAGCTGCAGGTGGCGGAGGAGGAGCTGCTGGCGCTGTACGGCTGAGCCCGGGACGCGGGCAGTCGGCCAGGGCGATTGCTCCGGCGTGGCCACCGGTCTACTGTGGTCCGATGAATACGATCCGGATCTCCGCGCTTTCCATAGCACTGCTGGCCCTGGCCGCCTGTGCGCCCTCCGACGATGCCGCCACGCCGGCCGCGACCGATGCGGCCGCGCCGCCTGCCGAGGCGCTGGACGCACCGGTCCCCGCGGTGGAGCCGGCCGACGCCTTCCTGGCCGCGCTCGCAGGCCATTGCGGCCAGGCCTTTGCCGGCCGGATCGTGGCCAACGAGCCGGCGTCGCCGGAACCGGATGCCTTCGAAGGCAAGTCGCTGGTCATGCACGTGCGCGGCTGCGACGACCCGACGCGCGAGCTGCGCGTGCCCTTCCACGTCGGCGACGATCATTCGCGGACCTGGGTCATCACCCGCACCGACGGCGGCCTGCGCCTGAAGCACGACCACCGCCACGAGGACGGCACGCCAGACGAGCAGACGATGTATGGCGGCGACACCGCCAGCGAAGGGACCGCCGTCCGCCAGGAGTTCCCGGTTGACCAGGAGTCGATCGAGCTGTTCGGCCGCACCGGCGCCGACGTGTCCACCACCAATACCTGGGCGATGGAGATCGAGCCCGGCAAGCGCTTCCTCTACGAGCTTTCGCGCCCGGAAGGCGGCCTCAACCCCGAAGGCCGCCTGTTCCAGGTCGAATTCGACCTGACCACCCCGGTCGAACTGCCGCCCGCCCCCTGGGGCAGCGAGTGAGCGGCGGCTGCGCCGCCTTGCAACCGGCGGCGCAGCCCCCACATCCCGGGCGGTTTCCACTGTTTCCCCGTGCCTGCCATGCCCATCTACGCCTTCCGCTGCGCCGCCTGTGACCATGCCTTCGACCGCCTGCAGAAGCTGTCGGATCCGGACCCGGACACCTGTCCGGCCTGCGGCGCCAGCGGCGAGGTGTCGCGCCGCCTGACCGCGCCGTCCTTCCGCCTGGCCGGAAGCGGCTGGTACGAGACCGACTTCAAGAAGGACGGCGATACCAAGCGCAACCTCGCCGACAGCGGCGATGGTGCGGGCAAGTCCGAGGGCAAGGCCGGCACGGACACGCCGGCCGCGAAGCCCGCCGAGGCCGCACCGGCTGCCGCAACCACTGCC
>DATBUS010000104.1:0-109423 GCA_036515815.1 Luteimonas sp.
ACGCTGGCCGCGACCGCCCTGGGGCGGCATCGGTGCATCCAGGCGGATCGGCCTGCTCGGCTCGTAGCCCGCCACCACGTCCATCCGGATCTCGGCCTTGAGCATCTTCTGGATCTGGTTGAGCAGCGCGCCCTCTTCCGGCGACACCAGCGACAGCGCCTCGCCCGTGGCGCCGGCGCGGCCGGTGCGGCCGATGCGGTGCACGTAGTCCTCGGCCACCATCGGCAGGTCGTGGTTGATCACCAGCGGCAGGTTCGGGATGTCGAGTCCGCGCGCGGCGACGTCGGTCGCGACCAGGATCCGGGCGCGGCCGGACTTGAACGCGTCCAGCGCCTTCTGCCGCTGGGCCTGGCTCTTGTTGCCATGGATGGCCACGGCCGGCAGGCCGGACTTCTCCAGCTGTTCGGCCAGGCGGTTGCAACCGTGCTTGGTCTTGCCGAACACCAGCACCTGGTCGGTGTGGCGCGCGGACAGGATGTCGACCAGCAGATCGCGCTTGCTGGCCGAATCGACCGGATGCGCGCGGTGCACGATGGTCTCGGCGATGGTGTTCTGCGCCGCGACTTCGACCTGCTTCGGCGACTGCATGTACTCCAGCGCCAGCGCCTTGATGCGCGCTTCGAAGGTGGCCGAGAACAGCAGCGTCTGCCGCGACTTCGGCACCCGGCCCATGATCCGCTTCATCTGCGGCAGGAAACCCATGTCGAGCATGCGGTCGGCCTCGTCCAGCACCAGCACCTCGACCGCGTCGAGCTTGGCGTGGCCGGCGTCCATGTGGTCGATCAGGCGTCCCGGGCAGGCGACGAGGATGTCGACGCCGCGGCGGAGGTTGTCGATCTGCGGCTGCATGCCGGCGCCACCGAAGATGGTGGTGACGTTCATCCGCAGATGGCGGCCGTACTCCTTGAGGCTGTCGGCGACCTGCACCGCCAGCTCGCGGGTGGGCACCAGCACCAGGGCACGCGGCTTGCGCGGGCCCTTGGGCGGGGTTTCCTTCGACAGGCGCTGCAGCATCGGCAGGCCGAAGGCCGCGGTCTTGCCGGTGCCGGTCTGGGCGGCGCCCAGCACGTCGTGGCCGGCCAGCACGAAGGGGATCGCCTGGGCCTGGATCGGGGTGGGAACGGTGTAACCGCTCGTTTCGAGCGTGCGCAGCAGCGCGGACGAGAGCCCGAGGGCCTCGAAGGTCCGGGTATCGGACATGGATGGAACTCCTGGTTCGCAGCTTGCCCGGCGCTTTCCGTGATCCGCGCGGCGGGCAATGGATTTGACGGCTGCCGGAGATGTCCGGGCCGTGTCTGCGCGACGAGAGACGTGCGGGAGTTAAAGGGCCGGGGCGCCTTGCGGGGCCGCGGCTGGGCAATGACCGGATAACGGACTGCCGTGCGCCAACCCCGCCACTATACGTGAACGCGGGCGCGCCGGGCACATGGCGCCTGAACGGGCCCCTGCGCGCCGCCATCTCCGGGAGGCGCCGGGCCGCATGACCTTCTGCACCCTGCGTGCCCGGGGCGCAGGCGTACATTCCACCATTGGCCGGCCCTGGGGGGCGGCCAGTCCCTTCATCGCCATGCCCGCCAGGGCGGAGTCCGCATGAGTCACGTTTCCAAGCCTGCACCAAAGTTCCTGCTGCTTTCGCTGGCGGTTGCCGCCGCCATCACCGGCTGCCAGCGCGATTCCACGCCCGCCACCACGGTGCCCGCCGGTGCCGCCGTCGAGGCTCCGGCCTTCGCCCTCGAGGAATCGACGCTTCCGGGCGTCAACAGCTTCAAGGCCGCGGACTTCGACCCCAACGGCAATGCGTGCACCGACTTCGGCGCCTACGTCAACGGCACCTGGCTGGCGGCGAACCCGGTCCCGGGCGACCGCACCTCCTGGGGCGCGTTCGAGATGCTCGACGAGCGCTCGCAGGCCATCCAGCGCCAGCTGGCCGAACACGCGGCCTCGCTCGAGGGCGCCACCGGCGTCGAGAAAATCGTCGGCGACCTGTGGGCCACCGGCACCGATGCCGAGGCGATCAACGCCCAGGGCCTGGCGCCGCTCGAGCCCGAGCTCGCCACCATCGCCGGCCTGGATGCGCCGGAGAAGATCGCCGACTACCTGCGCACCAGCGCGGCGCGCGGCCAGTTCACGCTGTTCGGCTTCGGCCCCGAGGCCGACTTCATGGATTCGTCCATGAACATCGCCTACGCCTTCCCCGGCGGCCTGGGCCTCCCCGACAAGACCTACTACTTCGACGCCGACAAGAAGGACAAGCTTGAGGCCTACCAGGCGCATGTCGCGAAGGTGCTGGAGCTGTCGGGCGTGCCCGCCGCCGATGCCGGCAAGCAGGCCGCGGACGTGGTCGCGTTCGAGACCCGCCTGGCGAAGGTGTCGAAGTCGAGCGAGGAGATGTCGCGCGACGTCAGCCTGTTCTACAACCCGGTCAGCCTGGCCGACGCCGACGCGCTCGCCCCGAACTTCCCCTGGACGCGCTTCTTCGAGTCGCAGGGCGTCGCGGCGCCGGAGAAGTTCTCGCTCGCGATCCCGGAATTCCACGCCGAGGTCAGCACCATGCTGGCCGACGTCGAACCCGCCACCTGGCAGTCCTACCTGCGCTTCCACACCGTCGACAACGCCTCGCCGTTCCTGGCCGATGCGTTCGCCGAGGAGAATTTCAACTTCTATTCGCGGACGCTGCGCGGCCAGAAGGAAATGAAGGAGCGCGGCAAGCGCGTGCTCGACACCATCACCGGCCAGGCCGGCGAGGCGCTGGGCCAGATGTATGTCGACGTCGCGTTCTCGCCCGAGGCCAAGGAGCGCATGGAGAGCCTGGTGGAGAACCTGAGCCAGGCACTCAAGGCGCGGATCGAGAACCTGGAGTGGATGTCGGACGAGACCAAGGCCAAGGCGCTCGAGAAGTGGGCGAGCTTCACGCCCAAGATCGGCTACCCCGACAAGTGGCGTGACTGGTCGGGCCTCACGACCTCGCGCGACAGCTACCTCGGCAACCTGCAGGCCGCCAACGAGTTCAACTACAAGTGGGGCCTGTCGAAGATCGGCAAGCCGGTCGACAAGACCGAGTGGGCGATGCCGCCGCAGATGGTCAACGCCTACTACAACCCGCTGGCCAACGAGATCGTGTTCCCGGCCGCTATCCTGCAGCCGCCGTTCTTCGATGCCAATGCCGACGATCCGCTCAACTACGGCGGCATCGGCGCGGTGATCGGCCACGAGATGACGCACGGTTACGACGACCAGGGCAGCCGCTTCGATGCCAGCGGCAAGTTCCAGAACTGGTGGACGGAGGCCGATACCAAGGGCTTCATGTCCCGCACCGACAAGCTGGTCAACCAGTTCAGTGCCTACGAGGCGGCGCCTGGCCTGCACGTCAACGGCAAACTGACGCTGGGCGAGAACATCGCCGACCTCGGCGGGCTGGCCACGGCCTACGATGCGATGAAGAAGGCCACCGAGGGCAGCGAGGATCCGATGGTCGAGGGCCTGTCGCGCGACCAGCGCTTCTTCGCGAACTGGGCGACGGTGTGGCGCCGCAACTTCACCGACGAGGAGCTGAAGGTGCGCATCGCCACGGATCCGCATGCACCGGCCAACTTCCGCGCGATCGGCGCGCCCTCGAACCTGCCGGCGTTTGCGGCTGCGTTCCAGTGCAAGCCGGGCGACGCGATGGTGCGCGAGGGTGATGCGCAGGTGGTGATCTGGTAATCGCGCTTCACCGAAGCGCTCTTGGAAGGGCCCGGCATTGCCGGGCCCTTCTTGTTGGTCCCGGACCGCTGGAGGCTTGCTTCGTCGCGGGCGCGCGAGGCCCGGCCCGTACCCGGGGGGTGTGCTACGCCGTCCTGTCCGCGTCCTGCTCCCAAGGCCGGGCGCCGGCCATCCATGGCCGGCTCTCCGCACACCCCCCGGGCACGGGCCGGGCTCCGGAGTCTTTCGGCTTCGGAGCGGAAGTCAACAGCAACAGCAACGGCAGCGCCGCCGGAAGCCGGAGGCTCGGCACAACACGACACGATCGTTGCCCAGCCCGCGGGAGAAAGCTGCGGCTGCCCGGCTTTTTCCACCAGACCGCGACGGAAGTCGGGGCCCGGCGTGGATGCAGGGGGGATGTCCAGAGCCGGCCATGGATGGCCGGCGGCCGGATGATGGGAGCAGGACGCGGAGACATCCGGCTGGGCATCCCCCCTGCGTCCACGCCGGGCTGCCGCCAACCGGCAGCTCTTCGTTCCGGCTGCTGCCCCCCGCATGCGTCATTGGAGTACGCGACATTTCAGTCCCGCCAACGGACCCGCTTGATAGACTCCCGCGGTCAACTCCGTCGGACTCCATGATGCCCAGGCACGCCCCCCTCGCACTCGCGCTTTCCACCAGCCTCGCCCTCGCCTTCGTGACTCCTGACGCCGACGCCCAGCGCCGTGGCGCGGCGCGTGCGCCTGCCGGCCCGACCGCCTGCGGCGATTTCTATGCGTTCGCCAACAAGGACTGGCTGGCGGCGAATCCTGTCCCCGCCACGGGGGCCGTGTCGGCGCTGGGCGAGCTTCAGGCGCGCGTGCTGGAGCAGCAGCGGGAGCTCCTGGCCACCGCCATGAACGCACCGCAGGGGAATGTGCAGAAACTGCTGGGCGACTTCTGGGCCAGCGGCCTGGACGAGGCCGCGATCGAGGCCGATGGCTCGAAGCCGATCGCTCCCCTGCTCGACCGCATCAACGGCATCCGCCGCGCCAAGGACATCCCGGCGGCCATCGCCGCCCTGCACCAGGTCGGCATCCCGGTGGTCTTCAACTTCAGCGCGGATCTCGACCTCGCCGATCTCGACCGCCACGTCGGCTACTTCGCACAAGGCGGTACCGGCCTGCCGGACCCTGCGTTCTACACCCGCGAGGACGCGGCGGCGCGCGAAGTGCTCGGGCTCTACAACGCCTACGTGCGCCGCATCCTGGCCCTGACCGGGACCGCCGAGGCAGACCTGGAAGCCGAGTCGCAGCTGGTGATCGACCTCGAAACGCGGATCGCGCGCGCGTCGCGCCCGATCGCCGAACTGCGCGACCCGCGGCGGAACTACGCGCTGGTGCCGACCGAAGGCCTGGGCAAGACCTGGAAGCGGCTGCAGCTCGACGAGTTCCTGACCGCGCAGGGCGTGGCCGACGACAGCGTGTCGATCGCCAACCCCGAGCTCTTCACTACGCTCGACGGCCTGGTGGGCAGCCTCAAGCCGGCGCAGTGGAAGACCTACCTGCGCTTCCATGTCGGCGATGCGATGGCGCCCTACCTGTCGAAGAGCTTCCGCGACGCGTCGTTCGACTTCCGCGGCCGCGTGCTGCGCGGCGAGGCGGCGCAGCCACCGCGCGAGCAGCTGGTCCTGCAGGCAATCAACCATGCCGCCGGGCAGATGGTCGCGCGCGAATACGTCGGCCGCCACCTGCCGGACGCCAACCGCAATCGTGCGGAGACCATCGCCGTCGGGATCCGCGACGCGCTGGTACGCGCGGTGGCCCGCGCGCCGTGGATGGACGAACCCACCCGCGCCGCGGCCACCGCCAAGCTGCAGGCGCTGAAGATCGAGGTCGGCGCGCCGGTGCGCGACATCGACTACACCGTGCAGCCGATGGGCCGCGGCAGCTTCGGCGGCAACATGCTGATCGCGTCCACGTGGCAGCACCGCGAGGAGATGAAGCGCATCGGTCGCGGCAACGCGCAGCGCCGCTGGCCGGTGCAGCCGCAGGAGCCGGCGCTGGCCTATGACGCCGCGCACAACCGGCTGCTGGTCTCGGCCGCGGTGCTGCAGTCGCCGGTGCTGGACATGGCACGCGACGGCGCCGCGCACTACGGGAGCTTCGGCGCCCTGGTCGCGCACGAGCTGAGCCACGCGGTCGACGGCCGCGGCCGCCACATCGATGCCGCCGGCGAGTTGCGCGACTGGTGGACGCCGGGCACCGCCACCGCCTGGACCGACCGCCTGAACGCCCTTGCCGCGCAGTACGGCAATTACGACTATCCGGGCCTGGCGGGCCGCAAGCTCAACGCGAGCCTGACCGGCGATGAGAACGCCGCCGACCTTGCCGCGATGGAAATCGCCTGGGACGCCTTCAGCCAGGCGCAGCCCGAGGCGGCGAAGGAAGGACGCGAGGCCTTCTTCGGCGCCTGGGCGGGCCTGTGGCGCGAACAGGTCTCGCCTGCGGTGGCCGAGCAGCGGGCGGGCATGGCGGTGCAGGCGCCGGGACAGTGGCGGACCAATGGCCCTCTCACCAACCTGCCCGCCTTCAGCGAGGTCTACGGCTGCAAGGCCGGCAATGCCATGTACCGCAACGAGGCCGAGCGCGTCAGCCTCTGGCGCTGACGCATCGACCGCGGGCGCGGATCAGAAATGCCGCGCCCGCGGTGGGCTGCGCCGGAACGGCGGCTGCCCACGCCAGTAGCGGATCAGCAGCCAGCCGAACAGCATGCCGCCCAGATGCGCGAAGTGGGCCACGCCGGAGCGGGTGCCGGCGATGCCGAGGTACAGCTCGACCAGGCCGTAGACGATCGCCAGCGTGCGCGCCTTCATCGGGATCGGCGGGATCAGCAGCATCACGCGCTGGTGCGGGAACAGCATGCCGGTGGCCAGGAGCAGGCCGAAGACACCACCCGAGGCGCCCACCGTGGGGTATGGCATCCCCCCCTCCAGGACCGACCAGCTGGCCACGCCGAGCTGGCACAGGCCAGCGCCTGCGATGCAGACCAGGAAGTAGGTCAGGAAGCGCTTCTGCCCCCAGACGTACTCCAGCTGCGCCCCGAACATCACCAGCGCCAGCATGTTGAACAGCAGGTGCGCCAGGTTGCCGTGCAGGAATCCGTAGGTCAGGACCTGCCACGGCAGGAAGCCCGGCGCGCCGGCTGCCTGTGCCCAGGCCTCCATCCCCATCGGCCACAGCATCAGCGGTGCGAACAGCGCGCCGGGAAGCAGGCTCTGCAGCAGGAACGCGCCGGCATTGGCGATCAGCAGCGCCTTGGTGACGGGGGGGAGGCTGGTCAGCATTCGGGGTCCTCGCGGGCGATGCCCATGATACCGGTTGCCCCGGTGCGGCCCGTGTCGACGCGTCAGCCAGGGCCCCAGACCTCGGCATCGAGCGAAGGGGCCAGGCCGGGATTGCGCGCGATGCGCACGCGGCCCTCGACCACCTCCACGCCTTCCGCGCGCAGGCGTCGCGCCTGGTCCTGCCAGTGCGCCGAGCCTGCGGGAAACGCGATCCGCCCGTCGCTGCGCAGCACGCGATGCCAGGGCAGCCCGGCATCGGAGTTCGCTGCCAACAGCCGGGCGACCCAGCGCGCACGGCCCGGCAACCCGGCGCGGCGCGCGATCTCGCCATAGCCCGCGACCTCGCCGCGGGGGATCGCGCGCACGGCGGCAAGGATGCGCTCTGCGGGGTCGTCCGGGGCCATTGCGCTAGGATAGCCACACGTCCGCCACGCGGGTGCCGCCATGCAGAACTTCGAACAGGTCCGCCGCCACCTCGGGACCAACGGATTCCGGACCACGGTCAACGAGGCCTTCCTGGTCGGTGTCGAGCTCAGCCTCGACGGCGGCCGCCGCCACCAGTCCATCTTCCTGTGCGAGCTCCAGGACGACGATGGCCGCTGCTACCTCCGGGTCAGCACCGCGGTCGCGCCGCTCACCGGCGTCGATGCGCGCCGCGCCCTGGCCTACAACTGGGGCAGTCGCGTCGGCTACCTCGCCATCGGCCAGCTCGACGACGTGCCCTATCTGCAGCTCTGCGAGAACCGGCCCTACGACGGTCTGGACGCGGCCGAAGTGGGCCGGCTGGTGCTGGAGATCGGTGGCATGGGCGACCGCCTGGAACGCATCCTGAGCGCCGACGGCGACCTGCTCTGAGCCCCGTCCTGGGGCTGCTCACCTGCATTCGTACAGTGCGATGGTGTCGGGATCGGCCGGCGTCGGATCGAAGATCACGTTCTGGCGACCGACGAAGCCGGCCGCCAGGGCCATCGCGACGAATGCAAGCGCAGGCAGGGCCAGGACGCGGCGCGACGGGCGCCACCGGTCGTCATGCAGCCTGACCCCCGCGACCACGGCAAGCGCGAGCATCAGCGGCAGCATCGGCAACGTGAAGCGGAGCTCCACCGCCGAGGGCAGGGTTACCGCCGCCCATGCCGCGAATACGACCGCCGGCATCCAGCGCGGACCGAGCCAGGCCGCCTGCGCCGGCGGCGTCGATCGCGCATACAGCCACATGCCTGACAGCCCCGCGACCAGCAGGCCGAGGGACAGGAGCCGGAACAGCCACTGCAATGGCGGCTCGCGGTCCCACACATAGGCCGGCAGGAAATCGAAGTCGAACGCACCGACGAGCTTCAGCGCCAGCGTGCCCGCGCCGCGAGCGGGATGCCGCAGGTACCAGCCCAATCCCTCCACCTCCCCGGTCCCGCCCGCCAGCGGGTTCGGGTAGAACATGCGCGGATCGTCATCCGGCACCGGACTGGTGCCGTACTTGAGGTTGGTGATCCCCCAGATGACCTGGCCCGCGCCCAGGTTGCCCACCGGCAGCGGCGTCGCGCGGTCGAAGTGCAGATGGTTGATCGCGACCTGCGGGCCCAGCGCCAGGAAGGGCATCACCAGCGCCAGCACCACCGCGACCAGCCGCTCGCGCAGACGCCTGCCGCCGACCAGCGCGACCAGTGGCGTGAGCAGCAGCAGGTACACGTAGGCCGGCCGGATGGCACATGCGGCACCCGCCATGGCACCGGCCAGCGCGATCCAGGCCCACCGGTACCTGCCCGGCCGCGCACCCGAGACCACGGCCGCCAGCCAGACATTGAAGCAGGCGAGCGCGGCACCGTCGGTCAGCGACACGCCGACGTAGGGCAGCACGAAGGGATTGCAGGCCAGGAGGGCGAACAGCAGCAGTGCCGGCCTGCGCCGCGCCACGAAGACACGCGCGGCCAGCAACGCGCACGAGCCCAGGTGGGCAATGAACTGCAGTACGAACAGCACCGGGCCCGCCTCGAGCGCGAGGGCCTCCGACAGCCGCAGCACGAGCATCAGCAAGGCCGGGTACGCCCATGTCCGCATGTTCGCGGCGTGGTGGGCGGCGAGGATCCCGTCCTCGGCGTAGACGCCGGCGATGCGCCAGTAGGCACGGGCGTCGTGGCAGACCGGATGCACGGATGCGTCGAGGAAGAAGACCGATGCGATCGCCAGCGCGAACAGCGCGACCGCGGCGACGATCCAGCCTGCGCGGACGCGCACCGGCTTCAACCCGGGCGGCTCCACGATGGCGCCGGCAGCGGGCGGACCCGCTGCGGGCGCGGCCGGGTCGGGCCTACAGCCACCCGATCCAGCCGAGCAGCCGGAACAGGCCGTAGGCGATCGCGCCCGACATCGGGATCGTCAGCACCCAGGCACCGATCATCTTCTCCACCACCGTCCACTTGATGGCGTTGAGGCGCTTGGCCGTGCCGACGCCCATGATGGCGGACGAGATGTTGTGCGTGGTGGACACCGGGATACCCAGCGACGAGGCCGCCAGGATGACCGAGGCCGCGCTGGTCTCGGCGGCGAAGCCATGGATCGGGTGCAGCTTCACCAGCTTGTGGCCCAGCGTCTTGATGATGCGCCAGCCGCCAGCGGCGGTGCCCGCGGCCATGACCAGGGCGCAGGTGATCTTGATCCAGGTGTCGATGTCGCCTTCGGCCAGCGCGGCATCCGACGGATGCAGGAAGGCCAGCCAGTCCGGCAGCGTATCCAGTGTACCCGCCGACTGCGCGCTCACGAGCGCCAGCGCGATGATGCCCATCGTCTTCTGCGCATCGTTCATGCCGTGCGCGAAGCCCATGCCGGCGGCGCTCACGATCTGCGCCTTGCCGAAGAAGCCGTTGACCCAGCGCGGACGCGCGATGCGGGCCAGCAGGCCACCGCTGCGCGCCATCATCGAGATCAGGAAGAACAGCACGCCCATCATCAGGAAGCCGGCCACGAAGCCGAGCACGGGCGAGCTCACCATCGGCACGATCACCTTCCACAGCACGCCGGCGCTGCGATAGACCGGCTCGGCGGGCTCGGACCAGATGATCGCGTTCCAGTTGTTGCTGGTGGCCGCCAGGGCCGCGCCGATCAGGCCGCCGATCAGCGCGTGCGACGACGACGACGGCAGGCCGAACCACCAGGTGATCAGGTTCCAGGTGATGCCGCCCAGAAGCGCGCACAGGATCAGCTGCGAGCCGACCTCCACCACGCCGGCATCGATCAGGCCGGAGGCGATCGTCTTGGCGACCGCGGTGCCGGCGAGCGCGCCGACCAGGTTCATGCTCGCGGCCAGTCCGACAGCTTGCATCGGCGACAGCACCTTCGTCGCGACCACGGTGGCGATCGAGTTCGCGGTGTCGTGGAAGCCGTTGATGTACTCGAAGGTCAGCGCGACCAGGATCACGACCAGCACCAGGGTGAGCACGGCGCCGGCCTCAGCTGTTCTTCAGCACGATTTCGTAGGCCACCACGCCGGCCTCGCGGCAGCGGTCGATGGCCTTCTCGAGGATTTCGAAGAATTCCTTCAGCAGGAACATCTCGCGCGCGTCGAGCTTGCCCGAGTAGATGTCCCGGTACAGCTCGAGCATCAGGCGGTCGGCCTCGTTCTCGATCATCCGGAGCTCGTCGTTGAGCGCCTTCATCGGCTCCAGCTTGAGATGGCGCAGCTGGCGGACCATCTTCACCACCACGCCCGCGGCCTGCTCCAGCATCGCCGCACGCGGTGCGAAGTCGATGTGCCCCAGCTGTGCGGTCGCCAGCGCGTAGCGGTCGGCGAACTTCTCGATCTGCTTGGGGATCTTGTACAGCGCCGAGCCCAGGGCTTCGATGTCCTCGCGCTCGATGGGGGTGATGAAGCTGTCCACCAGCGCCTGGCTGATCTTGTTCGACGCCTCGCGCTCGCGCAGGCGCGCCAGCTTGAATGCGTCCAGCGCCGGCTGGCGGTCGGCCTCGCGCAGCATCGCGTGGAGCGCCGTGGATGCGTCGAGCGCGGCCTGGGCGGCCTCCTCCAGCAGCGTGTAGAACTGCTTGCCTTGGCCGAACATGGTCTGCAGGGAAAACATGGCGCTCGCCTCTTCCGCGGGATCTGGGGGTTTGGCCCGGGCTCGCGGGCCGCGGAATTATGACGGTATCGTGACTCCGCGCCCACCCTTGCGCGTCGATGGCGCCGTGATGCCGGCCTGCTATCATCCGGCCGTGCGCGCTGCGCACCCCGCCCCGGAACACCATGGACGACGACACTAGACCCCCGCAGCGCCCGCAACACCGCGCTGCCCCCCTGCCCCCGCGCCATTCCGCCCCCTGCCGGGCGGCACCCGGAGGCGGACTCCGATGATCGAACTGCTCATCGTGATCGCGCTGATCGCGCTCAATGGCTTCTTCGCGATGTCGGAGATGGCCCTGGTCACCTCGCGCGTCTCGCGCCTGCGCCAGATGGCCGAGACCAGCCGCGGCGCGCGTGCCGCGCTGAAGCTGGCCGAGCAGCCCGACAATCTCCTGTCCACCGTGCAGATCGGCATCACCGGCATCGGCGTGCTGACCGGCCTGTTCGGTGGCGAGGCCATCGGCCTGATGGTCGCTTCGTGGCTTGCCGGCATCATGCCCTCGGCCGCGGAATACGCCCGCGGCATCGGCCTCGGCACCGCGGTGGCGCTGATCACGGCCGGCTCGGTGATCTTCGGCGAGCTCATCCCCAAGCGCCTGGCGCTGACCAATGCCGAGGCCATCGCGAGCGCCGTGGCGATTCCGCTGCAGGCGCTGGCCACGGCCGCGCGCCCGGTGGTGTCGCTGCTCGGCAGGATCAACCGCGGCGTGCTGCGCCTGCTGGGGATCCGCGACGACGAGCGCGGCGCGATCTCCGAGGAGGAGATCCGCATGCTGGTCAGCGAGGGCCACGCGCAGGGCGTGATCGACGCCGACGAGCGCAACATGATGCATCGCGTGATGGCGCTGGGCGACCGCCATGCCGAGAGCCTGATGACGCCCAGGACGCGCATCGCATGGCTCGACGCGGCCGAAAGCCTGGACGAGAACCTGGCCACGATGCGCGAGACGCCGTTCTCGCGCTACCCGGTCTACCGCGGCAGCGATACCGAAGTGGTGGGCATCCTCGAGGTCAAATCGCTCATCGACCGCCTCCGTGCGGGCGACTTCGACCTCTTCGAGCACCTGCGCGAACCGCTGTTCGTGTCGGAATCGACGCCGGCGCTCAAGCTCATCGAGATCCTGCGCGAGGCGCAGCAGTCGCTGGCGCTGGTGGTGGACGAGTACGGCGACGTCACCGGCATCATCAGCGTCAACGACGTGCTGGAAGCCGTGATCGGGCGCACCTCGAGCGGTGAAGGCGCCGATGCGCACCCGCTCGTGGTCGAGCGCGACGACGGCTCGCTGCTCGTCGACGGTGGCCTCAGCGCGGAGTCGCTGCGCGAGCTGCTCGACGGCAAGGCCCTGCCCGACGGCGACGATCGCGACTACAACACGGCCGCCGGCATGACCATCGCCCATTTCGGGCGCATCCCCAGCGTCGGCGAACATTTCGAATGGGCCGGCTGGCGGATCGAGGTGGTCGACCTCGACGGTCCACGCATCGACAAGCTGCTGCTGCAGCGGCTCGATGTGGCGCCCGTCGGCGATGCCTGAGCCCGGCCAAGCGCCGCCGCGCGCGAGTGCCCGCGCGGTGCTGGCCGCGCTCGCCGCGGGTCCGGCCGACGATGTCGTGAGCCTGGGCTCGATGATGGAAGGCCTCGGCGGCAGCCTGTTCGGCATGTTGCTGTTCATCGCCACGCTGCCGGCCTTCCTGCCGATCCCGGGCGTGGCGGGTGCGCTCAGCGGCCCGCTGGTGATGCTGGTCGGGGTGCAACTCCTGGTGCTGATGCGCCGGCCGTGGTTGCCGCGCATGGTGGCCAGGCGGGGCCCGAGGCGAAGCACGCTTGCGCGCTTCTCGCAGCGGATCTCGCCGGCCCTGGCTCGACTCGAGCGCCTGGTCCGGCCGCGGATGACAGGCCTGATCGACCACCCGGCGGCCACCTTCTTCACAGGCCTGTTGCTGGTGTTGCTGGGCGTGCTGCTGGCCTTGCCGATCCCGTTCACCAACTACGTGTTCGGCGTGCTGCTGCTGGGCTATGCCCTGGCCCTGCTCGAACGCGACGGCGCACTGATGCTGCTGGCCTGGCTCGCCGGCCTGGTGGCGATCGCGGCGTTCGGCGCCGCCGGCGGCACCCTGGGCGCGCTTGCATTCGACTGGATGGTTCCGGGCCGCTGAGCGCCCTCGCTCGTCACCTCCGCGCGGTTCAGCCCAGCAGGCGGCGGAAGTCCTGCCCGGTCATCGGATGGCCCAGCCAGTAGCCCTGCGCAAGGTCGCAGCCGCGCTCGCGCAGCACATCGTACTGGCCTTCCTTCTCCACGCCCTCGGCCACGACCGTGATGCCCAGCGAGTGCGCCATCGCGATGATCGCGGTGGTCAGCGCGAGGTCGTCGGGGTCGCGCAGCACGTCGGCGATGAAGCTCCGGTCGATCTTGACGCCGTCCACCGGCACGCGGCGGAGGTGGCTGAGCCCGGAGAAGCCGGTGCCGAAGTCGTCCAGCCAGACCTTGATGCCGGCATCGCGCAGCCGCGCCAGCAGGCCGCTCACGCGCAGCTCGTCGCCGATGACCGCGGTCTCGGTCAGCTCGACGTGCAGGCACGCTGCCGGGAGCCCGGTATCGGCCAGCACCTCGGCCACCTGCGCGGCCAGGTCGCCATTGCGCAGCTGTCGCGGCGAGACATTGACCGAGACGAAGGCCTCGTTGCCGGGGAAGTCGCGGTGCCAGCGCACGGCATCCGCGCAGGCCGCACGCAGCACCTGCGGGCCGATGGTCTCGATCAGGCCGCTCTGCTCGGCGACGTCGATGAACACCGACGGCGCCACCGCGCCGTACTCGGGGTGTTGCCAGCGCAGCAGCGCCTCGGCGCCCACCAGCCGCCGGTCCTCGAGCCGGTACACCGGCTGGTAGGCCAGGCTCAGTTCGCCGCGGTCCCAGGCCCCGCGGAGGTCCTGTTCCATGCGCACCCTGCGCTCCACCGCCTGGTCCATGGCGCGGCTGTAGAAGCGGTGGCAGTTCTTGCCGGCAACCTTGGCCTGGTACATGGCGATGTCGCCGTTCTTCATCAGCATGGCGGCACCGACGGCGTCGTCGGGGAACACGGTGACGCCGATCGACGTACCGAGGAAGACCTGGCGCCCGGCGATGACGATCGGACGCCCGAGCTCGGCGACGAGGGTCTCGGCAAGGTGGCCGGCGATCTCGCGTACGCCATCGGGCGCGTCGGCTTCGGACTCCATCAGGATCACGAACTCGTCGCCGCCAAAGCGCGCCAGCAGCGCGCCCTCCCCGCCCAGCCGTGCCACCTGCTCGGAAATCCGGTTGGCGAACTGCACCAGTACCTCGTCGCCGGCGTCGTGGCCGAGGGTGTCGTTGACGCGCTTGAAGTCGTCGATGTCGGCAAACAGCAAGGCCAGCTGGCGGCTGGCGCCGTTGAGTTCCAGCAGCCGCCGGTCCAGCACCTCGCGGAAGGCAAGACGGTTGGCCAGCCCGGTGAGCGCGTCGGTATAGGCCATCCGCCGCATGTCGCGGTCGTGGCGGGCGATGCTGTCGCGCATCCGGCCGAAGGCACGCACCAGGTCGCCCATTTCGTCGCGGCGCCGGCTATCGGGCATCGCGGCGACGAAATTGCCGGCCTCGATCTCGCGCGCGGCATCGGCCAGCTGCCGCACCGGGCGCACCAGGGTGCGCTGCACCAGCAGGCCCAGGCCCACCGCCAGCAGCACCAGGCCCGCCAGCAGGCTCGCGACCAGGCCGCCGTGGCGGGCACCGATGTCGTCCAGGCGCTCGCGCATGGCACTGCCCGCGCGCTGCTCGTCGGCGATCACCGAGGCCAGCGAATAGCCGACGCGCAGTCCGCCCAGGCGCACGTCGCCGATGTACAGCGGCACCGCCACGTCGAGCACGTCGTCGCTGGCCTGCACGTGCGGCGCGCGCGCGGTGACGACCTCGAAGGCCATCGGATCGTCCATCACCTGGCCATAGCTGCGTACGTCGCGGGACCCGTCGTGCACCACCGCGCCGGTGTTGTCATAGACCAGGGCATAGGCAACGTCGGGCTGGCGCAGGGCCGCGCGCAGCAGGCTGCCGATCTCGTCAAGGTCGAAGTAGTACAGCGGGTTCACCAGGCTCCCGGCGAGCTCGACCGCGGCGGCCTCGGAGCGCTCGGCGAGGCGGTCGAAGGCAAGCGCATGCATGGACTCGCGCCCGACCTCGAGCACGTCGCGGCGCATCACCTCCTGACGTTGCAGCACCACCGCCACCACCGAGAGCACCGCGACCAGCGCCAGCACCAGGGCCACCAGGAACCGGGCGTACAGCCCACCGCCCGCCCTCATTCGATCACCCTGCCGACCTCGGACACGCCGTCGCGCAGCCGGTCCAGCGACCGCGCCGCCTCCGCGTCGATCGGGAGGAAGCGCGTGGTACCGAAGAAGCGCTGCAGGGCTTCGCTTGCGGCCGGATCATTGCCCGCCGCGGCGAGCACCTCGCGCAGCCGCCCGGCCACCGCGGGGTCCAGGTCGCCGCGGACCATTTCCAGTCCGCGCGGGAACGCGTCGGTGGTATGGAAGACCACCAGGTCGTCGCGGTAGCTGTCGGGCATGCCCTGCACGCCTTCCCAGTCGAGGTTGCTGAAGGCACCGGCGTCCACCAGGCCCTTGTGCACCCAGGTGCTGATATTGAGTTCGGAACGCGCGAAGAGATAGCCGACCGAGCCTTCCGCGGGGCGGTCGGTGGGCGACAGCAGGATCTCCATGTCCAGCCCCCGATCGATCAGGGTCATGGCCGGCACGAAGTAGGCGCTGGTCGAGGTCGGGTTCTGGAAGGCGATGCTGCGGCCGCGGAGGTCGTCGAGTCCGGTGATGCCGCTGTCACGGCGCGCGATGAACACGGTGCGGTAGGCGCCCGCCCCGTTGCGCTCGGTCAGGAGCAGCGGCTTCGCCCCGGCGCGCGCCTGCAGGGTCATGGCGCTGCCCGCGGTCTCGGTGACCCAGTCCACGCGCCCGCGGCGGAGGTAGCTCTCCATTTGCTTGCTGTCGCGCGCCATCAGCACGCGGCCCTCGCGGATGCCGACGTCGGACATGCGCGGCACCACGTAATCGAGCAGCTGCCTGAGCTGGTCATAGTGCGCGGCGGGATCGTCGCTGATGCGCCCAAGCACGAGGACGCCGGGTTCGGCGGCCGCGGCCGGTGCGCACAGGGCGAGCGACGCGGCCATCGCGGCCAGGAACTGGCGGATGCGGCGTGGCATGTTGCTGGTGCTCGCACCCTGAAGGATCGGAATGCGGCAGGTTAGCCGAAAACATGACCGCCAGCACGTATCAGGAACGGTCCCCACGGTCCCCGCCGGCGAGCCGCGCCATCCGCTGGGCATCGGCCAGGACGCCGCGCAGCAGGCGCACCTCGCGCTCGTCCAGCCCGCAGCGCAGGAAGATGCGCCGCAACTTGCGCAGCGCCGACTCGGGCGCGCGGCCCTTGTGGAAGTCGATCGCGTCCAGCGTGTCACCCAGTTGCTCGAAGAAGCCCTCGAGCTGGGCGTGGCTGGCCGGCGCTTCGCGGTGGCCGTCGCCGCCCCCCGTGGGCAGCCCCGCGCGTTCCAGGGATGCGATGCGCAGCTCGTAGGCCAGCACCTGCACCGCGGCGGCCAGGTTGAGCGAGCTGTAGTCGGGATTGGCGGGGATGTGCACGGCGGCGTGGCACAGCTGCAGCTCGTGGTTCTCGAGTCCGGTGCGCTCGCGACCGAAGACCAGCGCGACCGGCGCGCCGGGAACGGCGGCATCCAGCAGGCGTGCCGCGGCGGCGCGCGGCGAGAGCTCTTCCAGCTGGATGCGGCGGCTGCGCGCGGTGCAGCCCAGCACCAGGCCGCAATCGGCGACGGCTTCGGCCAGGCTGTCGACGATGGTGGCCGAGGCCAGCACATCGTCCGCGCCAGCGGCCATGGCCACGGCGTCGGCATGCGGGAAGCGCTCGGGCGCCACCAGCACGAGGCGCTCGAGGGCCATGGTCCTGATGGCGCGCGCGGCCGAGCCGATGTTGCCGGGATGCGAGGTGCCGACGAGCACGATGCGGATATCGCCCGCTGGCTGGACAGTGTTCATGGGCGCGAATGGTAAACTGTGCGACGGCCTTGAGCCGCCTGTTCTTTCCCCCTGCCGCCCATCCACGCCGGAGCCCGTCCCCGATGCAACAACCTGCCGTCAACATCATGGTCAAGGCGGCCCGCGCCGGAGGCAACGTCCTGCTGCGCCACATGCACAAGCTCGACGCGATCAACGTCGTCGAGAAGGACCGCATGGACTACGCCAGCGAAGTCGACCGCCTGGCCGAGGCCGCCGTGGTCAAGGAACTGCGCCGCGCCTATCCCGAGTACGCGGTGCTGGGCGAGGAATACGGCGAGCAGAAGGGCAGCCGCGGTCCCAGCCGCTACACCTGGGTGATCGATCCGCTGGATGGCACGAGCAACTACCTGCGCGGCTTCCCGCACTGGTGCGTGTCGATCGCGCTCTGCGAGGGCCCGGAGCCGCTGCACGGGGTGATCTTCGACCCGCTGCGCAACGAACTGTTCACTGCGACCCGCGGTGGCGGCACCCAGCTCAACGAGAAGCGCGTGCGCGTGGCCGAGCGCAAGGATCTCAATGGCGCCACCATCGCGACGGGCTTCCATCCGCGCGAGCGCGCACGCACGGCGGCCCAGTTCGATTGCCTGCGCCAGGTACTGTCGGTGGCGGAGGACGTGCGCCGCACGGGTTCGGCGGCGCTGGACCTGGCGTATGTGGCGGCGGGCCGCCTGGATGGCTATTTCGAAGCGGGCGTGCAGGCCTGGGACATCGCGGCGGGGATGCTGATGGTCCGCGAGGCCGGCGGCAAGGTCACCGACTACAAGGGTGCGGTGATGGGCCCGGTGCACATCGCGATGCAGAGCCGCCAGATCGTGGCGGGCAACCTGCGCGTCTCGGAGGCGCTGCAGAAGAACATCGTCGCTTCGGGGTACGCCGCGGCGTACTGAGGTCCCTGAGGGGCGCTGTGCCTCGCTGACGCTTCTTGCTCCGGCGACAGTAACTGCAACTGCAACTGCAACGGCTGGAGCGTGCTTCGCCGGGGGCGCGCGCTGGCGCGGCACGTGCCCGGGGGGTGTGCTGCGCCGTCCTGTCCGCGTCCTGCTCCCAAGGCCGGGCGCCGGCCATCCATTGCCGGCTCTCCGCACACCCCCCGGACACGCGCCGCGCCACGGAGTTGTCCGGCTTCGGGGCGGAGGTCAAAGGCGAAAGCCAAAGCACCGGCGCCGGTGCCGGCGGCGGCTGTGCTGATGGCTGCTGGGCGCCGCGCTTTCCAAAGCAGCGACCAGCGGGAATGCATGGCAGTCCGGAAGCGCCGCCGGGCTGTTCTTTCCCGACCGCGACGACGGTGGTGCCCGGCGTGGACGCAGGGGGGATATCCAGAGCCGGCCATGGATGGCCGGCGGACGGATGATGGGAGCAGGACGCGGAGACATCCGGCTGGGCGTCCCCCCTGCGTCCACGCCGGGCAGCGCGCGCTACGCCGAAGCACAAAATGCGAAAACCCCGCCATACGGCGGGGTTTTGCATGAGCCTGGCAGCACCGTGGCTGCCGGACTCAGGGGCGGCGCGCGAGTTCCGCGTCGTCGCGGGCCTTGGGCAGGAGGTCCTGCTTGGTGACCCTGAGCACGCCCATGGTCAGCAGCGGACACGCGACCAGGATCGACGACAGGGTGCCGATCACGATGCCGATCATCATCGCCAGCGACATGCCCTCGAGCGAGCCACCGCCGTACAGGAAGAGCGCGAGCACGGTCAGGAACGCGACCACCGAGGTGATGATCGTGCGCGACAGCGTCTGGTTGATCGAGGCGTTGAGCACCTCCATGGGCGGCGCGCGCATGCTGCGGAAGTTCTCGCGCACGCGGTCGAAGACCACGATGGTGTCGTTGATCGAGAAGCCCATCACCGACAGCAGGCCGGCCAGCACGGTCAGGTCGAACTCGTGGCCGGACAGCGCGAACCAGCCGGCCACGATCAGCACGTCGTTGAGCGTGGTGACGATGGCGGCGACCGCGAACTTCCACTCGAAGCGGAAGCCGATGTAGATCAGGAAGCCGACGACCACGAACAGCAGCGCGTAGACCGCGTTCTCGGCCAGGTCGCGGCCCACCTGCGGCCCCACGAAGGCACTGCTCTGGATGATGGCGGCATTGTCGGGCAGCGACGCGGCCTGCCTCACCTCGTCGGCGGTGCGACTCGTGGCGTCCGCGCTGGTCTCGCCGTCGCGCGGCTGCAGCCTGACCAGCAGGTCGCTGCCGCTGCCGAAGGTCTGCACCTGGGCACCGGCATAGCCGGCTTCGGCCAGGCGGTCGCGCACGCCATCGACGTCGGCGGGCTGTTCGAAGCGCAGTTCGACCACGGTGCCGCCGGTGAAGTCGAGCGCGTAGTTGAAACCCTTGCCGGCGATCGATGCGATGGCCGCGACGGCCGCGAGCACGAAGAGGCCCACCGCCAGCCAGCGGATGCGCATGAAGTCCAGGTTGGGCGTGGCCGGGATGAGGCGCAGGGGAAAGATGTTCATGTCTGGTGTGCCCGCGTCAGATGGCCAGGGTCTTGAGTTTGCGCTTGCCGCCATAGACCAGGGTGGCGATGGCGCGCGAGACGGTCACCGCGGTGAACACCGAGGTCAGGATGCCGATCACCATCGTCACCGCGAAGCCCTTGAGCGGGCCGGTACCGAAGGCGAACAGCGCCACGCCGGCCAGCAGCGCGGTCATGTTGGAGTCGAAGATCGTGCCCGACGCCTTGTCGTAGCCGTTTGCGATCGCCGCGCGCGCAGGCATGCCCGCGCGCAACTCCTCGCGGATGCGCTCGTTGATCAGCACGTTGGCGTCCACCGACATGCCGATCGACAGCGCCAGGCCCGCGAAGCCCGGCAGCGACATCGTCGCGCCGAACAGGCTCATGACCGCCACCACCATCAGCAGGTTGAGTAGCAGCGCCACGCAGGTGAACAGGCCGAACATCCGGTAGTAGACGCCGAAGAAGATCAGCGTGAACACGAAGGCGTACAGCACCGCGGTGGTGCCGCGCTCGACGTTCTCGGCGCCCAGGCTGGGACCGACGATGCGCTCCTCGATGAAGTCCATCGGCGCGGCCAGCGAGCCCGAACGCAGCAGGCGCGCGAGGCTGTCGGCCTCGGCCTTCTCGAGGCCCGTGGTCTGGAACTGCTTGCCGAACACGCCGTTGATGTTGGCGATCGAGATCACTTCCTCGCTGACGCGGAAGCTCCGGACTTCCTCGCCGGCGGCATTGGTGGTGACCTGCGGCACGCGCTCGATATAGACCACGGCCATCGGCTTGCCGACGCTGACCGAGGTGAAATCGAACATGCGCTGGCCGCCGATGTTGTTCAGCGTGACGCTAACCGCCGGCATGCCGTTCTCGTCGAGCGTCGACTGCGCGGCGACCATCTGCTCGCCGGACGCGATCACGCGCTTGGACAGCAGCACCGGGATCGGCTTGCCGTCGAAGCCGGTCTGGCGCTGGTAGTACACGCGCGCCTCGGGCGGCACGTTGCCGGTATTGACGGCGTCATAGGGATCGCCGTCGATCACCGCACGGTATTCCAGCGTGGCGGTGGCGCCGATCATGCGCTTGGCCTCGGCGGTGTCCTGCACGCCGGGCAGCTGCACGACCACGCGGTCGGTGCCCTGGCGCGTGATCACCGGCTCGCCCACGCCGACCTCGTCCACGCGGTTGCGCAGGGTGGTGATGTTCTGGTCGATGGCATCGGCCGAGATCTGGTTGAGCTCGGTCTCGGGCACGCGGACCGTGATCCGGTTGCCGACGGCTTCGCGCAGCAGCGTGGGCTGCGCGGTCGCCAGCAGCGACAGGGCGCGATCGGCGTCGGCGGAGTCGGCGAGCTGGGCGACCATCGTGCCGGTGGCATTGCGCTCGACCGACTCGTAGCGGATGCGGTTGTCGCGCAGGATCGCGCGGATCTCGTCGGCGTAGGCGTCCAGGCGCTTGTCGAGCGCGGCCTTCTGGTCCACCTGCAGCACGAAGTGCACGCCGCCCTGCAGGTCGAGGCCCAGCAGCATCGGCTTGGCACCGAACCGGGACAGCCAGTCGGGCACGGTGGAGGCCAGGTTCAGCGCCACCACGTAGTCATCGCCCAGCGCGGGACGCAGGGCGTCGGCGGCGCGGGTCTGGTCGTCGAGGCTCGCGAGCCGGACCATGCGCTCGCCCTCGCCTTCGGTGTCGATCGACTTCGGCGTGACGCCGGCCCCGGCGAGTGCCGACTCGATCGTCGCATCCAGTTCGACGCCCGTGGCGGCGCCGCGGTTGGACGTGATCTGCACCGAGGGATCCTGCGGATAGATGTTGGGCAGCGCGTACAGCGTCGCCAACAGCACCACGAAAAGGATGACGACGTACTTCCAGCGGGGAAATTCGAGCATGGTCGGGTCTTGCGCGAGGTCGTCCCGCGGGCGGGAAAGACGGGTTCTGGAGCGGGCACCGGCGCGGACCGGCCACCCGGGCCGGCCCTGCAGCGTCCGGCGGGTGTCAGGCGGCCTTGAGCGAACCCTTCGGCAGCACGTTGCCGATGGCGGTCTTCTGCACGCGGATCTCGACCTTGTCGGCGATCTCGACGTTGACGAAGGTGTCGCCGACGCGGCGCACGACGCCGGCGATGCCGCCGCCGATCAGCACTTCGTCGCCCACGGCCAGCTTCTCGACCATGGCGCGATGCTCCTTCTGCCGCTTCACCTGCGGGCGGATCATCATGAAATACATGATGGCGAACAGCACGACCATCATGATCGGGAACTGCCACGGGTTGGGCGCGGCGGGCGCGGCGGCCTGGGCATACGCGGGGGCGATCAGGAAGTCGAGCAGGTTCATGCGTGTGGTCCGATACGGAAATCAGCTGTCAATTATGCCACGGCCCCGGAGGGGCCGTGATCCGACCTGCAGGAGCGGCTACAGCCGCGATCGGCGTCAGCCCTGGTTGGCCTGCCGCGCCGCATGGAATGACAACCGGAAGGCCTCGAAGGTTCCCGAAGCGATCGCCGCCCGCATGTCGGCCATGAGCGTCTGGTAGTACCAGAGGTTGTGCAGGGTGCCGAGGATCGGGCCGAGCATCTCGTTGCAGCGGTCGAGGTGGCGCAGGTAGGCGCGCGTGTATCCCCCCGCGCAGGCCGGGCAGCCACAGCCCTCCTCGATCGGCCGCAGGTCCTGCTCGTACTTCGCGTTGCGGATGCGCACGGTGCCGAAGGAGGTGAAGTAGTGGCCGTTGCGCGCGTTGCGGGTGGGCATCACGCAGTCGAACATGTCGACGCCGCGGGCCACGCCATCGACCAGGTCCTCCGGGCGGCCGACACCCATCAGGTAGCGCGGACGCTCGACCGGGAGCTGCGGGCAGGTGTGCTCGAGCATGGCGTTGCGCTCGGCTTCGGTCTCGCCCACGGCCAGGCCGCCGATGGCATAGCCGTCGAAGCCGATCGCCTTCAGCCCGTCGGCCGAGCGCGTGCGCAGGTCGCGATGCACGCCCCCCTGCACGATGCCGAACAGCGCCGCGTCATTGCCCTCGTGCGCGCGCTTCGAACGCTCCGCCCAGCGCAGCGACAGCTCCATCGACCGCTCGATGACGCGCGGGTCCACCGGCTGCCCGTCCTTCTGCACCGGCGGGCACTCGTCGAAGATCATCACGATGTCCGAGCCCAGCACCTTCTGGATATGCATCGACTCCTCGGGGCCGATGAATACCTTCGAGCCGTCGGTGGGCGCGGCAAAGGTCACGCCGGCCTCGGTGATCTTCCGCCGGTGCGCGAGCGAGAACACCTGGAAGCCGCCGGAGTCGGTGAGGATCGGGCCGTCCCAGCGCGCGAAGCCGTGCAGGCCGCCGTGCGCGCCGATGACGTCCAGGCCGGGCCGCAGATAGAGGTGGAAGGTGTTGCCGAGGATGATCTCGGCACCGAGGTCGCGCACCTGGGCGGGCAGCATGCCCTTGACCGTGCCGTAAGTGCCCACCGGCATGAAGGCGGGGGTCTCCACGGTGCCACGGGGGAAGGACAGCCGGCCGCGGCGGGCGGCGCCGTCGGTGGCGAGCAGCTCGAACTGCATGCGGGACATCGTGACCTTGGAGGCGGACAGGGCCGCCTATTGTCGCGGAACGCGGCGCCCGGCGCAGGCGGCCGCGGCGACGTCAGTCGAAGGACACCAGCGCGTCGTCCGCCAGCCGCAGCCGCAGCGGCGCACCCGGCGCGAGGCCCAGCAGCGGCGGCACCTCGGCATCGTCGAGGTCGATCTCCACCAGCGCACCGCCTTCCAGGCGCAGTCCCAGCACATGGCCCGGGCCGCGGAAGGCCAGCGCGACGAGATCGGCCATCACAGTGCCCCCGGGATCGGGCCGCAGTGCGTGCGGCCGCAGCAGCACGTCGCCCTTGCGGCCGAGCCCTACCGCCGCCGCCGGCACCAGGGTGCCGCGGCCGATGAACCCGGCCACGAAGCGGTCGAGCGGCCGCCGGTACAGCGCCTCGGCACAGTCCCACTGCAGGATGCGGCCCTGGTCCATGACCCCGATCCGGTCGGCCATGGTGAAGGCCTCCGACTGGTCGTGGGTCACCATCAGCACCGTCGCGCCCGACGCCTTCAGCAGACCGCGCAGCTCGGCCGCCAGCTGCTGGCGGGTCTCGGTGTCGAGGTTGGAAAACGGCTCGTCCAGCAGCAGCAGCGCCGGGCCGGGTGCCAGCGCGCGGGCCAGCGCCACCCGCTGCTGCTGGCCACCGGAGAGCTCGTGCGGATAACTGCCGCCGCGCTCGGCCAGGCCGACCAGCGCCAGCATCTCCCCCACCCGTTCGCGCTGTGCGGCCCGGCTGCGGCCACGCAGGCCAAAGGCCACGTTCGCGGCCACGTCCATGTGCGGGAACAGCGCATAGTCCTGGAACATCATGCCGACGCTGCGTTTCTCCGGAGGCAGTGACAGCCCGGCCGCGGCCACGCGCTGGCCCTGAACCTCGATGCTGCCCTCGAGCACCGGCTCGAAGCCCGCCACCGCGCGCAGCACCGTGGTCTTGCCGCAGCCCGAGGCGCCGAGCAGGCAGCCGATCTCGCCAGCACCGAGCGCCAGCGACAGCGCATCGACGACCACCCGCGTGCCGCCGCCCGGCGCGGGGTAACCGACGCGGATGTCCGCGATGTCCAGCAGCGCCTGGGTCACGACATCTTCTCCCGTCCATAGCGCACGCCGGTGCGCGCAAGCAGCACCACCGGCAGCAGGCCGACGGCCACGATCAGCAATGCCGCCACCGCGCCTTCCTCGTAGGTGCCGCGCGAGGCCTCGGCATAGAGCCAGGTCGCCAGGGTTTCGAAATTGAGCGGCCGCAGCAGCAGGGTCGCCGGCAGTTCCTTCATCGCGTCCACGAACACCAGCAGCGCGGCCGCGGCCAGCGCCGGGCGCAGCAACGGCAGGTGGATGCGGCACAGGGTCGACCCCGGGGCGTGGCCCAGGCTGGCCGCGGCCTGGTCGAGGCTGGGCGGGATGCGGGCCAGGCCGGCCTCGATGCCACCGGCGGCAACGGCCATGAAGCGCGCGGCATAGGCGAGCACCAGTGCCGCCGCCGAACCCATCAGCAGCATCCGTGGCGACATGCCGAAGCCGGCAAGCAGGGCGTTGGCGCCGTCGTCGAACCAGGCCAGCGGCAGCAGCATGCCGATGGCCAGCACGGTGCCGGGCACCGCATAGCCGAGGCTGCCGCCGCGCAGCGCCAGCAGCGCACCGGCCGGACGGCGACGCCCCTGGGCCAGGCGCATCGACCAGCCCAGCACCAGGCCCGCCGACAGCGTCACCAGGGTCGCGGCCATTGCCACGGCAACGGTGTTGCCGACGCTCGCCAGGAGTTGCGGCGAGACCCCGTGGCGGCCGACACGCTCCAGCGCCTCCCACGCCAGGTAGCCCGCCGGCAGCAGGAAGCCGACCACCACCGGAACCAGCCCCAGGGCCAGCGCGAAGGCCGCCGCGGCACCGCGCAGGCGCTGCGGACGCATCGGCCGCGGGCGTTCGCCGGCCGCATAGCGCTGGCGTCGCCGCGCGTACCGCTCCAGCGCGAGAAGCGCGACCACGATGGCGAGCATCGCCAGCGCGATCTGCGCCGCGCCTGGCAGGTCCGAGCGCGTCACCCAGGTGGTGTAGACGGCCACCGTCATCGTCTGGACGCCGAGGAACTCGGAGGCGCCGATGTCGTTGAGGACCTCCATGAGCGCCAGCGCGGTGCCGATCGCGATCGCCGGGCGTGCCAGTGGCAGGGCCACGCGCCGGAACACCTGTGCCGGCGTGGCACCGAGGGTGCGCGCGGCATCCAGCAGCCCGGCCGCCTGGGTCATGAACATCGCGCGCGTGGTCAGGTAGACATAGGGATAGAGCACGAAGCCCAGCAGCACGATGCAGCCGGCCAGGCCCCGGATGTCAGGCAGGCGGAAGTCGCGCGGGCTGTCGTAGCCCAGCAGGTCGCGCACCAGGCCCTGCACGGGGCCCAGCGGGTGCAGCAGGTCCAGGTAGGCGAAGGCGACGATATAGGTCGGCACCGCCAAAGGCAGCAGCAGCGCCCATGACAGCGTCCGCCGGCCGGGAAAGTCGAAGGCGGTCACCAGCCAGGCCGCGCCGGTGCCGATCGCGACCACCAGCGCACCCACGCCGAGCAGCAGCGCCAGCGTGTTGCGCGCGGCACCCGGCAGCACATAGCGGGCGACATGGGTCCAGAGGCCCTCCTGCCCGCCCTGCAGTGCCGTCCAGCCCAGCGCCGCGAGCGGCAGCAGGACCAGGATGGCGATCGCCACCGCCGCCCACTGCCAGCCGCCTTCGGGCAGCAGCCGGCGCAGCCCACGGCGGCGCGCGCCGTGGACCACCGGGTGCAGCGCACCCGCATGCATTGCCGCTGCCACCATGCCGCCGCCGGATCAGTTGTCGAAGCCGACCTTGTCGACCAGCGCGCTGGCCTCGCGGCGGTTGGCCACCACCTCGGTCAGGGGCAGGTCGTCCACGGTCAGCTCGCCGAAGCTCGCCACCACCGGATCCAGTTCGACGCCAGCCTTGACCGGATACTCGTAGTTGGCGCGCGCATACAGGCTCTGCGCCTCGTCCGACACCAGGTATTCCATCAGCTTCACGGCGTTGTCGCGGTTGGGCGCATGGCGGGCCAGCGCGGCACCACTGATGTTCACGTGCGTGCCGCCGCCGTCGACGTCGAAGGTCGGGCGGATCACCTTGATCGCCTCGCCCCACTGGTGCTGCTCGGAGCCGGGCTCGGCGTTCTTCATGCGGCCGACGTAGTACGCGTTGGCGATGCCGATGTCGCAGATGCCGGCGAGGATATCGCGGGCCACGTCGCGGTCGCCGCCGGCGGCCTTGCGCGCCAGGTTGGCCTTGACCCCGCGCAGCCACTCCTCGGTCTCGGCCGCGCCATGGTGGGCGATCATCGCCGCGAACAGGCTGGTGTTGTAGGGATGCTGGCCCGAGCGGATGCAGACCTTGCCCTTCCACTGCGGGTCGGCCAGGTCCTCGTAATGGAAGGACTCGAGGTCGAGGTCCTTGTGCGCGTACAGCACGCGGTCGCGCAGGCTCATCGCGAACCACTGGTCGTCGGCGCCGCGCAGGTGCTCCGGGATCGCCGCTTCCAGCACGTCGGACTGCAGCGGCTGGGTGTGCCCGGCCTCCACCAGGTCGAGCATGTTGCCGGTGTCGACCACCATCAGCACGTCGGCCACCGAACGCTCGCCCTCGGCGCCCAGGCGCTCGAGCAGCCCGTCCTTCAGCAACACGGTATTGACCCTGATGCCCGAGCTGGTGGTGAAGGCATCCAGCAGCGGCTGGATCAGGCCCGGCTCGCGCGTGGTGTAGAGGTTGACCTCGCCGCTGCCTTCGACCTGCGCGGGGGCCGCGCCGTCCTGGCCGGTGGCGCTGGAATCGGCGGTCGCCGCCGTATCGTTACCGGCAGGCTGGCCGCCACAGGCTGCGAGCAGGAACACGGCGCAGGCACTGGCAAGGGCGGCGCGAGGCAGGCGGATCATGGGCTTCACTGGCATCTCCTGTGGGGTGCGGGCGGCGGCGGCGCCGCTCAAATGAGAATGATACTCGACTCGCGACCCATCAATCGTTGCGATAGAGCAACATCGCATCGCCGTACGAGAAGAACCGGTAGCGCTCGCGCACGGCGTGGGCATAGGCCGCCAGCACCCGCTCGCGCCCGGCGAATGCCGAGACCAGCATCAGCAGCGTGGACTCGGGCAGGTGGAAGTTGGTCAGCAGGATGTCGGCCGAGGTGACGCGGTAGCCGGGCACGATGAAGATCGCGGTCTCGCCGGCGAACGGGTGCAGCTCGCCCTCCACCGTCGCCGACTCCATCGCGCGCATCACCGTGGTGCCCACGGTGATGACGCGTCCGCCGGCCTCGCGCGTGCGGCGCACCTGCTGCACCAGGGCCGCGCCCACGTTGATCCACTCGCTGTGCATGCGGTGCTCGCGCACGTCGTCCACGCGCATCGGCTGGAAAGTGCCGGCGCCGACGTGCAGGGTCACGTGTCCGGTCTCCACGCCCCGGTCGCGCAGGGCGGCAAGCAGCGCCTGGTCGAAATGCAGGCCGGCCGTCGGCGCGGCGACCGCACCGGCCTCGCGCGCGAAGACGGTCTGGTAGCGCTCGGCATCGTCGGCGCCCGGCTCGCGCTGGATGTAGGGCGGCAGGGGCATCCGCCCCGCCTTTTCCAGCCAGGTCTGCAGCGGGCCTTCGACGTGGAAGCGCAGGTGGTGGAAACCGCCGTCGCGCGCGACCACCTCGGCCACGCCACCCGCATCGAGCTCGATCAGGTTGCCCGGCTTCGGCGTCTTGCTGGCTCCGACCTGGGCGCGCGCCTCGTCGCCGGGCAGCAGGCGCTCGATCAGGATCTCGACCCGGCCGCCACTGCCCTGCTTGCGGCCGAACAGGCGTGCCGGGATCACGCGGGTGTCGTTGAACACCAGCAGGTCGCCCGCGCGCAGGAACTCCGGCAACTCGCGCACATGGCGGTCGTCGTAGCCGGCATCACCGGGCGGCACCACCAGCATGCGGCTCGCGGAACGCTCGGCCAGCGGCGCCTGCGCGATCAGCGACGTCGGCAGGTCAAATGCGAAATCGGACTTCTTCAAGCGGGCCTCAACGTTCGAACTTGGTCGACAGCAGCAGGGTGGAGGTGGTGCGCTCGACGCCATCCAGCGCGCCGATGCGGTCGGTCAGCTCGTCCATCTCGCCGATCGTCGCCACCACCGCCATCGCCACAAGGTCCCAGGCGCCGTTGACCGAATGCAGGGCGCGCACGCCGGGCATCTGGCGCAGGTGCTCGACCACGTTCGGCTGCTGCTTGGGAAACACGGTGATCATGATCAGCGCACGGATGCGCTCGCGCTCGTGCGCCTCGTCCACGCGCACCGTATAGCCGGCGATCACCCCGCTGCGCTCCAGGCGCTCGATGCGGCTCTGCACCGTGGTGCGCGACAGCTGCAGCCGCCGCGCGATCGCCGCGGTCGGCATGCGCGCGTCCTCGCGCAGCAGGGACAGCAGGGCTTCGTCGGCAGGACTGGGCTTCATGCGCGGATTCTATCGTCGATTCGCCGAAAACCGCAGGGTTTCCGTGCAGATCGAACCTACCAAGCGACGAACGCCTACCGATACGATAGGGGAATCGCATGGCCATCCGGCCCGCAGACGCACCAGGAGGAACCGAATGACCGCCAACCCGACCGCCGCCCTCGCCCCGCTCCGCGCCCGCAAGGGCGAGCGCCGCACGCCCGGCCTGGACGATGCCACCCTCGCCCGCCTCGCCGCCAGCCACCCGGAACTGGCCGCCGCCATCGAAGCCGCCGCCGCCGAATTCTCGCGTATCGAAGCCGACTTCGCGGACCTCCTGGACCTCGACGAGGACGCCCAGATCCAGGCCATCCAGGCCGGCTTCGTGAACTTCTACCCGCAGGACGGCGTGAACCCGTACGTGGCGCTGGCCGCGCGCGGCCCGTGGATCGTGACCCTCAAGGGCGCCGTGCTCTACGACACCGGCGGCTACGGCATGCTCGGCTTCGGCCATGCGCCGGAACGCGTGCTGGAGGCCATGGCGAAGCCGCAGGCGCTGGCCAACATCATGACGCCGAGCCTCTCGCAGCTGCGCCTCGACCGCGCGCTGCGCGCGGAGATCGGCCACACCCGCGGCAGCTGCCCCTACAGCGCCTTCATGTGCCTCAACTCCGGCTCCGAATCGGTCTCGCTGGCCGCGCGCATCGCCGACACCAATGCCAAGACCCTGACCGACCCCGGCGCGCGCCATGCCGGCCGCAGCATCAAGCGCCTCGTGGTGAAGGGCGCCTTCCATGGCCGCACGGAGGCCCCCGCGCTGTATTCCGACTCCACCCGCAAGGCCTACCTCAACGCGCTGGCCAGCTACCGCCATGAGGACAGCGTGCTGGTCGTGGCCCCCTACGACATCGAGGCCCTGAAGCAGGCCTTCGCCGACGCCGATGCCAACGGCTGGTTCATCGAGGCGATGTTCCTCGAGCCGGTGATGGGCGAAGGCGATCCGGGCCGCAGCGTGCCGGTGGACTTCTACGCCGCCGCGCGCGAACTCACGAAGGCCCACGGCTCGCTGCTGCTGGTCGACTCGATCCAGGCCGGCCTGCGTGCCACCGGCACGCTCTCGATCGTCGACTACCCCGGCTTCGAGGGCCAGGAGGCGCCGGACATGGAGACCTATTCCAAGGCACTCAACGCCGGCCAGTTCCCGCTGTCGGTGCTGGCCGTCAACGAGCGCGCCGCGGGCATCTACAAGCGTGGCACCTACGGCAACACCATGACCGGCAACCCGCGCGCGGCCGACGTGGGCGTCGCGGTGCTGGGCATGGTGACGCCGGAGGTGCGCGGCAACATCCGCACGCGCGGCAAGCAGGCGATCGAGAAGCTCGAGGCGCTGAAGGCCGAGCTGGGTGGCCTGATCACCAGGGTCCAGGGCACCGGCCTGCTGTTCTCCTGCGAGCTGTCGCCGGAGTTCAAGGGCTATGGCGCCGGCTCGACCGAGGAATGGCTGCGCGAGCAGGGCCTGGGCGTGATCCACGGCGGCGAGAACTCGCTGCGCTTCACTCCGCGCTTCGAGATGGGCGAGGACGAACTCGACCTGGTGGTCTCGATGGTCAAGCGCGCTCTGCTCGAAGGCCCACGGGTGAAGGCTGCCGCCTGAGTCGCGGGACACTGCCGCTCCCTACGTCGGGGGCGGCTTCGCCGAGGCCTTTGCTCGGGCATTGCCGAGGCTTCACGGGGACTTTGCTGGGGCAGTACCGCTGCGGTCGCCTTTGATCTTCTCGCCACGCAGCGGAGAACTCCGGAGCCCGGCCCGTGCCCGGGGGGTGTGCGGAGAGCCGGCCATGGATGGCCGGCGCCCGGCCTTGGGAGCAGGACGCGGACAGGACGGCGTAGCACACCCCCCGGGTACGGGCCGGGCCAGCGCACCCTTCCGGCGCGCAAGCACCTACTCCCAGCAACGGTCCGCCCGCCCCTTGGGCGTCGCTGCGCGCGGACAGTCGCGCGGAGCGATACGTTCCGCGGCGCGTTCGATGACGCGCCGGCCCGCGGAGCGGTCGCCGCTGATGCTGAAAGCGTCATAGAGGCGACCAGTGGCGGTGCGCGCTTCGTACTCGAGCACTCCGTCGGCGATGCGCACCACCTGGAACAGCTGGGTGTCCTCGGCCACCGGCCCCATCGTCGCGCGCGCCTGCGGCGACAACCGGTACTGCTTGGCGCCGGCGACACTGACCACGTACTGCGGCGTCCCCTGCCCCGCGACCAGGCCGCCACGGCGGCCATAGACGTGGTCGTGGCCCTGCAGCACCAGGTCGACGCGGTGGCGCTCGAGCACGGGCAGGATGTGCTCGCGCAGCACCGCGTTGTCCCGGTCCTGCCGCGGCGAGAACATCGGCTGGTGGATCGCCACGATGGCCCACTCGCCCGGATTGCCGGCAAGCACGCCATCGAGCCACGCCGCCTGCGCCGCCGCTGTTCCCAGGTCCAGCGCCGAGGTGCCGTCGAGCACCACGAAGCGCGCGCCCTGCATGTCGAACCAGTAGGTCGACGCCTCCGCGCCCGGCGCGCCGTTGCCGGGCAGCGCGAAGGCATGCGGCCAGTACGCGCCCATGACCCGGCGCTCGTCGGGCGTGTCCTCGAATTCCTTGGCGTACTCGTGATTGCCCATCACCGGCGCCACCAGCATGGTGGCGGCCACCGGCGCGGCGATGTCGTACCACTCGCCCCACTCGTTGTCGTCCTCGCCGTCGCCGCCGCTCACCAGGTCGCCGGTGAACAGGGCCAGGCGCGCATCCGGCGCGTGCCGCAGGGCTTCCAGCAGTACGCGGCTGCCATGGCTTGCGTTCTTGTTCTGGGTGTCGCCGAAGTAGAGGAATTCGAGCGGAGCGGCCGACGCGGCCGCGGTGCGCAGCTGTCGCCACGGACTCCACCAGCCGTTTCCGCCCTGCACGCGGAAGGCGTGGAGCGTGTCGGGCTCCAGGCCGTCGATCCCGACACGGTGGCTCGCCGCCGGGCCGTTCTCGGTCTCGAGCCACGTGGTGCGCGCGGCCAGCCGGGTCGGGCTCCCGGTATCGGGCGAATCGCCGGCCACGACCACTTCGAGCAGCGGGGCCTCGACGCCCGGCGCGGTGCGCCACGCCACCTGGAACCCGCGCGCGGGATCGGCCGCCGGCGAGGCGACGATGCGGTCGGGACGGGCGGCCGCGGCGTAGTGGCTGTCGCCGGCCGGCACCAGGGTGTTGGGCTCCGGCGCCCGGGCCCCGAGCGCGCTGCCCGTCGGCGTGCTTTCCGACAGCGTCCTGTCCGGCCGCGTGCTTTCCGACAGCGTGCTTTCCGACAGCGTGCTCTCCGACAGCGTGCCCTCCGACAGCGGGCCGTCAGCCGGCGTACCGGCTGCCAGCGCGACGGCCGGCAGCGCCAGCAGCAATGGCAGCAGCAATCGCTTCAACGCGTGACGGGCTCCGGTCCGGTGCGCCGGCACGGCCGTCAGCGCGGACACGCCGGAAGCTCCAGCGCCGCGGCGATTCCGCTCCAGTCGATCGCGACCGCGCCCTGGTCGTCGTGCACTGCGTACAGCACGCCGTCGGTGAAGGTCTCCGTGGGCACGTCGTGCAGCCAGATGCCGTCGGTGTTGGCGACCGTCGGGCCGGTCACTGCGCCCACGTATTCCAGCGATGCGCGATCGAACAGATGGAACACCGTGCGTCCCTTGCCCTGCTCGGTGGTGATCCACCAGCCGCCGCCATCGGCGCACTGCTTCAGCATGATCCCCTCGGCCTGGGCCCTCAGGAACCCGGCGCCGATGGTTCCGCCGCTGAAGCGGCCTTCCAGGTCGTAGACCTTGAGCTCGTTGGCGTAGGTCTCGTCCTCCTCGGCGATCAGGAGGCGGTCGTTGGCGGGGTCGCCCCAGAGCGATTCCACCACGCGCAGCGCGCCTTCGGGCGAGGTGTCGCCGAACGCGCCCAGATGGCGGGCGGCGTAGCCGTCGCCGTCGGCACGCAGCGCGAATCGGTGCACGCGGCGGTCGAGCTCCGCCAGCGGCGGCAGGATGTCCTCGCCCTCGGCGTCCTCCCCCGCCATGTAGGCGTCGGTGACGTAGAGCGCGTAGCCGTCGTCCACCCGGTCCACCCAGAGGCCATAAGGCTGCTCCAGCACCTCGGCGCCAAACATGGCCACGGTCTCCATGCCCGGCAGGCGCAGCACCTGCACACGGCGGTTGTCGCGTTCGACCACGAAGGCCAGGTCGTCGGCCACGGCGATGCCGTTGGGCCGATGGAACTGCCCTTCGCCGGCGCCACGTTCGCCGACGTGGCGGACGAAGGCCCCGGTGGCACCGTTGTACACGACGAGCCGATGGGTGGACTTGGCCGTGGCCAGCAGCAGGATGCGCCCGTCGGGCGCAGTCCAGCTGGCGACCGAATCGATGTTGTCCTCGGGCGTCATCGGCGTGGCGAAGGCTTCGGCCACCGTGGCCGCGTCGGAGGTGCTGCCAGTGCGTGCGGCTTCGCGGACGCGGTCGGCGCGATCCTCGGCATCCTCCACGGCCGGCGCGGTACCGCCTGGCGGCGTGGCGGTACCGCCTCCGCAGGCCGCGAGCGCCAGGGCCAGTGCGCCGATGGCGCAGCCACGCAGGAAACCGGGGGTCCGGGTGTCGTCCATCATCGTGCGCATCCTCAGAAATTGACCTTGACGCCAAGCGTGTAGCTGCGGCCATAGAGCTCGTTCTGCAGCGTGAACTCCGGCGAACCCTGGTAGAGCTCGAGCGGCTCGTCGAGCAGGTTCGAGGCCTCGAAGTACAGGCCCCAGTTGTCGGCCACGCGATAGTCCAGGCTGAAATCGAGCTGCGTGTTGGGCGCGACCCACAGGTCGTAGCGGGCGTCGTCGCCGATCTCGTCCAGGTACTCGCTGCGGTACACCGCTGCCAAGCGCGTGCTCAGGCGATCGTTCTCCCAGCCCACGTGGGCGCTGTACAGGCGCTCGGACGACCGCGGCAGGGTGAACGTCTCGCCCGCGCGGCCCTCGGTGCCGGCGACGAACTCCGTGTCGAGCCATGTCCCGCTCAGGCCCACCAGAAGACCACTCCAGGCGCCGGGCAGGAACTCCAGCTTCTGCTGCCAGTTGAGCTCCACGCCCAGCACCTCGGCGTCCTCGCCGTTGACCGGCTTCGTGACCGCGTAGCCCGGGTACGCCGGGTCGGCGTCGCTCCAGGTCTCGACGATGTAGCCGTCGATCGACTTGTGGAACACGCCCGCCGAAAAGATGCCCGACTCGCCGATGTAGCGCTCGAACGACAGGTCCACGTTGAGCGACTCGTACGGGTCGAGCTGCGGGTTGCCGAGCTCCACTTCTTCGTCGTCGCGGTTGATGCTCGCACGTGGCGAGATGTCACCGAAGCCCGGACGCGCGATGGTCGTGGTGACCGCGCCGCGCAACACCCAGTCGGCGCTGGTGTCATAGCGCAGGTGCAGGCCCGGCAGCACGCTGGTGTAGGAAGTGGACGCCGACGTCGGCGTGGCGGTCAGCGCGCCGTCCGCGTCCAGGTCCACCGCCCATCCGGTGGCATCGAAACCGGTGTGCTCGACGCGCGCGCCGGCGACCACCCGCAGGTCGCCGAAGTCCATGGTGCCCATCAGGTACGCGGCAAGCACGTCCTCGCTGGCGCGGTAGTCCTCGACCAGGGAGACCATGCGGTTCTCGGCCACGTCCTGCGGGCGCGCGGTGAACGCCGCCTGGTTGTCGCGCAGCCATCGGCGCATGGCGCCGGAGGACAGGCCGTCGCCGTAGTACCCGTGCCGGTACGAGGGCGCGCCGGTGGTCCAGTCCGCCAGGTCGACGTCCGGGCCGTTGCGGTATTCGGCCTCGTCGACGTTGACGTCGCGGTCGCGCCAGCGGCCGAGGACGCCGGCCTTCCAGGTGAGCGCCTCGCCCGTCCAGGTGAAGTCGAACTTCGCGCTCAGCGCCTCGTCGTCCACCTGCTTCGGTGCCACCACCAGGCGGTCGAGGCCGTAGTTGGCATTGCGCAGCCAGGCGTCGCCACCGGCGGGATCGATGACGTCGAACGCGGGCACGCCGCCGGGGCCGACGCGGATCGCCAGGTCCTCGTCGCCAAGGTATTCGAAGCGCATCTCGACCTCGTCGTCCACGCGCTCGCGCACCTGCGTGTACCCGAGCTGGTAGTCGAACCGCGCGTCCCCGCGGCGGTTCATTCCGCCGGCGCTGAGTGTGAGGGTGTCCTCTTCCTTGGTGCGATGGCGCAGCCGGCGGCCGAAGTCATCGGCGGAGATGCCGTCCACGAGCCAGGTCTCCCCGTCATAGCCGGAGATGTCGCCCTCGCCCATCGGGATGATGCGGTTCTGTCGGGTTTCGGCGTCGGTGAATTCGGTGTACAGCGTGCGCAGGTAGTAGCGGTTGTCGTTGTCCGGCCGCCAGTCGAGGTTGAGGTTCACGCCGGTGCGCTCGCGGTTGATCGCGTACTTGCGCTGCTGTATTTCGATCGGCGTCAGGCGGTCGCCGGTGACGTCCTCGAACTGGTCGTCGTACTCCACCTCGATGTTGTCCGACTCGTAGTCGCGGTCCTGCCAGCTCAGCCCGAAGGCCACGCCGAAGGTGTCGTTGTAGACCTCGCTGAAATTGAACGCGGCCTTGGGGCTGGTCTCGCCGCTGAGGTTCTGGTGGCTGGCCTCGGCCTTGAAGCGCATGCTGCGGCCGTCGCGGTCGAAGGCCGAGGCCGACTCCACCATGATCGTGCCGCCCAGCGAGTCACCGGGCAGGTCCGGCGTGGGTGCCTTGATGACCGTCAGCCGTTCGGTGGATTCCGACGGGATCACGTCCAGCGGCGCCGCCCGGCTGTCATCTTCCGGCGTACCCATCCCGATGCCATCCACGGTGACCGAGTTCTGCGCGGCATCCAGGCCACGGACCACGACATAGCGGCCCTCGCCCTGGTCGCGGGTGACGCTGATGCCGGGCAGCCGCGACAACGACTCGCCCACGTTCTGGTCCGGGTACTGGCCCATGGAATCGGCCGACACGGTGTCCTGGATGGCGTCGGACGCGCGCTTGAAGTCGATCGCGCGCATCTGCGCATCGAACTGCCCGCGCACCTCGATTCCGTCCAGCGTGACCGCGTCCAGCGCGACGGCCGCCACGGCCGGCGATGCGGTGGCGGGTGACGTGCCGTCCCGGGCGCCGGCCTGGGCGCTGGTGAGGGCCAGTGTGGCGATGATGGCGAGGTGCAGCGGGTGGTGCCTGGACACGATGGTTCGCTCGGGAGCCTGTGAAGGCGCACACGCTATGTCCGCGGTGTTTCAGGCCGATGACCGCCGCCGTGACGCCGCTGCCGCTAGACTCCCCGGCCATGAAGATCGTCGAAGTCCACCATCCGCTGGTGCAGCACAAGCTCGGCCTGCTGCGCCGGGCCGACAACAGCACCAAGACCTTCCGCGAGCTCGCCGGTGAAGTGGCCGCGCTGCTGACCTACGAGGCCACGGCCGACCTCGAATGCGAGGACGCCGAGATCGACGGCTGGTCCGGGCCGGTACGCGTGCGCCGGATCAAGGGCCGCAAGATCACCCTGGTGCCGATCCTGCGCGCCGGGCTGGGCATGCTGCCCGGCGTGCTCGAGCTGATCCCGGCGGCCAAGGTGGGCGTGGTCGGCATCCGCCGCGACGAGTCCACGCTCGAGGCCATGGCCTACTACGAGAACCTCGTGGGCGACATGGCCAACCGGACCGCGCTCATCCTCGATCCCATGTTTGCCACCGGCGGCACCCTGGTGGCGACCGTCGACATGCTGAAGAAGGCCGGATGCACGCGGATCAAGGGGCTGTTCCTGGTCGCGGCGCCGGAAGGACTGCGCGTTCTGGAGGCGCGGCATCCCGACGTCGAGGTGTACGTGGCCTCGATCGACGAGCGGCTCAACGAACTCGGCTACATCCTTCCCGGCCTCGGCGACGCCGGCGACAAGATCTTCGGCACCCGCGCCTGAGCGTGCGGCGCGCCTTGGCCTGCGGCCACGGCATCCCCCGTTGCCCGGGGTGTGGTTACTGTCCCGCTCACGCCGAAACCCGCGTTGCCCGCAGGCCGGACGCCGGCCGCCCCGTCCACCCCGGGTGCCCGCACCGCGCCCGCGGGTGAATGGCTGTTCGGCCCCTACCACCTCGTGACAGCCCCCGCCCGCCTGCATGCCGGCGAGCGCAGCCGCGAGCTTGATCCGCGTGCGCTCGCGGTGCTGGAGTGCCTGCTGCATCACGCCGGCGAGGTCGTGCCACGCGCGGTCCTGATCGCGGAGGCCTGGCCGGACGTGGACACCGTGCTCGACAGCACCGTGTCCAAGGTGATGCGCCGGCTGCGCATTGCCCTCGGCGATGCCGGCGGCCATGTGCTGCAGACCGTCTATGGCGAAGGCTATCGCCTGGCACTTCCGGCGACCTGGTTGCCATCGATGGCGCCCGCGCCCGGCGCGCCGCCCGCGGCTCCCGTCGAGCCCGGGGCGGATGCATCTGCGACCGACACCGGTGCCGCCACGGGCATCGGCCCTGTCGTCGAACCTGTCTCCGTCGCCTCGCCGGCCCCGCACGGCGCGGACACCCTGCCAAGCGCCGCCAGGCCTGGGCAGCCCATGCAGCCACCAGGCCGTCGCCGCACCTGGCTCGCGTGGCTTCCCTGGATCGTGGCGACGCTTGCCCTGCTGTTGGCAGGCTACCTGGGCTGGCTGCTCATGCGCGGCACGGGCAGCGCGCCCTGAATCAGGCGGGGACCATGCCGAGCGCCCGCGCCTGGAGCCTGTCGACCCGGTGCACGCCGGCGAAGCGGCCGCGGGCGTCGCGCGCAAGCTGCGCAAGCGCGCACTCGGGGTCGTGGGTAAAGAACAGGTGCACGCCGCGCGCCAGCTTGTCCTCGAGGAAGGCCTGCTTCTCGTCGATCAGGGTCTCGGCGCAGCGGTCGTAGCCCATGGTGATCGGCACGTGGACCCAGGGGAGCCCAGGCACGAGGTCGGCGCAGAACACCACGCCGCCGTGGTGGCCGTCATCGCGACGCTCGGGGCCCAGCACCTCGGACAGCATCATTCCCGGCGTATGGCCATGGCTCCAGTGGAAGCGCACTTCATCGCCCAGGGCCGGCGTACGGTCACCATCGACCAGCTCGACGCGACCGCTGGCCTCCAGGAGCGGCAGCAACTCCGGGATGTAGCTGGCGCGGTCGCGCGGATGCGGGTCGTGCGCACGTTCCCACTGCTCGCGCCCGATCACGAACGTCGCGTTGGGGAACAGCAGCTCCGGCTCGCGGCCTTCTTCCCAGGCCGACAGCAGGCCGCCGGCATGGTCGAAGTGCAGGTGGCTCAGCACCACCACGTCGATGTCCTCGTGGCCGAAGCCGGCTTCGCGCAGCGAGTCCAGCAGCACGTGTCCGTCGCCGCCGATCGCATAGCGCTCGCGGAGCTTCGGTTCGAAGAAGGCGCCGATCCCGGCCTCGAACAGCACCGTGCGGCCATTGAGCGGCGTCGCAAGCAGCGCGCGCGTCGCCAGCGGGATGCGGTTGAGTTCGTCCGGCTGCATCCACTGCGACCACATCGCGCGCGGGGCGTTGCCGAACATCGAGCCGCCATCCAGGCGCTGGGTATTGCCTTCGATCGACCAGAGTTTCATGGCGCCTTCCTCGCAAAGCTGCTGTGGGAGCAGGCTACAGCCGCTCCTGCAGGAGCGGCTACGGCCCGCACTGTAGGAGCGGCTACAGCCGCGATGGTTTCCAGCGGGAGCGAATCGCGGCTATAGCCGCTCCTACAGGACCGCCGGCCAGCGGGAGCGAATCGCGGCCATGGCCGCTCCACAGGTTCGCTGGGGGGCGCCGCATATTGCGGGCTCAGGGATCGCTTGCCGGGCGCACTTCGGCCTTGCCGACCGGATTGCGCGGGTCGGTGCCGGCTTCCATGCGGCCATTGGCGATGTCCCAGGCCACGGTCTGGAAGTTGCCCCAGGCGTCGCTGGAGCGGCGGCCTTCGGCGACCTCGTCTTCCGGACGCACCACGGTATGCCCCATCGCACGCAGGGCCTGGGCCGTGGCGACATCGAAGGTGCCGGTCTCGGCCTGGATCGCGTCGGGCAACCACTGGTGGTGGTAGCGCGGCAACGCGGCCACGTCGGCCGCCGACAGCCCCGCGTCGTAACCCAGCACGCCCAGCAGCACCATGGTGATGATGCGGCTGCCGCCCGGGGTGCCCAGGACGGCGACCTTGTCGTCGGACAACATGAAGGTCGGCACCATCGAGCTCAGCATGCGCTTGCCCGGCTCCGGCGCATTGGCGTCGTAGCCCATCACGCCGAAGGCGTTCGGGGTGCCGGGCTTGAGCGCGAAATCGTCCATCTCGTTGTTGAGCAGCACGCCCGTGCCCGGCGCCACCAGGCCCGAGCCGTACAGCAGGTTCACCGTCTGCGTGGCACCGACGCGGTTGCCCTCGGCATCGATGATCGAGAAGTGCGTGGTTTCCTCGTCCTCGATCGGCGTGGGCGCGCCCGACAGCAGCTCGCTGGGCGTCGCACGCTCCGGATGGATGGTCGAGCGCAGGCCCGCGGCGTAGTCCGGACTGGTGAGCAGGCGCTGCGGCACCTCCACGAAGTCCGGATCGCCGAGATAGAACGTGCGGTCGCGGAACGCGCGCCGCATCGACTCCACCACCAGATGGGTGCGGTGCGCCTCGTCCAGGCCTTCAAGCTCGTAGGGAGCCAGGATCTGCAGCATCTGCGCCAGCGCGATGCCGCCCGAAGACGGCGGCGGCGCAGTCACGATGTCCCAGTCGCGGTAGCGGAAGCGGATCGGCTCGCGTTCGCGCACGCGATAGGCCGCAAGCTCGTCGGCGTTCCACTGCCCGCCTTCGGCATTCACGCCGGCGACGAGCCTGGCGCCGACGTCGCCGCGATAGAAGCCGTCGAACCCCTTTTCGGCCAGGAGTTCCAGCGTGCGCGCGAGGTCGGGCTGGCGGAACAGGTCGCCTTCGCGGATCGGCCGGCCACCGGCGAGATAGACCTCGCGCGTGCCGGGGTAACGCTCCATCACCTCGCGCCGGGCCGCGTAGCCGCGTGCCATCCGGCCATACACCGGGAAGCCCTCGCGGGCGATGCGGATCGCCGGCGCGAGGGTGCGTGAAAGCGGCAGGCGCCCGTACTTCTCCTGGATATGCACGAAAGCGGCCGGCAGGCCGGGGATGCCGGCCGACCATGCACCGTTGGTGGCGCGATCGCGGTCGAATCCGCCGTCCGCATCGAGGTAGCGCTCGGGCGTGGCGGCGGCCGGCGAGGTTTCGCGGGCATCGATGAAGACGTCCCGGCCGGTCTTCGCATCGTGCAGCAGGAAGAAGCCGCCACCGCCGATGCCGGAGCTGATCGGCTCGACCACCGACAGCACCGCCGACACGGCGATCGCCGCATCGAAGGCGTTGCCGCCATCGGCCAGCACGGCCATGCCGGCGTCGGTGGCGAGTCCGTGGGCCGAGGCGATGGCCGCGGCCGGCGGCTTCACCCTGGCCTGCGGTGTCGCCGCGGGTGACGAGGCCGGTGCATCGGTCGCGAGGGAAGCGCCCGCGGGCGCAAGCACCAGCAGCAACGACAGCGCCATCCGGCGCAGCAGGTTCGGTCCGGTCACGCAGCCTTCTCCGTCAGCCGCAGGAGCTTGGCCAGCAGCTGGTCATGGGTCTCGGGAATGTCGGGGTCCGGGTCGATGCACTCGACCGGACAGACGACCACGCACTGCGGCTCGTCGAAATGTCCCACGCACTCGGTGCAGCGGGCCGGATCGATGATGTAGATCGTCTCGCCCTGCGCGATCGCCTCGTTCGGGCACGCAGGCTCGCAGACGTCGCAGTTGATGCAGAGATCGTTGATGCGCAGCGCCATGGGGCCATTGTAGACCCTCGGCGCGGACGCCGCCGCCGGCGCGGGGCCGGCGGCAGGCGCAGCCAGACCTCAGTTGGCCTGGACGAAGATGAACTCGACGCCGGCCGGCGCCACGGCCTCGGCCACGCGGGCTTCGTCCGCGGAGCTGCCGATGAAGACCACACGCACGCCCTTCATGGTGTCGGGCTCCACGGCGGCGAAGGCATTGACGATGATGTCGGCCATCTTCGTGGAGTCCGAAGAGGCATAGGCCAGCATGTTGCCGCGCACGATGCCGCGCGCCACGTCGCTGCTAGCCTTCTCGGACAGGCGCTCGTAGTTGCCGGCGTCGGTCGCCTCGTCACCGGTGGCGGCGGGCAGGTAGTACACGTAGGGCTGGTTGGAGATGCCTTCCATGTTGCGCGTGACCACGTCGGAGACGTAGGCGCGCCAGGCGGTGTCGTCGGCGGTGGCCGGCGCGGTCAGGGGCGCGGCGACGGTCTCGACGGGTGCCTCTTCCTTCTTGCATGCCGCAAGCAGCGGCAGCACCAGGCAGGCGGTCAGCATCAGGCGGGTGGTGGTCTTCATTCTTCTTCCCCAGGAGGATCGGTTGCGTTGATGGTCAGTCTATCCCGCGCGCCGCCATTCGGCCTGGAGCGCCTCGGCCACCGCCGCTGGCACGAAACCCGAGACATCGCCGCCGAAGCGGGAGATCTCGCGCACCAGCGACGAGGATATGAAGCCGTATTGTTCGGCCGGCGTCAGGAACAGCGTCTCCACATCGGGGATGAGGTGGCGGTTCATGCTTGCCAGCTGGAATTCGTATTCGAAGTCCGACACCGCGCGCAGGCCGCGCAGCAGCACCCCGGCGCCGACTTCGGACACGAAGTGGGCCAGCAGTGAATCGAAGCCGCGGACCTCGACGTTGGGATGGCGCGCGAGCGCGTCGCGCGCCAGCTCCACGCGCAATGCGAGCGGCAGCGCCGGGCCCTTGGACGTGCTCTCGGCCACGCCCACGACCAGGCGGTCGAAGAGCGGCGCCGCGCGGTCGACCAGGTCGATATGGCCGTTGGTGATTGGATCGAAGGTGCCGGGATAGACGGCGATCCTGGTTCGGGCTGTGCTCATGCCTGGCTGCGCCGTGTCTTCGGGGTGCTCGATCAGCGCCGCGAGTGTATCAGCGCGGCTTCGCGTGGTCAGGCGCGGGGCCCGGTGCGGCCTCGCGCCGGAACAGCGCGTGGCGTGCGTCGCGGGTCGACGATTCGCGATGCAGCCGCCAGCCGGAATCCGGCTCCGCAGGTGCGGCGGCCGGCGACTCGATGTAGAGCCAGGCCGCGTCGGACACCCAGGCGCCAAGGCCCGCAAGCACATCGTCCCAGGCGCCGGAATCGAATGGCGGGTCGAGGAACACGAGATCGAAGCGGCCGTGCAGCGGCGCGCGCAGCAGTTGCAGCGCGTCGGCGCGCAGCACGGTGGCCGCCTCGCCCGCGTCGAGGCGCGCACAGGTTTCGCGCAGCGACTGCGCGAGTGCCGGATCGCGCTCCACCATCACCAGTTCGCGCGCGCCGCGCGAGAGGGCTTCGAGGCCCAGCGCCCCGCTGCCCGCGAAGAGGTCGAGCACGCGCGCACCCGGCAGCACCGGCTGCAGCCAGTTGAACAGCGTCTCGCGCGCACGGTCGGACGTCGGCCGCAGGCCGGGCGCGGATGCCACCGGAAGCTTCGAACCGCGCCAGCGGCCACCGATGATGCGCACGCTGCCGGGGGCCGCGGTTCGGGAAGGAGGGCGTGGGGCGGGTGGTACCATGACGCGGCATTGTCCGCGCTTGCGCGACCCTGCGCACCCTCCCCCCACTTCTTCCTGGTCCGATCGCGATGGTGAGCCTGTTCCGCCGCTGGAAACCCGACGCCGACAAGGCGAAGCCGGCGAAGGACGAACGCTCCTCGCTGAGTGCGGCGGCCGAAGCCATCGAAGCCGCGCGTGCGATGGGCGAAGCCGCGGCGGAGCGCGCGCAGGAGAGCGCGGAAGAAGTCCTCGATCCGTGGGCGGTGGCTCGCGAGTCGGCCGAAGAGGCGGAAGCGGCTCCGCCGCGGACTCCGGATGAAGCCACGGCCGTGACGCCGGTTGCGGAACCGGCTGCGAGTCCGGCTCCGGCCGCTCCGCCGGTCCCGGCCGCTGCGCCCGCACCGGCACCGATCCCTGTAGCGACGCCCGTACCGGAACCCGAGCTGGCCCCCGTACCGGCGCCCGCCGCGGAACCTGCTCCGGCCCCGCCTCCGGCCGTGATCCAGCCGGCTCCGTCCGCCCCCGCCGTGGCGCAGACGGATGCCTCGCCCGTCGCCATGAGCCGCGACAAGCCCGCGGCCGCGCCCGGCAGATCCGGCTGGCGCGAGCGGCTCATGGGCAGCGGCATCGCGCGCGGCCTTGGCGGCCTGTTCTCGCGCAACCCGCGCCTCGACGACGATCTCCTCGACGAGATCGAGACCGCGCTCCTCACCGCCGACGTCGGCATCAGTGCGACCACCGGCCTGGTCGAGTCCTTGCGCAAGCGCATGAAGGCGCGCGAGTTCGCCGATGCCAATGCGCTGCGGAGCGCGCTGCGGCTCGAGCTGATCCGCATGCTTGAGCCGGTGGCCAGGCCACTGGCGATCGACCCGGCCGCGAAGCCCTTCGTGATCCTGACCGTCGGCGTCAACGGCGTCGGCAAGACCACCACCATCGGCAAGCTCGCCAGGCGCTTCAAGGACGAGGGCCGCGGCCTGATGCTGGCCGCCGGCGATACCTTCCGCGCCGCCGCGGTCGCGCAGCTCCAGGCCTGGGGCCAGCGCAATGGCGTGCAGGTGGTGGCGCAGGGCCAGGACGCGGATCCGGCTTCGGTGGCCTTCGACGCATTGCAGGCCGCCCGGGCCCGCGGCACCGACGTGCTGATCGCCGATACCGCGGGCCGCCTGCATACCCAGCAGGGGCTGATGGCCGAGCTCTCCAAGATCAAGCGCGTGCTGGGCAAGCTCGATGCGGCCGCACCGCACGAGGTGCTGCTGGTGATCGATGGCACCACCGGCCAGAACGCGCTCAGCCAGCTGCGCCATTTCCACCAGGCCGCCGGCGTCACGGGGCTCGTGGTCACCAAGCTCGATGGCACCGCCAAGGGCGGCGTGGTGTTCGCGCTGGCGCGCGAATTCGGCATCCCGATCCGCTTCGCCGGCATCGGCGAGCGTCCGGAAGACCTGCGCGTCTTCGATGCCGAGGCCTTCGTCGACGCCCTGCTGCCGGAGGCGCTCGGGGCGTGAGTCCGCGCCGCGGGCTCGCGCTCGCCGCCGGCATCGCCGTGGTCGTGCTGCTGGTCGCCGTGCTGGGCGCGGTGATGCTCATGCAGCCGCGGCAGCTTGCGCGCATCGCGCTTGGAAGCGTCGGCAATGCCCTGGGCCTGGAGATCGCATTCGAAGGCGATGCGCGCTACCGCCTGCGCGGTACGCCCTTGCTGGAAGTACGCGACGTGACCATGCGCCAGCCGGGCGCGAGCGAGCCCCTGCTGCGGGCCGGACGCGTACTGGTGTCGCTGCCCTGGTCTTCGGTGCGGGATCGCGCCGCACCGTTGGTGCTCGAGCGCATCGAACTCGATGCACCGGTGGTCGACCTCGCGGGCGTCCAGGCATGGCTGGCCGCGCGTCCGCCCGGCGACGGTGGTCTGCCAACGCTGTCGCGTGGCATCGCGGTACGCGGCGGCCAGCTCCTTGGCGAAGGCTGGGCGCTGGGCGATCTCGACCTCGACCTCCCCTCGTTTGCGGCAGCGAGGCCGCTGGTGGCGCACGCCCGCGGCACGCTCGCGCTCGCCGCACCGAACCGCGTGCACTTCGACCTGCAGCTCGCCGCCACCGCGCCCGCCAACGGGGCCGGCGCCAGCGCGCGCGGACGCGTACACGTCCAGGGCGCCGACTGGCGGATCCCCGCCTACGTCGCCGCGTCGGGCCCGGTCCGCTCCGATACCGGTGTATTGCGCGTGTCTCCGCTGCGGCTGGGCATGTCGGGCGAGTACCGGGGCACGGGCGCGCCATTGCGCATGGCGCTTGGCGTGCACGGTCCGCTCCGCCTGCGCGATGGCACGTGGACCCTCGTCCCGGCCGCACTCGCCGTGCGCGGCGAAGGCGCCGTGCCGACGCTCGACGCCAGCGGGCGCGCAGGCTTCGGCCCTGCGCTGCTGCTCGAACTCGACGGCACCATGCCGCACTGGCCCGCGGCATGGCCCGCCCTCCCCGCACCGCTCGACGACGCCTCCACGCCGTTCGCGGTGACAGCGTCCTACGCCGGCGCGCGCGACGGATCCAGTCCCGCCCTGCTGCAGCTCCGCCGCGCGGATGCAAGGGCCGACGCGCGCTTCCGCATCGCCGACGTGCTGGCGTGGATCCAGGCCGGCACCACCGGCTCGCCCTTGCCACCGCTGGATGCCCGTGCCAGCGCGCCGCGCATCGAGTTCGCGGGCGCGGTGCTGGAAGGCGTCGAGATCGGGATCGAAGACGGAGAGGTCGAGTGAACCCGGCTCCAGCCATGACCGCGGCCGCGCCCGTCGTCGCAGACCAGGAAACCGACGCTTTCGCCGCCCCGCTGCTGGCCTGGTTCGACCACCATGGCCGGCATGACCTGCCCTGGCAGCATCCGCGCACGCCCTACCGGGTCTGGCTGTCGGAGATCATGCTGCAGCAGACCCAGGTGCGCGTGGTGGTCCCCTATTTCGAGCGCTTCGTCGCTGCGCTGCCGACCGTGGCCGCGCTGGCGGAGGCGCCGATCGACGACGTGCTGGGCCTGTGGTCCGGGCTGGGTTACTACGCACGCGCCCGCAACCTGCACGCCGCCGCCCGCGTCTGCGCCGCGCTGCACGGTGGTGAGCTGCCACGCGAGTTCGATGCCCTGCTCGCGTTGCCCGGCATCGGCAGGAGCACGGCCGGCGCGATCCTGTCCCAGGCCTGGGGCGTTCGTTTCGCGATCCTCGACGGCAACGTCAAGCGGGTGCTCGCGCGCTACCACGGGGTCGAGGGATGGCCGGGACAGCCGGCCGTCGAACGGCGGCTGTGGGAATTGGCGGCTTCGCACCTTCCGGCGGACCGGCTGGCGGATTACACCCAGGCGCAGATGGACCTCGGGGCCACCGTCTGTACGCGCCATGCGCCGGCCTGCCTGGCCTGCCCGCTGCGCGAGGGCTGCACGGCGTTCGCGCAGGGACGCACGGCCGAACTGCCGACGCCCAAACCGGGCAAGGCGCTGCCCACCCGCCAGGCCGTCGTGCTACTGCTGCGCGACGCCAGGGGCCGTGTGCTGCTGCAGCGTCGGCCGCCGGCAGGCGTCTGGGCCCAGCTCTGGTCGTTACCGGAGGCCGCTGACGAGGGCGAAGCGCGCGACTGGTTCGCCGGGCATATCGAAGGGGACTACGCCACCGGCGAAGCACTGCCCCCCGTCGCGCACGCCTTCAGCCACTACCGGCTCGACATGCGCCCCCTGCTCTGGCACGCGGTCGCCAGCGCCACCGCTGTGCGGGACAATGGCGACCTGCGCTGGGTGTCGCGCGACGCACTCGCCGGACTCGGCATCCCCGCCCCCGTCCGGACGCTCGTCCAGGCGCAGTTCGACCAGGACCAGGAGGAAGCATCGTGAGCCGTACCGTGCATTGCGAATACGAAAAGCGTGAGGCCGAGGGGCTGGACTTCGTGCCCTGGCCGGGCGAGCTGGGCAAGCGCGTGTTCGCCAGCATCGGCAAGCCCGCCTGGTCGGCCTGGCTCGCGCACCAGACCATGCTGATCAACGAGAACCGGCTGTCGCCGATGGATCCCGGGCATCGCGCCTTCCTCGAGCGCGAGATGCAGAAGTTCCTCTTCGAAGGCGGCGCCGAGGCACCAGCAGGCTACGTGCCCGAAGACGCTCCCTGAGACCCGGCTTCCGCCGCTTCGCGCGCCGCCTTTTCCGCCGCCTTGATGCGGTTGGTGTCGAGCGGACGGATCTCGCGGATGCGGCAGGGCAGCTGGATCGAGTTGTGGCGATCCACCAGCACCTTGTCGAAGCCGGCGTACACCCGGCTGTTCTGGCTGGTCAGCCCGATCACCGGCGCGAATTCGATGTCCTGGCAGATGCCATGGAAGCCCAGGAGCCAGGCTTCGCGCGGACGCGTCCAGACCGCGATGTGTTCGCGGTCCAGCGGTGTCCAGCCACTGATGCGGCCGAGATAGCTGAAGCTCGACACCGGCTCGCCAGCGGCCGCGCGATATGTCGCGAGCTTTTCCGCATCGGACATGCCCGTGGTCGCGCAGCCGGCCAGCGCCAGCAGCGCGCCGGCAGCGATGGTGGCCGTGATCCTGCTTCGCATGGTGCCTCTCCTGCCGCCAGGCGGCTCCGGGATGGGCTTCGATCATCGCGCAGATGCGGCGCCGACGGCGTGCGCCAGGGGCGGCGACCAACCGGCGTTCAGCGTCGATAAAAGCAGGAAAGGCCTGCATCGCTGCAGGCCCTTCTTCTTTCGCAATGGTGGCCGGGGAGGGAATCGAACCCCCGACACGGGGATTTTCAATCCCCTGCTCTACCAACTGAGCTACCCGGCCACTTGCGAGCCCGGAATGATACGGGCCGGCCGCGGCCGAGGCAAGGGTTTCGACCGCGCTCAGTCCTGCAGCCGGTCCACGATCTCGGTCGCGTGGTTCTCGAGCAGACCGGCCGAGGTCAGCCAGGCGGAAGCATTGAAGGTCTCGACGTCATAGCGCCCGAGCACGCGGCCATCGGGAGCCAGCACGCGCACGGTGCTCGCCACCTTGTCGCGGCCTGCGGCGATCCCCGCCCAGAAGCGCGCGCCGTCCGAGCGCAAGCGGAAGTGGGTCAGCGTGACCTCCACCCGCGCCGCGCCGTCGGACCCGTCCGCCGCCAGCCCGCGCTCGCTAAGCTTGCGCGCGAGGTGCTGCTCCAGGGTCGCCAGCCCTTCGCCGTCCGCGTCGCCGTTGTTGCGGACCTCGAAGGTAGCGCTGCCCTTGGGGCGCGGCGTAACTCTGGTGCACCGTGCTGGTGGTGGAGCAGCCGACCAGGAGGAGGGTGAGGAGGAACGCGTACAAGGCTTTCATGGGGCAACTCCGTGCGGGTTCGGCAGGACTGTGCCTGCCGCGCGTCAACGCCGTGCAGAGACCCCGGGATGCGGCGCGACGCAGGCGGCTTCCGCTACCCTGTGGCGATGCCGCCGATCACCGACCCACGCGAAGCCGCGCTCAGCCGCAGGAAGGCGATCGCGCTCGGGCTGCTCGGCATCGCCGGCCTCGGGCTTGCGGTGACGTCGGTCCTGGAGCGCACGCATCCGCACTGGGCCTTCGGCTTTCTCTCGGCCGTGTTCGAGGCCGCGCTGGTCGGTGGCCTGGCAGACTGGTTCGCGATCGTCGCCCTGTTCCGGCACCCGCTGGGCATGCGCTGGATCCCGCACACGGCGATCATCCCGTCGAAGAAGGACGCGCTTGGCGCGAGCCTCGCCGACTTCATCTGCGACCATTTCCTCGGCACCCGCCAGGTGGCCGACAAGCTGCAGTCAATGGATATCGCCGGCGCGCTTGCCGACAAGCTGGCCGATTCCGCGTTTGCCGGCACCATGGGCCGCGCGCTCGCCAATGCCCTGCCCCGCATCCTGGATGCGCTGGAGAGCGAGGAGCTGCATGGCTTCCTGCACCGCATCGCCGATGCGCGCCTGCGCCAGGTCGACCTGTCGGGGGTGGTCGCGGTGGTGCTGCGGCAACTGACCGCCGACGGCCGGCACCAGGCCCTGGTCGATGCGGGGTTGAACTACGCCGGCGAAGTCCTGGCCTCGCCCGGCACCCATGAACGCGTGGCCGACCTTGCAGCGCGCGAGCTGTGGAAGGTCCTGCGCTACCTGAAGCTGGACGGCGTTGTCGCGGACAAGGTCGCCGACAAGCTGGTGGCGGGCATGACCGGCATGGTCAACGACATGGCGGCCGACCGCGACCACGAGATGCGCCAGCGCATCGGCGCCGAGTTCGAGCGCCTGATCGTGCGCCTGGAGGACGACGAATCACTGCGCGAACGGGTCAATGCCTTCCGCGACCAGCTGATCGAGGATTCGGACCTCTCGCGCTACCTGCGCAGCCTGTGGCGCGACCTCGCCACCTGGATCCGCGACGACGTGGAGCGCGACGATTCCGCGATCGCCCGCCGGATCTCCTCGGTGGGCGCCGATATCGGCGCACGACTCGCGGCCGACGAGGACATGCGCGCATGGATCAATTCCGGCATCGTCGGCCTGGTGCTGCCGGAGGTCGAGCGCTACCGCGAAGGCATCCGTGCCTTCATCGTCGAACGCGTGCACCAGTGGAGCGCCGACGAACTCACCCGCGAGCTGGAGCTCGCCGTGGGCTCGGACCTCCAGTTCATCCGCTACAACGGCACCGCGGTGGGTGCGCTGATCGGCGGCGTGCTGTACGCCCTGGTGCACGCGATCCAGGCAGTGGCCGCGGGCTAGGAGCCCTTGCGGCCGGAACCCGACTTCTTGCCGCCGCCGTCCTGCTTGTTGACGGTCGCCCACGCGATGCGCTCGGCATCCTCCTTCGAGCGGCCCTTGTCGCGCTCGCTGTCCTCGATGTGCCCGGCCTTGCGCTTCTGCTTGTCGGTATACGACGACTTGTCACCCTGGCTCATTTCGCATCTCCTGGTCACGCGTTGCGGATCAACCGCGCGGGCCGCCCATCACGGGCAGGATCGCGCCGTTCACGTAGGACGACATCACCGGGGACGCGAGGAAGACATAGGCCGGCGACAGTTCCTCCGGCTGCGCGGCGCGCCCCATGTCGCTGTCCTGTCCGAACTCGCCCACGTCTTCGGCCGGCTTGTCGGCAGGATTGAGCGGCGTCCAGACCGGGCCCGGCGCCACGCAGTTCACGCGGATGCCACGCCCCAGGAGGTTGCCGGCAAGCGCCTTGGTGAAGGCGTGGATCGCGCCCTTCGTCGCGGAATAGTCCAGCAGCTTCGGATTGCCGAAAATGCCGGTCTCCGACCCGGTGTTGATGATGCTGGCACCCTCCTCCATGTGCGCCAGCGCCGCGCGCGCCATGTGGAAGTAGCCGGCGATATTGGTCTGCAGCGTCTCCTGCAGGTGCTCGTCGGTGAGGTCCTCCAGGCGTTCGACGTGCTGCTGGAAGGCGGCGTTGTTGACCAGCACGTCCAGCTTGCCGAAGGCCTCCACCACCTGGCCCACCGCCTCGTTGCAGAACGCCGGGTCGCGCACGTCGCCGGCGATCACCAGGCAGCGGCGGCCCTCCGCCTCGACGTGGCGCCTCGTCTCCTCGGCATCCTCCTCCTCGTCCAGATGCAGCACCGCGACGTCGGCGCCCTCGCGCGCGAACAGCACCGCGACGGCACGCCCGATGCCGGAGTCGCCGCCGGTGACGATGGTGGCCATGCCGTCGAGCTTGCCGCTGCCGACGTAGTCCGGTGCGGAGAAGCGCGGCTGCAGTTCGAGGTCGGCCTCCCTGCCCGGCTTCGGCAGATGCTGCGCGGGCATCTTCTCCGGCTGCTTGCGTGCGCCGGCCTGGGCGGGCGACTTCTTTGCAGGGGCCTTCTTCTTCGCCTTCCTTGCCGCCTGCAGCGACTCTTCCTGGATGTCGCGCTGTCGTGCGGCGGTGGTACGGGCGGCGCTGCCGGCACCCGTCTTGCGCGCCTTCCCGCTCGTGCCATCCTTGCCCGCGGCCCCGGTCCTGCCGGCCTTCTTCGTCGCCATCGCATCGTCTCCCGATTGGAATCTGCCTGGCGCCGGACGCTACGCCCGTCGCCGTTGGCACCACGTGGAAAAGGCGCCCTATTTCAGCGCCGGGAGTTCCTGCGCAAGCCTGTCGAAACCTTCCCAGGGGTCCTTGCGCAGCCTGGCCGCCCGCCGCCGCGCGGCATCCAGGTCGAAGGCGGCCGGGCCGTCCACCCGCCCGAGGTCCTCCCAGCGGATCGGCACCGCCACCGGCGCACCCTTGCGCGCGCGCAGCGACCAGGACGCGACGCTGGTCGACCCGCGCGAATTGCGCAGCCAGTCGATGAAGATGCGTCCGGGCCGCTTGGCCTTGGACATCGTGGCAACGTAGCGGTCCGGCGCGGCGTCGGCCATCGCCGCGGCGAAACCGTCGCAGAATTCGCGCACCTGGTCCCAGGAAGGCCCGGTGGCGATGGGCACCACCACGTGCACGCCCTTGCCACCGGAGAGGCGCACGAAGTTCTCCAGCCCGAAACTGCGCAGCCGGTCGCGGACGTCGCGCGCCCCGCGCAGCACATCGGCCCAGCCGGTGCCCTCGCCCGGATCGAGGTCGAACACCAGCCGGTCCGGTGATTCGGGATCATCGACCCGGGAACCCCACGGATGGAACTCGAGGGCGTTCATCTGCACGAGGTCGGTCACGCCTTCGATGTCCTCGACGTACAGATAGGGCTCGACCCCGCTCTTCTGCCGCAGTTCGATCGAGCGCACGTCGTCGCCGAGCGCCTGCGCATAGTGCTTCTGGAAAAAGCACTGCCCGCTCGTGCCGTCGGGGCAGCGGACCAGCGAGAGCGGCCGCCGGACGAGTTCCGGCAGCATCCAGTCGGCCACAGCGCGGTAGTACTCGACCACGTCGCGCTTGGTGTAGTCCGCGCCTTCGAAGACCACGCGGTCGGGACTGGTGAGACGGGTCGGCTCGCCCATGCCGCGCCCTCAGCCGGCCTTGCGGGCGGCGGCTTTCGTGGCCGCCTTGCGCGGGGCCTTCGCCGCCTTCTTCGCGGCCTTCTTGGCCGTCTTCTTCGCAGCCTTTTTCGCCGGCCTGGCGGGTGCATCCCCGTCCTCGGCGTCGTCCTTCGCACGGCCCTTCTTCGCGGGCGTGCGCTTGTTGGCACCGATGCTCTTCTGCAGCAGCGCCATGAAGTCGACCACGTTGGTGGTCGCGTCCTCCGGCGTCTCACGCTCGTCGTCATCGGTGCGCGACACCACGCCCTGCGACTTCATGCGGTCGCGGATCACCTTCTCCAGGCGCTCGCGGAACTCGTTCCGGTACTCGGACGGATCCCACTCACCGCTCATCGCCTCGATGAGCTGCTTCGCCATCTCGCGCTCCTTGGGATTGATCCGGTAGTCGGCCGCCTCGCCCTCGGGCAGCCGGTGTTCGGACGCGTCCACGACTTCCTGCGGATAGCGCAGCAGCATCAGGATCAGCGCATCGCCCTGCGGCATCACCGCCGACAGGTACTCGCGCGTGCGGATCACCACCCGCGCGATGCCGACCTTGCCGGTATCGCGCAGGGTTTCGCGCAGCAGCACATAGCCCTTCTCGGCCTTCTTGCCCGGCACCAGGATGTAGGGCTTCTCGTAATAGGTGGGCGGGATCTCGTCGGCGTTGACGAAGGTCTCGACCTCCACGGTCTCGTGGCTCTCGGGCGCGGCGGACTTGATGTCGTCCTGCTCCAGCACGACATAGCTGCCCTTGTCGTACTCGAAGGCCTTGACCACGTCCTTCCACGGCACTTCCTCGCCGGTCTCGGCGTTGACGCGCTCGTAGCGGACGGGATTGTTGTCGCGGGAGTCCAGCATGCGGAAGCTGATGTCCACGCGACGCTCGCCGGACATCAGCGACACCGGCACGTTCAACAGCCCGAAGCTCAGGGTCCCGGTCCAGATGGGGCGCGCCATGGAGGTCTCGCAAGGGTCCGAGTGGGACCCCGGACGCTAAGCCCGGCGCGGTGAGACAGGGGTGAAGCGATGGAACGGAAAAGCCCCCGGCAATGCCGAGGGCTTCCTGTTTCACCTGGTGGGCGGTGCAGGGATCGAACCTGCGACCCTTGCCGTGTGAAGGCAATGCTCTACCGCTGAGCTAACCGCCCCGGGTGGCCGCAAAGTATACAGCAACGCCACGGGGAGCCCGCAAGCCCCCGGAGGCATCAGGCCGCCAGCAGGCCATCGCGCATCGCGGGCCAGGCCATCACCCAGCGCATGACTTCCACCGCCGGCATCGGCTCGGCGATCAGCACGCCCTGGCCGATATGGCAGCCGAGCTCGCGTAGGCAGGCCAGGTCGTCACGGTTCTCCAGGCCCACCGCCACCGTCTGCACCTGCAGTTCGCGCGCGAGCGCGAGTGCCGCCTGCACCACCGCGCGGCGCGAGGGGTCCTGGGCGACGCCACGCACGAAGCCGCGATCGATCTTCAGCTCGGAGAACGGCATCTCGCGCAGTTGGGAAAGGTTCGAGAAGCCGGTCCCGAACTCGTCGATCGCGAGCCGGACGCCCTTCAGGCACAGGCGCGTCATGATGTCGAGCTGGGCCTCGGGCCGCGTCGGCAGGTGGCTTTCCGAAAGCTCCAGCACCAGCCGCTCCAGCGAGAAGCCCGCCGCCTCGGCCAGGCGGGCGATGCGCTCGGGCACGTCCAGCGCGGCGAGATTGGCCATCGTCAGGTTGACCGCCACGTCGAGCGCGCGGCCGGGCGCGGTCCAGTGGCGGGCATCGTGCAGTGCATTCGCCAGCACCACCCGCGCCAGCGGACGGATCAGCCCGGCCTTCTCGGCCAGCGGCACGAATTCGGTAGGCATCACGATGCCGCGCGTGCGGTGCTGCCAGCGCGCCAGCGCTTCCACGGCCACCACCTCGCCCGTGTGCAGGTCGACCTTCGGCTGATAGAGGTTGAACAGCTCGCCGGCGGTGATCGCGGCCTCGAGTTCGGCGGCATCGTCGGCCGCGAACAGCGGCGCCGAGCCGGCCTCGTCGGCCTGCGCTTCGGCACCATTGCGACCGCTGTCCAGCAGGGCGCGCAGCGCAGCCGGCTGCACGGGCTTGGACAGGGTGCCGAGCACATGCAGCCCCTGGGCGCGGGCGACCTGCTCGGCGGCCTGCAGCACGCGGGCATCGGCACCGCTCATGAGCGCAAGCGCACCGCCAAAGCCCGCCTTGGCCAGGTGGCGCACGAATTCCACGCCGTCCATGCAGGGCATGCGCAGGTCGCAGATCACCAGCCCGAAGCCCGACGGATCCGCGGCCAGCAGCGCAAGCGCGTCCTCGCCCCGCGAGCACAGTTCGATCGTGGAATAGCCGCTGTTCCTCAGCCCGAGCGCGCGCAGCTGGATGTGCAGCAGGCGGGTGGTGAAATCATCATCGTCGACAACAAGGATCTTCAAAGCGCATACCTCTCCATGACCTGCTCCTCCGCCCGTGCCGCACACCAGCGGCGCATGGCCGCCAGTGCCGCATCCAGGGCGTCCACCACATCCACCACCCGGGTGGCGACCAGGTCGCCGCGCCCCGCTTCCACGTCTTCCTCGAGCCGTCCGCAGACATGTCCCAGACGCACCGCCCCGACCGAGCGCGCCGAGGACTTCAGCCGGTGTGCGAGCATGCCGGCCCCGGCCGCATCGCCCGCGCGTGCGGCCTGGAGGAGCTCGGCGCGGATGCCGCCGGCCACCTCGTCGAAATACGCCAGGATCTCCAGCACCACCGCGGGCTCGTCGCCGACGAGTTCACGCAGTGCGCCGGCGTCGAATTCGCTGTCCGCCACGCGCGGCCCCACGGCGCCGGGGGCCGCCGGCGACTGCGCGGCCAGCCGTCTCGCTGCATTGGCAGCACCGATGTCCAGCCAGCGCGCGAGCACGGCACGCAGCCCGTCGAGCTGCATCGGCTTGGCCAGGAATGCATCGAAGCCGGCGTCGCGCGCCTTCTCGGCCTGGCCGATGCGCACGTCGGCGCTGAAGGCCAGCACCGGCGTCCGGCTCCCGGGCGCTTCCTCGAGACGGATCGCGCGGACCAGGCCGAAGCCATCCATCAACGGCATGTGCAGGTCGGTCAGGACCAGCGCGAACGCACCACCACGCCAGCGGCCCAGGCCTTCCTCGCCGTTGCCGGCCATCTCGGCTTCGACGCCGACCATGGCCAGCTGGCGGGCCAGCACGCTGCGATTGGTGGCGTCATCCTCGACCACCAGGATGCGCCGTTCCCTGCCTTGAAACTCCGTCACGCTCCCTCTCCCTGGAGCAGCGGAACCGGTGGATGCTGCTTCGCACCATGCTAGCCGCGCAGGCTGGCGCGCCCCGTGCGCAACGTCACAGAGCGGTAAAGCGGGGGGGGGGCAGGCGGTGTCAGCGACAGGCGCCGACGCGCTGGAAGGCGAGGTCCTCGTAGTCGTAGCTGAAATCGGCGTCCGGATCGACCTTGGCCATGCGCAGCTGAGGCGTGCGCGCCGCGCTCCCGGCCGCGCCGTCTGCGAAGTCGAGCCATGCATCGGCATCGGTGCCGAGCGTGTCGAAGTCGACCAGCAGGCGCTGGCCGGCACGCAGCACGGGGCCGGCCAGGCGTGGCGACTTTCGCGATTCGAAGCGCACACCGCCGCCCTCCGCCTCGCAGACCGAGGCATCGCCGAACCATGGGTCGCGGTAAAGACCGAGGACCTCCGCCAGCTCGCTGGCGGCGACGGGATGGCGTGCTGCAGCGGCATCGGTTGGCGATGGGCTTCCGGGGGCGCTGTCCTGCGTCGTGGTTTCGGATGCCGCGCTGCGCTCCGCAGCCAGGAGCGCGGCGTAGTGCCCGACGAGCCCTTCCCCGGGCGGGGCCGTCCTTGCCTGGCACGCATCGGGATCGGCCTCCGCTCCGGGGCATGCGGTGAACAGCGTGGTCAACGCCTGCTCCAGCACCGTACGCGCCTCGCCCGCATCGCCGTTGATGAGGATGACGAAGCCGGCATCCTTCTCCGGCAGGAGGCTCAGCGCCGAGTACATGCCCGAGAGCGTGCCGGTATGCGCCACCTTCTGGGTGCCGTTCACGTCGCTCAGCCGCCAGCCGTAGCCGTAGGCGTGGTAGTGGCTGCGGTTCCAGTCGCGCATGCGCCGGGCCACCGGCATCGGCATATGGGCCGTCCACACGGCCTCGCGTTGCACGGCCGAAAGCCAGGGCTTGCCCTCGCCATCCGCCGTCCCGGGATCCAGCCAGGCGCGCGCCCAGCGCAACATGTCGTCGAGCGTGCAGTGCACGCCACCTGCCGCCGACATCGGCATGTCGGCGACGACCGGTCCGTCGCGACGTGCTTCCCAATGCCCGTCCCGGCGCACATGGGGTGCCGCCACCCGCCCGGCCCCGTCCACGCGCCATTCACCCACGCGGCAAGCCTGCATGCCGAGCGGCTCGAACACCTCGCGCCGCAGCAGCACGTCGTAGGGCGCGCCGCCGGCCGCGGCGGCGACCTCGCCGGCCACGATGTAGAGCGTGTTGTCGTAGGCATAGCGCGAGCGGAAGCTCCACAAGGGCTTCAGGTGCGCGAGCCCCGCGATCACCTCGTCGCGGGTGAATGTGTTCGGCTCCGGCCACAGCATCAGGTCGCCGGCACCGGGGCCCAGGCCGCTGTTGTGGACCAGGAGATCGCGTACCTGGATCTCCTGCGTCACCCAGTCCTCGTGCATGCGGAAGCCCGGGAGATGCTTCACCACCGGGTCGTCCCAGGCCAGCAGCCCGGCGTCCACCTGGCGCGCAAGCAGCGCACCGGTCATGGCCTTGGTATTGGATGCGATCTTGAACAGCGTCGCGGCATCGATCGCCTCACCGCTTCCGGCCACCGTCTCGCCGCGCGCCTCGACCTGGCTTACCTCGCCGTCCACCAGCACGCCCACGGCGATTCCCGGCAGCCCATAGCGCGCCACCGTGTCATCCACGGCACGTGCGACCGCCTGCAAAGGCCACGCACCCTCCGACGCCTGCCCCGGTACCGGGGCAAAAAAAATCGCGGCCAGTGTCGCGGCCGCGAAGAGGACACCTTTTCCTGCCACCACGTTCCTCCAGCGGCAAGGGACGACAGCCTGCGCTGCCGTCCCCGCCGTGCCGATCAGAAGTTCCAGGTCACCACCAGCTGGGCGTAGCGTGGAGCCTGCCACGCCGTGCCCTGCCCGAAGTAGGGCATGCGCGTGCCCGGCGTGCTCTCGTAGCGCGAGTGCACGTTGACCGTGGTCTGGCTGTCGAACAGGTTGTAGATCGAGAAGCGTGCGCGGAGATCGATGTCCTCCACGGGCAGCGTCCAGGTGACGTTGATGCCCACGTCCTTCACCCAGGGCATGCGGCCGAAGGCCCCACGCTCGGAGTACACCAGTTCGCGGTTGGCTGGATCGCTGCAATTGGCCACGCACAGCCAGCCGGAGCCGCCGCCGCTGTACTCGCCGGGACCGCCGGCACTGCGGGTGTCATCCGGCCACACCACGCCGAAGGCGGTGATGGGGCCACCCGAACGCAGCATCGCCGTGGCGCCGAAGCTCCACATCTCGTTGAGCTTGTAGCTGCCGCGCAGCTTGAACTGGTGGCGGTAGTCGTTGAACAGCACGCCGAAACGCTCGTTGTTCGCCGGATGGTCGTAGTGCTGCACCAGGTTGGTGTCGTTGTAGCCGGTATCCGAGTTCACCGGACCCTCGAGGTTGCCCTCGCTCTTCGACCACAGGTAGCTGAAGTTGAAGGCCCACTTGTCGTCCCAGGCACGGTCGATCTGGAACTCCACCGCCTTGTAGGTGCGCTTCGGGCGCTTGTAGCCCATGACCGCGCCGTTGCCGAAGGACGCGATATAGCCGTCCTGCGAGGAGTCGAACTCCACCCAGTCCTCGGTGTCGGGGCACCACAGGGTCACCTGTTCGCCCGGATTGATGATCGGCCAGTCGCCCGAATACCAGTCGCAGCCTTCCACGTGGTTGATGCGGGCATCTTCCACGGCGCGCGTCACCTCGCGGTAGGTCGCGTTGATGCCATAGGACCAGGCCTGGTTGATCGCCTGCTGGAAGCCGACGATGAACTCGTCCTGGAAGACCTGCTTCAGGTCACGCGCAACGGCGGTGCGCACGTCGTCCGGCGCCGGGGCGTTCATGTCGGTATTGACCGGGCCGATCTGCGCGCCCAGGTCCGGCGACAGGTAGGTCCTGCCGGTGATCGGGTCTTCCAGCTCGGTCCAGCCTTCGAACGTGTAATAGGTGTGCTCGTCGGTGGTGCCGCCGCCGAAGTAGTCGGTCAGCTTGTTGGTCAGCGGCAGGTAGTAGCGGCCCGCGTTGGCGAACAGCTTGGTGGTGCCGTCGCCCTTCATGTCCCAGCTGAAGCCCAGGCGCGGCGAGACCATGTCCTCGAAGTCCGCGCGCGCGAAGGTCGCCCCGGAGGCCAGCTTGTTGTGGAACTTGTCGAAGCGCACGCCGAGGTTCAGCAGGACGTTCGGCGTGATGCTCCAGTTGTCCTCGATATAGAACGCCTGGGTTTCAGTGGTCACCGGCGAGCCGGTGATGTAGCGGCGCGCGTCCACGATCTGGGTCACGCCAGGGGGCACCACCGTGCCGTTCAGCGGCGAACCCGGGGCCACCGTCTGGACCTGGTAGCTGCGGCCGTCGCCGGGATAGACCACCGAGCTGGTGGAATCCATGATTTCCTGGTCGACGCCGAAGCGCAGCAGGTGGTCGCCCAGCGTCCACTCGAAGTCCAGGCGTGCGGCTTCACGCTCGTCGACGCGACTGCTGACGCTGGAGTTGGTCGGATGGCAGCCCCAGCCGGCGCGCGCCCGATTGGCGACGGTGACGATGCTGCAGTCGCTGTCCCACGGACTGCTGGTGTTGTTGTTGCGCTCGTTGACGCCGTACATGGCCTTGGCCATGAAGTTGTCTCCGAAGTGGCCGGTATAGGTCACCGACCAGTTCTCGCCGCCGGTCTCGGAGATCGAGCCACCCGTCAGGTCGCCCTGCTCGCGGGTATCCCAGTCGTAGTCGTAGATGCTTGTCTCGGACTCGGCCTTGTCGGAGAAGGCCAGCAATTCCAGCAGGTGGTTGTCGCTGATCTGCCAGTCGATCTTCGCGCCCCAGAAATCGTCGTCTCCGGAGGTGCGGTAGACCTCGGACTGGTCGACGTCGCGCGGGTTGCTGTCGCGCACCTCGTACATGCCGAAGAAGAACAGCCGGTCCTGCACGATCGCGCCGGACGCCCAGACGTTGGCCTTGTAGAACGAGCTGATGTCACGGCTCCGGCGATCGCGCTCGTCCAGGGTGCCGTCGTCGTGGTAGCGGTCCTTCCTGCGCGAGGCCCAGGCCGAAGGCTCCAGGGTCAGCTGGGCGCCGGACTGGAACTCGTTGCCGCCCGAACGGGTGACGGCATTGATCACGCCACCGGTGCTGCGCCCGAATTCGGCGGAATAACCGCCGGTCTTGACCTGGAACTCCTCGTAGAAGCCGAAGGGCACGGTCGAGTAGCCCTGGCGACGGTAGGGATCGGTCACGTTGAGGCCATTGATATAGACCGCGTTCTCGGCGACCGAAGCACCACCGAAGGTCAGGCCGCCGAAGGTCGCACCCGACGACACCACGCCCGGTGCCAGCAGCGCGACCGACGCCAGGCTCTGGTCCACCGGCAGGCGCGCGAGCTCCTCGCGCCGGATATTGGTCGCGCTCTCGGTGGAACGGACGTCCACCCGGTTGACCACGCGGTCACCCTGCACGGTCACCGTCGCCATGTCGGCTACGCCCCCGCCGCTGCCCAGGTTGACGGTGGTGGTGCCGCCCAGGCCCACGGTCACGGGCACCGGCTCCCCGACCGGCGCGCCGTCGCGCAGCACCTGCACGCTGTAGTCGCCGACCTGGAGCTGGCCCAGGCGGTAGCTGCCATCGGCGCCGACGGTCACGGTGCGCGTGGCACCGGTGGTGGCGTTGACCACCTGCACCTGGTCGCCGGCACTGGCGCGGCCGGCGACCGCGCCGGTGGCGCTCTGCGCAAGCGCGATCGGCGCCATCGCGGACAGGCAGGTGCCCAGGGCGATGCAGAGCGCGGCTCTGCGGAATCGGGTGTGGCTGGCCTTCATTTCGGTTCTCTCCCCGGAACAGGTATGCGTGTTGGTTGGCGGATCAGTTGCCGTCGTCCGTGACCGGTGGCAGCAGCTGCCACTCGAAGTCGTAATTCCACTGGTCGAAATACAGGTTGCCGCCGTCCCACTCGGCCTCGCCGCGCTGCAGGTCGACCGTTTCGGAACGCGGGTGCTGCTTGGCGGGCACGAACTCACGCGACCAGTCGTCGTTGAACGCGATGCGCCAGGCATCCAGGCCGCCCAGGTAGAAGTCCTGCAGCCCGGCGTCGGCATCCGGCAGGCGGCCGAAGGTCACGTCCATGGGCACCCAGCCGTAGGGGGCCAGGTACATCCAGCCCCAGTCGTGCATGTTGTTGTATTCGCCGTCGGAGAAGATCCAGCCCGACTGCCAGCGCGCGGGAATCCCGTTCATGCGCAGCAGGGTGATCAGCAGCAGGGTCTGCTGCCCGCAGTCGGCATGGCCCTGCTCCAGCGCGTGCTGGCCGATATTGGTGATCGTCGAATACTCGCGCGCGCCGGCCCAGGGAATCCGGTCGACGGCGGCGAAAAGCTTCTGGGCGATGCGATAGGGATTGGTCTCGTCGCCCACCACCTGCGCGGACTGCAGGCGCATGGCGTCGTTGAACACCACGTGCGGCGGGCGCTCGGCGACGTAGGGCGCGAGTTCGGGCGTGATCTCCGCCGGAACCACGCGCTCTGGATCGATGTCGTTGTACTGCGCGCGCACGGTCAGCTCGTAGGTCAGCGAGAACGCGGTCGGCTCGCCGGCGACGGCCGGTGCCTCCATGTACACGGTGCGCTGCAGCGCGGACTCCGGCGCGAGCTGGTGCGTACCGGGCACGGTGCCGACAAGCGCGATGTCCTCCTGCTGGCCCGGGATCGCGCGCGGGAATGGCAGCCAGGCGCGCACGGTCTCGCCGGCGGGCACCGCGTCGGGCTTCACCGTCAGCGACTGGGTCACGCGTACGCGTTGCGGTGCGACCGCGGCCTCGCCGCTGGCCAACGCGGCTTCGCGCACCCGGGCGTGGTGCGGATGTGCCTGCTCCAGCGGGCTGTCGTAGAACTTCAGCGGCGTGGCGCGACGTTTGCGGGCTTCCTCGCTCAGGCGGAACAGGTTCGATGGTCCGCGGTTGAACCAGCGGCGCTGGCCATCGATCACGCGCGCCTCGATCAGGCCGGCGGCGTCCCAGCGCGCGAACTCCTCGTCGGTGAGGTCGGGGATGTCGCGGCGCAGCCGCTCCTTCGCGCCGGCTTCGTCGAGGCGGAAGTCGAGCAGGATGCGGCGCATGCGCTCGCGCTGGAATTCGAGTGCGGTGCGCTGGTCGGCGGTGAGCGATGCATCCTCCAGCGCAGCGGCGATGGCGGCCTCGGCGCCCTTGAAGTCACCGGCGTCCACCAGCGCGACGATGCGCCCGGGCGCCGCGAGCCGGGCACCGATATCGTCGTTGACCTCTGCACTGACCCCTGGATCAACCCCCGCACCAACCCCCGCACCGCCGCCTGCAGGAGCGGCTATCGCCGCAATGGAAACCAGGCCAAGCGCCAACGCGATCGCGGCCATAGCCGCTCCTACAGGGGAAGGCGAGCTCGCCGCTGCATGGCTGTGCTGTGGATCGACTGCAGGCATTCGCTGAAACCCCTTCCCCGGCCCCGGAAACCACCTTCGGGGCTGTGTAACATGGCGTTCATGCGCGGTCAATAATTTATTCTTTTCGGTTGCTTTGTCCGAATCATGTATTCCATGATGCCTGCCGGCACCGATTCCGCCGGAAGGGGACGATCCATGCGATCCACCGTGCTGCTGCTCAGCCTCCTGCTCGCCCTGCCCGCCTCCCTGGCCGCACGCGAGCCTGCGCCGGAGGCCCCGGCCTTCGCGGTGCCCGGCCTGCTCGAGGCCCACCTCTCGCCCCGCTTCTGGATCGATGCCCTGCCCGATCCCGATCGCGTGGTGCTGACGCCAGCGCAGATCGCCGCGCAGAACGCCCGCATGGCTGAGGACCCGTCGATCCACGACCTCGAAGCGCTGCCCGACCTTATCGAAGGCACGCAGGTGCGCGAGTGGATCGAGGGCCTGTCGACGCTGCCCGAGCGCCAGCTCTACGACGTGCATGGCAAGCCGGTGGAACGCGGCGACCTCGAGCGCATCCGCGCATCGCTGGCGCTCGGCGCGATCCCGGACAGCCAGCCCACGCGCCACGGCATGGTGGTGCGCCGTGCCGACCTGCGCACGTTCCCCACCCGCCTGCGCGTGTTCAGCAGCCAGGGCGACACCGATATCGACCGCTTCCAGGAAAGCGCGCTGTTCCCGGGCGACCCGGTGGCCATCGTCCACGAGAGCCGCGACGGTGACTGGTACTTCGTCGTTAGCCAGCGCTATGCCGCCTGGATCGAAAAGCAGTCCGTGGCCGAGGGCGATCGCGACGCGATCCACGCCTGGGGCCGGCGCACGCCCTTCCTGGTGGTGACCGGTGCCACTGCGCGCACGGCCTACACCCCCGAGAACCCGGGCGTGTCCGACGTCCAGCTGGAAATGGGCGTGCGCGTGCCGGTGCTCGAGGACTGGCCGGCCATGGACGAGGTCAACGGCCAGTTGCCGGCCGCGGCGCATGTCATCGAACTGCCGGTGCGCGGGGATGACGGCCGCCTGTCCTTCCAGCCGGCGCTGCTGCCGCGCTCGAACGATGTCGCCAGCGACTACCTGCCGCTGACCGAAGCCAACCTGATCCGCCAGTCCTTCAAGTTCCTGGGCGAGCGCTACGGCTGGGGGCATTCGTACAACACCCGCGACTGCAGCGGCTTCGTCTCCGAGATCTACCGCAGCTTCGGCGTGCTGCTGCCGCGCAATACCAGCGCACAGGCCGTCAGCCCGGCGCTCAACCGCCTCGGCTTCGATGCCGGCGACAGCCATGCCGAACGCGTGCAGGCCCTGCGCGATGCGCGGCCGGGCGACCTGGTCTACATCCCCGGCCACGTGATGATGGTCATCGGCCACGTGGGCGGCGAGCCCGTGGCCATCCACGACACCAGCGGCATGAGCTGGAAGCCCGAGGGTTCCGACGCCCTGGTGCGCCTGCACCTCAACGGCGTGGTGGTCACTCCGATCCTGCCGATGATGTCGAACGCCGACACGCCGACCGTCGACCGCATCACCAGCATCCAGCGCATCCGGCCCTGACGGGTCACGCCCAGACGAAGACCCGCACCAGATGAAGATCACCGATATCCGGCTCGCGATGCTGCGGGTCCCGCTGAAGACGCCGTTCAAGACCGCGTTGCGCACCGTCGATACCGTCGAGGACATCGTGGTGATGATCCACACCGACGATGGCCGCATCGGCTACGGCGAGGCCGCGCCCACCGCGGTCATCACCGGCGACACCCACGGCTCGATGATCGAGGCGATCCACCGGGTCATCGGCCCGCGGCTGATCGGCCGCGACGTCGCCGACCTCAACCGCAACGTGCAGCTGGTGCAGACGGCCATGGAGCGCAACACCAGCGCCAAGGCCGCGGTCGAGATCGCGCTCTACGACCTGTGGGCTCAGCTCTACGGCGCCCCGCTCTACCGCATGCTCGGCGGCGGCGGCGATCCGGTGGTCACCACCGACCTGACCATCAGCGTCGACTACATCGACAAGATGGTGGCCGACTCGCTGGCCGCCATCGACCGCGGCTTCGAGTCGCTGAAGATCAAGGTCGGCAAGGACATCGGCCTGGACATCGAACGGGTCAAGGCGATCCACGCGGCCGTGGATGGTCGCGCGCTGCTGCGACTTGACGCCAACCAGGGCTGGACGCCGAAGCAGGCCGTGTTCGCCATCCACGCGCTGGAGGATGCCGGCATCCACCTGGAGCTCCTGGAGCAGCCGGTGCCGGCGCGCGACATCGAGGGCCTGAAGTACGTCACCGAGCGCGTGCATACGCCGGTGATGGCCGACGAGAGCGTGTTCGGCCCGTCGGAGGTCATCGACCTGATCCAGCGCCGCGCGGCCGACATCATCAACATCAAGCTGATGAAGACCGGCGGTATTTCCAATGCGGTGCGCATCGCCGACATCGCGTCGGTGCACGGCGTGGACTGCATGATCGGCTGCATGATCGAGTCGGCCATCAGCGTGGCCGCCGCGGTGCACCTGGCCGTGGCCAAGGCCGGCATCATCACCAAGGTCGACCTCGACGGGCCGTCGCTGTGCACCTTCGACCCGGTCGAGGGCGGCGTGGAGTTCAACGAGGCCGAGATCGCGATCAGCGAAGCGCCCGGGCTGGGCATCCGCTCGGTTCGCGGCCTCGAGCCGATCACGCTCGGCTGAGGGCCGCGGATGCCGCCTCTCGCGAGGATCCGCGGCGAACGCGACCGGATGTCGGCGATCGAACGCCGCATCGCCGACTTCGTGCTCGACAACGCCCACCTGCTGCGTGACTACTCCTCGCAGCAACTCGCCAACGCGCTGGATATCAGCCAGTCGAGCGTGGTGAAGTTCAGCCAGAAGCTCGGCTTCAAGGGCTATCCCGACCTCAAGTTCTCGATCGGCGAATCACTGGCGCGCCAGGATCCGGACGGTGCCCAGTCCGGCGCCGCGGCCGCTGCCGGCGACGACGACCCGTGTGCGCTGCTGGCCGAGTCGCTGTGGCGCGCCAAGGGCGAAGCGGTCACCGTCACCCGCGCGCTCAACGCGCACCGCGACCTGGCCCGGGTGGCGGCGATGGTGCGCGCCGCCGGCAAGGTCTATGCGATCGGCGTGGGCAACGACGGCCTGCACTCACGTGCGCTCTCCATCAAGCTGTCGATGATCGGGCGCACCGCGATCCATCTCTTCGACCCGGCGCTGATGGCGGTCGGCACCTCGTCGGCCGCCCCGGGCGACGTACTGATGGTGCTGTGCGAACACGGCCAGGAAGCCGCGCTGTGCCACACCGCGCGGCTGTTCCGGCAGCGCGGCGGCAAGGTGGTCACGATCACCCGCCACACCGCCAATGCCCTGCGCGCGCATGCCGACATCGCGCTGCTGGTGAGCGCGCACGATCCTCGGCCGCAGGTGGAGCTCCTGCTCTACCACGCCGCCCTGCAGCACCTGCTCGACACCGTGTTCCTGCTGCTGTGCGAGGACGAAGCGCACCTGCGTATGCTGGTCGAAAACGCCGCCCCCATCGGATGACGCGAGGAATGAGCTTGGTCCGACTTTCGAATGCGACGCGTGTGCTGCTGGCGCTGGCGCTGGGCGCCGTCGTCGGACTCGCGTTGGCCTATACCGATCCCGCGCTCGGCACCCGCGCCGCCGACCTGGTCCAGCCCATCGGCCGCCTCTGGCTCAATGCCCTGCAGATGACCGTGGTCCCCCTGGTGGCCGCGCTGGTGGTGCTGGGCGTCAACTCGGCCACCGATGCCGCCTCGTCCGGGCGCACCGCGCGCCGCGCGATGGCGGTGTTCGCGGTGCTGCTGATCTGCTCCGGCAGCTTCACCGCCTTCATGGCGCCGGGCCTGCTCTCGCTGGTGCCGCGCGACCAGGCGCTGGTGGATGCCTTCCGCCTGGCCATCGGTGCCGACGACACCGTGATCGGCCGCGCGCCCTCGTTCGGTGAGTGGATCACCACGGTCATCCCGAGCAATGCGCTGGCCGCCGCCGCGGCCAATGCGATGTTGCCGCTCGTCATCTTCTCGCTCTTCTTCGGCTTCGCCGCCACCCGCATCGAGCCCGAACGCCGCGCGCGCCTGCTGGAGCTGGTGCAGGCCATCGCCGACACCATGATCCAGGTGGTGCGCTGGGTGCTGTGGGCGGCGCCGCTGGGCGTGTTCGCGCTGGTGCTGGCGGTCTGCGCGCGCGTGGGCCTGGCGGTGCTGGGTGCGCTCGGCTGGTACGTGCTGCTGCTGTGCACGCTGTACATCATGGTGACGCTGCTGCTGTACGGCGTCGCGCGCGTGGTGGCGAAGGAACCGGTGCGCCGCTTCATGGTCGGCATCTTCCCGGCGCAGGTGATCGCCGGCAGCACGCAGTCTTCGCTGGCCTCGCTGCCGGCGATGATCGACTGCGCGCGCACGCGGCTTGGCTATCCGCTGCACGTCACGGCGCTGGTGCTGCCGATGGCGGTGTCGCTGTTCCGCATCACCAGCCCGATCCAGTACATCGGCGTGGTGAGCTTCATCGCCTGGATGTATGGCCTCGAGCTCGGCGGCCTGCAGATCGGCACCGCCATCGTGCTGTCGGCGCTGATCAGCATGGGCTCGGTGGGCCTGCCCGGGCAGGTCAGCTTCATGACCAACAACCTGCCGGTGACCCAGGCCATGGGCCTGCCGGTCGAGCCGCTGGGCCTGCTGCTGGCCGTGGACAACATCCCCGACATGTTCTCCACGGTCGGCAATGTCAGCGGCGACCTGACCGCCACGGCTATCGTCGCGGCTGGCGAGCCGCCGGCCTAGCCAGGCGCAGGAATTCCGGGACCTGCCCGGCGGCAAGTGGCTTCGACACGAAGTAGCCCTGGACGGTGTCGCAGCCGGCGTCCCGGAGGAACTCCAGCTGGAGCGCGTTTTCCACGCCCTCGGCCACCACGCCCAGCCGCAGGCTGCGCGCCATCGCCAGGATGGCGGCGGTGATCGCCTCGCCGTCGCCGGGTATCGCGCGGACGAAGCTCATGTCGATCTTGAGCTGCCCGATCGGCAGGCGCTGCAGATAGGCCAGCGACGAGTAGCCGGTGCCGAAATCATCGATCGCAAGCTTGATGCCGCGATCGCAGATGTGCTGCAGGAAACGCTGGTTGCGCTCGGTGTCGTCGAGCAGGAGGCTCTCGGTAATCTCGAGTTCAAGCATTTCCGGAGCGCAGCCGGCGCGTTCCAGCATCGCCGATACGTAATCGACAAAGCCCTGGTCGCGCGCCTGCCGGGGCGAGACGTTGATGGCCAGGCGCAGGTCGGCCAGGCCCTCGTCGCGCCATGCCTGCACCTGCAGGATGGCGTGCTTCACGACCCAGCGCCCGAGCGGCACGATCAGGCCGCACTCCTCGGCGATTGACACGACTTCGGCGGCCGGCACCCAGCCGAGTTCGGGATGCCGCCACCGCAACAGCGCCTCGACGCCCACGATTTCCAGCGAGCCTGCGTCGGCCTGGGGCTGGTAGCGCAGCTCGAGTCCATGGCCGTCGATCGCACCACGCAAGTCGTTGCGGATGCGGTGGCGGCGCTGCATCTCTTCGTTCATCTCGCTGCGGAACAGCTCATAGCTGTTCTTGCCGTTGTGCTTTGCACGGTACATCGCCGCGTCCGCGTTGCTGGCCATGACCTGCAGGTCACCCGTGTCGTCCGGGAACATGCTGACGCCACAGCTGGCGCTCGCGTGCACCTCGTGCATGCCCAGCATGAAGGGCCGCTGGAAGGTTTCAAGCACGCGGTCGGCCACCGCCATCACCTCCCTCACGGACGACACCGGGTACAGGGTAATGGCGAACTCGTCGCCGCCGATGCGGAACACCGCGTCGCTACGCCGCAGGACGTCGTACAGGCGCTGCGCCACCTGCTTGAGCAGCTCGTCGCCCACGTGATGGCCAAGCGAATCGTTGACCACCTTGAAGTTGTCCAGGTCCAGCATCAGCATCGCCATCCGCGCGCGGGATTCGCCCTGCAGCCGGGAGGCCATGTGGTGCAGGTGCCCGTTGAACGCGTGGCGGTTGAGCTGACCGGTCACCGGGTCGAAGTGCGCCAGCCTGTCGAGTCGCGCCTCCGCGCGCCGTACCTCGCGACGCATCCGTCGCACCAGCGGATAGCTGATCGCGAGCGCGCCCGCGCCGGCCAGCGCGAACAGGCCGGCGAAGACGAACAGGCTGCGGTACAACCGCGTGAAGCTGGAACGCATGGCGATGTTGCCGACCGTGCGTCCGTCCAGCACGACCGGATCCACGATGACGAAGCCTTCGAAATCGGCAGCGTCGCCCCGCGGCAGGGTCTCGATTCCCTGCCTGCCCGCACGCCGGTAAGCCCCGAGGAGGCGACCGTCGGGCATGAACAGGGCTGCCGCGTCGAGATCCGGCAGCGGTTCCAATGCCGCCAGGGTTTCGCGGGCGGCTTCGGCATCGTCGAACAGCAAAGCCGCGGCACTGTTGAGCCCGACCACGGCCGCCTGGGCATGCACGTCGTCCACCAGTTGCCGGCGGCTGGCAAAGAACTGCAACGCGAGCAGCAGTGTCCCTGCCACCAGCAGCGCAGCCACGACTGGACCGAACGTGTACGCGACCCGTGCCCGGCGGCTGCGCACGCTCATCGTACCTGCCTTGCCAGGCGCAGCAGTTTGGAGCTGAGCACGAGGCCGCCGCTGCGGGTGCGCTCTGCGTCGACGTCGAAGCGCACGCGGTCCCGCTCACGCAGCAGGGTGATCATGGCGCCGGCGCAGGCCGAGGCCGGTCCGTCGCAGACGGTCAGCGTTCCGGGCTGTACCAGCCCGCCGCCGGTGCCCGCGCGGTACACCGCCACGTGGCAGGGGCGGCCGTGGCCTTCGGTCACGGCAAGCCTGTAGCCGGCCGCCTTCCGTCCGTCCAGCTGCCACAGGGCGTCGTATTGCGACGCTGCCGAGCCGCCAGCGCAGATGGTCAGCACCCCATCGACGGGCAAGGCCGAGGCCGGCCACTCGGTGAACAGGACGAAGTTGTAGACGAACGCCGCCTTGAGCTCGGCCTCGGGCACCTGGGCGCGCGCCGGCGCAACCGACTGGAGGCCGGCTGCAAGGCATGCGGCCGCGAGCGCCGCGCGGCATGTGCCATTCACGGGACGCACGTTCAGAACCCGAACGTGGCGCGAAGGAAGGCCGTGCGGCCCTCCCGCTGGATCGCGTTCTGGATGAAGGCCGGGCCGGCCGGATCGGCGCAGTGGGCGTCCGCCACGTTGCGTACCCCGCCCTGCAGCTCCACGTCGCCGCGCGTCGGACGCCATGTCAGGGTCAGGTTCGCCAGCGTACAGGCGTCGACGGGCCCGAATTCCCCGTGCCGCAGGCCGACATGGCGCGCTTCCACGCCGGCCAGCCAGCGCCCGTCGGCCATGGGCAGCCGCAGGTCGAGCGTGGCCACGTCCCGCGGCGCGGAGACCGGCACCCGGCTGTCGCCGCCATCGACGTCGACATGGCCGTAGCTGGCCCTCAGCACCGCGCCGCCCATCCAGCCATGCTCGAGGGCCAGTTCGAGCCCGTTGGCCCTGGCGCGGCCCTCGTTGAGGAACACCAGGGCGCCTCCCCCCGGCGTGTCCGGGGCCGCGGCGACCTGGGTGATGAGCCCGGACACGCCGTAGCGGTAGACCGCCGCCTGCCACGTCGTCCGCGGCCCCAGCCGCTGCGACCAGGCGAGCTCGTTGGCCCGGATGCGCTCTGCTGCCAGGCCCGGGTTGGCGAGTTGCGAGGCGCTGTCCTCACCATCGCCCACTTGGTAGTACATCTCGTAGGCGTTGGGCGAACGGTAGGCGTGCCCGTGGATGAGCTTCAGCGTGCGCCCGCCCGGCCAGTGCCGGACCAGCGCGACCCGGGGGCTGAAATTGCCACCGCTCACCGAATCGTGGTCGTAGCGCAGCCCGGCGTTGAGCAGCAGGTCCTCGCGCAACGTGATCTCGTCCTCCACCATCACGCCCACGCGGTGGCCCTCGCGCCGGTCGGCGAGGTAGTCGTGGCGCGGGGCTTCGTCGAAGTTGTACTGGTCGCGGCGGATGCTCCACCGTGCGTCGATGCCGGCAAGCAGCTTGTGCCCCGCGAAAGCGGTAGTGACCGCGTGGGCGCCGAGGTCGAGCCAGCGCGCACGCGCGACGTCGCGGTTGAGTCCGGCGGGCGGCGCCTCGTAGGCGTAGTCGCCATGGAATGCGTAGTCGCCTAGCTGTGCACTTGCCTCGGTGTCCAGCGTCGGCGAGGGGCTGGCGCGGTGGCGGAGGCCAATCAGTGTCCACTGGTCGCGGTCGCGCGAACGCGGATCGTTGAAACGCTGCATATAGGGCGCGGCAGGGGATCCTTTTTCGCGGCGGGCGTGGACGAGGGTCGCCGCGACTCCACCATGCCCGGCCTTAACAAACAGCTTGCGGGTCCGCTCGTGGTCCATCCCCGTGGCGACCCCGTAGTTGTCGCCCGGGGCGTTGAACTCGTCGAAATACAGGTCCTCGCCGCCGCGTTCGGACGCGCTGGCGGCGATGAGCAATTCACCGCCATCGCGGCCGAAGCCATGGCGCACCGAGGCCTCGCGATGACTGCCGCCGGCGACCTCCAGCGACGCCTGCCCGCCGGAAAGGTCGGCGCCGCGGCGGGTCACGACATTGACCACCCCGAAGAATGCATTGGATCCGAAGACGGCCGAACCGGGCCCTGCCACGTACTCGATGCGCTCCACCAGGGCGAGATCGAGCGGAAATTCGGGTCCCGTCGTCGCCTGCTCGTAGATCGGCTCGTTGATCCTGTGCCCGTCCACCAACACCAGGAGGCGGCTGCCGTAGTCGCCCGGTCGCAGGAAGCCGCGGGCCCCCGTGAACGTGTACGACCGGTCGCTGCTGCTGAACACCCCGGGGAGGCCGCCCAGGGCCTGGCCGAGCGTGCGCCAGCCGAAGGCGCGGATGTCATCCGCCGTCATTACATGCACCGTGGACGGCGCATCCCGGGCGCTCTGCTCGAAGCGCGAAGCCGTCGAGACCCGCACATCGAGCAGCGCCTCCAATGGCAGCTCGACCAGGTCCCTTGTCGTGGACGCGGCATCGGCCGCCGACCGGGGCCTGGTGCCCGGTCCCGAGGCCGAGGCCAGCCCGCACGCGGTAGAAAGGAGAGCGCACAGGCCTGCGCGCGCAAGCCAGGGAGGGCTCCCCGCCAAGGTGAATGGGGGAACGCGTGGGGAGGGCATCGGACGGCGCTGAAGAGGGGCTCGACGATTACGCAAGCCCTGTGCCAATCGCGGCGATTCAACAGGATTTCGATGAACGCATCGCAAGCACGCGTGCGGGCGGCGCGAAGGTGTCCGCGCGAAAGCGCCCGCCCGGAATGCTGAATACGTCGTTGCGCTCGGGCGCCCCGGCCAGCAACTCCCCCGCTGCAGGAACTGGCGGACGCTGCCAGCGAACACCTGTAGGAGCGGCTATAGCCCCGACCACGTCGGATACCGATCGCCTGTAGGAGCGGCTATAGCTGCGATCACATCGGGGCGATCGCCGCTATAGCGGCTCCTACAGGGGGCGGTGCGCCGGTCAGCAGCTCTTGGAGGTGCGCATGGCGAGCACGCGCGGGGGCGGGGCGAAGGTGTCCGCGCGGGCGTCGGCCCAGAACGACTTGAACACCGCATGGCGCTCGGGCACGCCGGCCAGCAGCTCGCCCGGCTGCAGGAACTGGTAGATGTTGGCCAGTGAACTCACATGCATCTCCGAAACCCGGCGCACGATGTGCTCCGGCCCCAGCTCCGAAGGCGAGGACAGCCCCGCCGCGCACAGCAGGTCCCGGAAGGCGAGCATGGTATTCCGGTGGTACTGCGCCACGCGCTCGCCCTTGTCCTCCACGTCCAGGTGCTTCCAGCGCCGCGGGTCCTGCGTGGCGATGCCGGTGGGACAGCGATCGTTGTGACAGCTCCGCGCCTGGATGCAGCCCAGCGCGAACATGAAGGCGCGCCCCGCATTGCAGAAGTCGGCCCCGATCGCCAGCGTGCGCGCGATCTCGAAGGCACTGGTGATCTTGCCGGCCGCGCCAATCCGGATCCTTTCGCGCAGCTCCAGGCCCACCAGCGTGTTGTGCACCAGCATCAACGCCTCCTGCAGCGGCACGCCGATGTGGTTCACGAACTCCACCGGTGCCGCGCCGGTCCCGCCTTCCGCGCCATCGACCACGATGAAGTCGGGCACGATCCCGGTCTCGCGCATGGCCTTGGCCACGCCGAACCACTCCCAGGGATGACCGATCGCGAGCTTGAAGCCCACCGGCTTCCCACCTGCCAGCTCCCGCAGGCCGGCGACGAATTCCAGCAAGCCGATCGGCGAACCGAAGGCCGAATGCTGCGGCGGCGACACGCAATCCACGCCTACCGGAACCCCGCGCGTCAGCGCGATCTCGGGCGTCACCTTGGCGCCGGGCAGCAGGCCGCCGTGGCCGGGCTTGGCACCCTGCGACAGCTTGATCTCGATCATCCGTACCTGCGGATCGGCCGCGTTCTCGGCAAAGCGCACCGGGTCGAAGCGCCCGTCCGCGTCGCGGCAGCCGAAGTAGCCCGAACCGATCTCCCACACCAGGTCGCCGCCATACTCACGGTGGTAGGGCGAAATCGAACCCTCGCCGGTATCGTGGTAGAACCCGCCGCGCTTCGCGCCCAGGTTCAGCGCGCGCACGGCATTGGCCGACAGCGAGCCGAAGCTCATGGCCGAGATGTTGAAGATGCTGGCCTCGTAGGGCGCCCTGCAGTCCTCGCCCACCGTCACCCGCAGGTCGTGGTCGGCCAGGTGCGTGGGCACCAGCGAGTGATTGATCCACTCGTAGTCGTTGCCATAGACGTCATGGATGGTGCCGAAGGGCACGGTGTCCTGCACGCGCTTGGCGCGCTGGTACACAAGCGCCCGCTGTTCGCGCGAGAACGGAAGCTCCTCGGTGTCGCGCTCGATGATGTACTGCCGGATCTCCGGCCCCACCGACTCCAGCCCGTAGCGGAAATGGATCAGCACCGGATACAGCTGGCGCAGGGTGCTGGTGCGCTGCATGACGTCGGCGAGTCCGAGCAGCGAGAGCGCGCCCGCCACCGCCACGACCCACCACCATCCCGGCGACCACGCGAGCGCCAGCGCGATGCTGGCCAGGGTCACGACGATGCAGGCGATCCAGGTGGTGTGGCGATAGCTCATCGGCAGGCAGTCCGACGCGCGCCGGAATGGCGCGGGACCGATGATCCCACACGCTGGTGCAGTGACATTTGATGATGCGAGAGTGCCCGGGGTGGGAATCGAACCCACAAAGCCTTGCGGCCGGAAGATTTTAAGTCCCCTGCGTCTACCTGATTCCGCCACCCGGGCCGATGGTGCGCCCGGTCGCCCGGATGCGCACCCTGTTGAACGCAGGTTGGCGCTGTTTGCGGCCGCGGGCGGTCACGCGGCGCTGGAGATGGTGCCCGGGGTGGGACTCGAACCCACAATGGCCGCAAGGCCCAGGGATTTTAAGTCCCCTGCGTCTACCGATTCCGCCATCCGGGCAGGCATGGGTGCGCCAGTATGCGGCGCACCGGCCTTTCAGGCGATATCGCGTAAGCGCTCTTCGTCCCGGCGGTCGTCGGCAGGCCTGTTGCCGACGGCCGTGCCCGCGGTCGCGGTCGGCGGCACCACCGGCAGCGGCACCACGCGTCCCGCGCGTGCATGCAGGGCGCGCTCCGGCAGCGGGCCGAATACAGGCAGCGCGCGCAGCACGGCGAAGAAGCGCAGGGTCGCCACGCGGTTGCAGCTCAGCGCGTACCAGCCAACGCACAGCACGATGAAACCGGCCAGGATGACCATGTTCGGCACGTCCAGGCGCATCAGCTGGCCGGCCACCAGGCCCGTGCCCAGGCTCAGCGCCGTGAGGCCAAGCGCGGCCTGGGTCGGCCCGAAGCCCGCGTCCTGCATGAAGTGGTGGATATGGTCGCGCCCGGCCGAGAACGGCGAGCGCCCTTCGCGCACGCGGCGCACGCTCAGCACCAGGCAGTCCATGATCGGGATCGGGATCAGCCACAGGGCGAGTACCGGGTTCACCGGGTGGCCGGAGTTCTGGGTCAGCCGGAACACGACCCATGCCACCAGCAGGCCCAGCCAGGCGCTGCCGGCGTTGCCCATGAAGGTGCGGGCACGCGGCTGCCAGGGAAAGCGCATGTTGTAGAGCAGGAATGCGCACACGGCGCCCGCGATCACCAGCGAGATGCGTGCAAGCGAGGGATTGCCCGCATACACCGCCGCCGCTGCCAGCATCACCAGGCAGGCGGTGACCAGCGAACCGGCCAGGCCGTCGGCGCCATCGACCATGTTGATGGCATTGATGATGCCCACGGTCGCGAAGATCGTGAATGGCACCGAGATCCAGCCCAGCTCGCCCATGCCGAACACGCCGCCGAGGTTGGCCACGCGCACGCCGGCGCCGTAGATCATGATCAGCGCGGCCACCACCTGTGCCAGCACGCGCCAGTACCAGCGCATGTCATGGCGGTCGTCGTACAGGCCCACGCCCACCAGCAGCAGCGACGCCGCCGCGAACGAAACGACGGTGGCGGCCGCATGCTCGGGGATGAAGGGCATCACCACCAGGAAGCCGGTGACCATCGCCAGCCCGCCCACGATGGGCGTCGGATGCGCGTGGTCCTTGCGGCCCAGCGGGAAGTCGAGCAGGTTCAGGCGCGGGGCGAGCGGGTGCAGCACCCGCAGTACGCACCAGGTGCAAACGGCAGCGAGCAAGGCATACACAAGTCCGATCTCGCCTACCCAGTCCAGCATGTCCCTGTCGCTCCCTGGACCCGTCATGGGTCCCTTGTGCACACCGTGAAAGCAAGCTTCAGGCTAACAAACATCGGTCCGCGGCAAGTCCCCGATTCTACACGATTGCTGCGTTGCAGCAGGTCAAGATCGCGTGAGCGGCTGCCTGAATCGGGCTTTCGCGTCACCCTGGGGCCGGCCCTTGGGTCAGGACGCACTCAGCGGTAATAGCCGCGATACCACTCGACGAAGTTCGCCACGCCCTGCTCGACCGATACCACCGGGCGATAGCCGACATCGTCCACCAGCGAGGACACGTCGGCTTCGGTATCCGGCACGTCGCCGGCCTGCAGCGGCAGCATCTCCATCAGCGCCTTGCGCCCGAGGTTCTCTTCCAGCACCTCGATGTAGCGCAGCAATTCCACCGGCTGCTCGTTGCCGATGTTGTAGATCCGGTAGGGCGCCACGCCGCTCGAGCCCGGGTCGGGCGACTCGCCCTTCCAGGCCGGGTCCACGGCCGCGGGGCGGTCGAGCGTGCGCACGATGCCTTCGACGATGTCGTCGACATATGTGAAGCTGCGGCGGTGGTGGCCGTGGTTGAACACCTTGATCGGCTCGCCCGCCAGGATCGCCTTCGTGAACAGGAACAGCGCCATGTCCGGCCGGCCCCAGGGCCCGTACACGGTGAAGAAGCGCAGGCCAGTGGCCGGCACGCCGTAGAGGTGCGCATACGAGTGCGCCATCATCTCGTTGGCCTTCTTGGTGGCCGCATACAGGGTCAGCGGATGCTCGGTGGCCTGGTGCTCGTTGAAGGGCATGGCGCGGTTGGCGCCGTACACCGAGCTGGTGGAGGCGAACACCAGGTGTTCCACGCCATGGTGCCGGCAGCCTTCCAGCACGTGCAGGGTGCCGGTCACGTTGCTCGACACATAGACGTGCGGGTTCTCGGCGGCATAGCGCACCCCGGCCTGCGCGGCCAGGTGCACCACGCGCTGCGGGCGGTGCCTGGCGAAGACGTCCTCCACCGCGGCACGGTCAGCCAGGTCGGCCTGCACGTGGGTATAGCCGGGGTGGTCCATGAAGCGCGCCAGGCGCGCCTTCTTCAGGTTGACGTCGTAGTAGTCGTTGAGGCTGTCGAAGCCGATGACTTCGTCACCGCGTGCCAGGAGCTTGAGGGCGACATGGCTGCCGATGAAGCCGGCGGTGCCGGTGACGAGGACTTTCATGGAGGGCTCCGGTCGGTGAGGCGGCATGATAACCGCCCACCGACCAGCGCCGAAGCGGAAATCAGGCGGCTTTCGCGGCCGCCTTGCCGCTCCTGGCCAGCATGGCCAGCTTCTCGTCGGTGGCGCGCTCCTCCTCGAGGTTCGCCTCCAGCAGCGGCAGCGCATCGTCATAGCCCAGCTGGGTGGCGAGCACGCACAGCGTGCTGTACGCCGCGATCTCGTAATGCTCGGACTTCTGCGCGCCGCCGATCAGCGCGGCATCGCGCAGTGGGCCGGCCTCGACCGAGTCGATCACTTCCTTGGCCTCTTCCACCAGGCCTTCCATCGCCGCGCACTTGATGCGCTTGAGCTTGATGCCCAGCGCCTCCACCACCTGGTCGATCCGCTCGATCTGGCCCAGCGTCTCTTCCAGGTGGGCCTCGAAGGCCTCCTTCAGCTCGGGCATCTCCGAGTTGCGCGCCAGTCGCGGCAGCGACTTGCTCATCTGCTTCTCAGCGCTGTACATGTCCGAGAGTTCGTGGATGAAGAGGTCTTCCATCGTCTTGATCGCCATCGCGGGGTCCTCGGTCTTGGGAACGGGTGTGGGAAAGGTGGGCCGCAGCCCGATGCCCACGATGGGCCGCTCCCGGTCCATCCCGCGTGAATCCTCCCGGTGGCAGTGCGCCCTAGCGGCGCGCGCGAGCGACCTTGCCCGCGAACACTTCCGGATCCTCCACCGCGCGCACGCGCGCCAGGCCCAGCGCCTCCTCCAGGTAACGGGCGTTGGCGCCGCCCAGCCAGACCGGGATGTCCGCCGCCAGCTCCGCATCCAGCACGCGCAGGGACTCCAGCGCGCCACGGGCCTGGCCCGGATCGACCGAGCTGACCGCCACCGATCCCGCATCGAGCCGGTTGGCCACCCGCGCCAGTTCCGGTGCCGGCAGCTCGGTGCCGAGGTACAGCACCGGAAGCCCGAGTTCGTGCAGGTGCAACGCCGCCCCCAGGAGCCCCAGCTCATGGGGCTCGCCGCTCAGGGTGGCGAACACCACCGGCGGCCGCTGCGCGCGCGCATGCTGGTTGAGGATCGACAGCAGCCGCGCCCGCAGCATGCTGCTGACCAGCCGTTCCTGCGCGATCGCAAGCCGGCCGTCGGCCCAGCGCAGCCCGACCTCGCGCAGCAGGGGCATCACCACGCGTGCCAGCAGCACCGGCAGCGGCAGCGTGGCGATGGCGACCGAGAGCTCGCGGTCGAATGCATCGACGCGGTAATCGGCCACGGCATTCAGCAGGTGTCCCGGTAGCGTGTCGAGCGCGCCATAGCCGGCGTGGCGCCGCTCTTCGAGCAGGCCGTCCAGGGCCGCGTCGTCCAGGTGCGCCAGGTCGCGGATCGGGTGGCCGCGATCGGTGAGCCGGTGCAGCCTGGCCAGCCGGTCCACCATCGCAGCGTCGTACATGCGGCGGCCCTGCGCGTCGCGGTGCGGCACCACGGCCGCATGCCGGCGCTCCCATGCGCGCAGGGTCTCGGGCGTGAGCCCGCTGAGCTCGGCGGCGGCCTTGACCGGATACATGGCGCGGACTGTACAACCAATTTACAGGGCGAACTTGTACAGGCGACTAACGCGGACTCGGGAGACTGGCCACGTCACCCACCACCCGAGGAATCCGCAATGCGCGCTCCCTCCAAGCTCCGGCCGGGCACCCGACTGACCCTGCTCGCCGCCGCCCTCGCGCTCGGCATGGCCGCCCCGCTGGCATACGCCGCCCAGGGCGCCGCCGCGCAGTCCGCGACGCAGGCGACCGCAAAGCCGGCGCGCGCCAGTGCCGATATCGTCGATACCGCGGTGGCCGCCGGCCAGTTCAAGACCCTCGCCGCCGCCCTCCAGGCCGCCGGCCTGGTCGACACCCTCAAGGGCGATGGTCCGTTCACCGTCTTCGCCCCCACCGACGCCGCCTTCGCCGCGCTTCCGGACGGCACCGTGGAGTCGCTGCTCAAGCCGGAAAACCGCGAGAAGCTCACCGCCATCCTCACCTACCACGTCGTGCCCGGGCGCTACGCTGCGGCCGATGTCACCGGCATGGCCACGGCCACCACGGTCAACGGCGAGGCCGTCGACATCCGCAGCGCCGGGAGCGGCGTGATGGTCGACGGCGCCCGCGTCGTCAAGGCCGACATCGCCGCCAGCAACGGCGTCATCCACGTCATCGACAAGGTACTCATGCCATGAAAGCCATCAACATCATCACCCTCGTGCTCGTGATCGTCGGCGGCATCAACTGGGGCCTGGTTGGCCTGGCGCAGTTCGACCTGGTTGCCGCCATCTTCGGCGGCCAGGATGCCCTGCTGGCCCGCGTGGTCTATGTCCTGGTCGGCCTGTCGGCCTTGTGGCAGATCGTGCCGCTGATGAAGGCCGGCAGCACCGGCGAAGTGCGCGCGGAGGCGCGTCGCTGAGGAATGCCGACTGCCGTCATCCGGTTCCGCGACGATCTTCGCCTGCGGGACCACTCTGCCCTGAATGCCGCACGCAGGTCCGGGCTTGCGCCGCTCCCGGTGTACATCCACGCCCCCCACGAAGACCGTGGATGGGCGCCGGGAGCGGCTTCCAATGCCTGGCGATACCGTTCGCTTGCCGCGCTGGACGCGTCACTGCGCCAGCGCGGTTCACGCCTGCATGTCTTTGCCGGCGACAGCCTGCCGATCCTGCAGGGGATCGCTGCGGCCACCGGCGCCAACGCCGTCTTCTGGAGCCGCCGCCACGAGCCGGAAGCCGCCGCCCACGACGAGTCCCTGCGGCGTGCCCTGCGCGCGCAGGGCCTGCGCGCGGAGGGTTGGAACGCGAGCCTGCTGTTCGAGCCCTGGCAGCTCGAGACGAAGAACGGCGATCCCTTCCGCGTCTTCACTCCGTTCTGGAATGCCGCCCGCCGCGCATGGAATCCGCAGACGCCGTTCGACGCTCCCGACAGCCTGCCGGGATTTCCGGCGCTGCCCGGCGAAACCACGCTCGAGGCGCTGGGCCTGGCTCCGGAGGTTCCCTGGGACGCCGGCTTCTGGGCGCACTGGACCCCGGGCGAAGCCGGTGCGCAGGCCGCGCTCGACCGCTTCATCGCCGAGGGCCTGCCGCATTACCGCGAGGGCCGAGACCTCCCCGCCCGGCACCTGACCTCGCGACTGTCGCCGCACCTGCACTTCGGCGAGATCGCGCCCTGGCGCGTGGTCGCCGCGCTGGCCAATGACGGCCCAGTGGAAGACCGCGCCGCCTTCGTGCGCGAACTGGCCTGGCGCGAGTTCGCCGTGCACGTGCTGCACCACTTCCCGCATACCCGCGACACCAACTTCAATCCGCGCTTCGACGACTTCCAGTGGAACGCGCCCGATCCAGACCTGCTGCAGGCCTGGCAGCGCGGCCGCACTGGCGTGCCCATCGTCGACGCCGGCCTGCGCGAGATGCGCGCCACCGGCTGGATGCACAACCGCGTGCGCATGGTGGTGGCGAGCTTCCTCAGCAAGCACCTGCGCATGCACTGGCTGCACGGCGCACGCTGGTTCTGGGACAACCTGGTCGATGCCGACATGGCCAACAACGCGCTCGGCTGGCAGTGGGTGGCCGGCACCGGCGTGGACGCCGCACCCTACTTCCGCATCTTCAATCCGGTGCTGCAGGCGCGGAAGTTCGATCCCGATGGCGAGTACATCGCCCGCTGGGTGCCGGAGTTGCGCGGCCTTCCCGTTGCCGCGCGGCATGCGCCCTGGGAATCCGGCGCAAGCACCGGCCTGTATCCCCTGCGCCCGATCGTGGACCTGGCCCAGGGCCGCAGCGCGGCACTGGAGGCCCTGAAGCGGATGCGCAGCGAACCGGTGCACAGCGAGGACTGACCACGCGTTCACGGGCGCGGACCGAAGGTGCGGATCAGTCCATACCAAGGTGCGCGCCGGATGAGCCTTGTCGAATACCGTCGCAAGCGCAGCTTCGACAAGACCCGCGAACCCGAGCCGGGCAAGCCGCTGCCGCGCGGCAAGCGCGCGATCTTCGTCGTGCAGCTGCACCATGCCAGCCGCCGCCATTACGACTTCCGCCTGCAGGTGGGCGATGCCTTGAAGAGCTGGGCCGTGCCCAAGGGCCCCAGCTACGACCCGGACGTGAAGCGCATGGCGGTGGAAGTGGAAGACCACCCCGTGGACTACGCCGGCTTCGAAGGCGAGATCCCGAAGGGCGAATACGGTGGCGGCCACGTGGCGCGCTTCGACCACGGCGTCTGGGCCACCGACGGCGATCCGGAGGCACAGCTGGCCAAGGGCCACCTGCGCTTCGAACTGTTCGGCGAGAAGCTCAAGGGCGGCTGGCACCTGGTGCGCTCGGGCAAGCCGGCGAAACAGCCGCAGTGGCTGCTGTTCAAGGACAAGGACGCCTGGGCCGGCACGCTGGAGGCCGATGACCTGCTGGCCGATGTCACCACGCCCCCGGCCGAGGACCTGAAGCGCGCCGGCGCCGGCAAGGCGCAGAAGAAGAAGCTCACCACGGTGCCCACGCGCAAGGGCCGCCGCAAGGACTGGGCGAAGAAGGCGCTGGCGCTGACCGGCGCGAAGAAGGGCAAGGCACCCGACGCCCCGTTCGAACCACAACTGGCCAAGCTGCATGAAAGCCCGCCCGAAGGCGAGCAGTGGCTGCACGAGATCAAGTGGGACGGCTACCGCATCCTCGCGACCATCGCCAGGGGCGAGGTGCGGCTGTGGTCGCGCAACGCGCTGGAGTGGACCGAGAAGCTGCCCGAGATCCGCGCCGCCATCGAATCGCTGCGGCTGGAATCCGGCGCGCTCGATGGCGAACTGATCGCCGGCGGCGGCACCAAGGACGACTTCAACCTGCTGCAGTCCACGCTCTCCGGCGAGCGCCAGGGAAGCCTCGCCTATGCGCTGTTCGACCTGCTGCACCTCGATGGCGTGGACGTGGCGAATGCGCCACTGGTGGAGCGCAAGGCGCTGCTGCAGGAACTGCTGGAAGGCGCGGCCTCGCACCTCGCCTACAGCTCGCACACCGTGGGCGACGGCGCGGCCGCCTACGAGCTGGCCGGCCAGAACGACTTCGAAGGCATCATCTCCAAGCGCGCCGACCGCCCCTACCACTCGGGACGCAGCGACGAATGGCGCAAGACCAAGCAGCTTGCCAGCGACGAGTTCGCCGTGGTCGGCTACACCGCGCCCAAGGGCAGCCGCACCGGCTTCGGCTCGCTGCTGCTGGCGAAGCCCGATCCCGAACACGGCTGGCTGTACGTCGGCCGCGTCGGCAGCGGCTTCAACGACCGCCTGATGAAGGAGGTCACCGCCAAGCTGCCGAAGACCGGCGAGAAGAAGCCGACCGCCCACGTCGGAACCACCGACACCGATCTGCGCACCGCCACCTGGTTCGCGCCGAAGTTCGTGGTGGAGGTGTTCTACCGCGGCATCGGCCGGCAGAAGCTGCTGCGCCAGCCCTCGCTGAAGGCCGTGCGGCCGGACAAGAAGATCGCGGACCTTGCCGACAGCGACCGCGGGCCAGGCGCCCCCGTGGGAACGGCCAAATCCGCGAAAAAAGCCCCTGCGAAGGCAGCCAAGTCCGCGAGGAAGCCTTCTGTGGGACCGGCCAAGGCCGCGAAGGCTCCCGCGAAGACAGCCAAGGCCTCGAAAAAGTCCTCTGCCGGAGCGGCCACAGCCGCGAACGGACCCGCCCGCCAACCGCCAAGACTCTCGAGCCCCACCAAGATCCTCTACCCCGACATCCGCGCCACCAAGCAGGACGTCTGGGACTACTACACCGCCGTCATGGACCACCTGCTGCCCGAGGTCCAAGGCCGCCCCGTCTCCATCATCCGTTGCCCCGCCGGCTCCGAGAAAACATGCTTCTTCCAGAAACACCTCACCGCCGGGCTGGAGCTCGTGTCCACCCAGCGCCTGAAGGAAGAGAGCGGCGTCAACGCCGACTACCTCGTGATCGAAGACGCCCCCGGTCTGCTCGAACTGGTGCAGTTCAACGCCCTCGAGTTCCACCCGTGGGGCGCGCACGCCAGCAAACCCGACATCGCCGACCGCGTCGTCTTCGACCTCGACCCCGGCCCCGGCGTGCCCTTCTCCGAGGTCAAGGCCGCGGCCACGCATATCCGCCGCCTGCTGCAACAGGCCGAACTCGAATCCTTCCTCCGCGTCTCCGGCGGCAAGGGCCTGCACGTCGTGGTGCCGCTCAACCCCGGCTGCGACTGGGACCTGACCAAGCGCTTCGCCCAGGGCTTCGCCCAGGCCCTGGCCCAGAGCGAACCGGACCGTTTCGTCGCCACCGCCACCAAGGCCAAGCGCACCAAGCGCATCTTCGTCGACTACCTGCGCAACGGCCGCGGTGCGACGGCGGTGGCCTCCTACTCGCTGCGTGCGCGGTCCCGCGCCCCGGTGGCGATGCCGATTCCCTGGAGCGCACTCCCGAAGCTCGAGCGCCCGGACCCGTTCACCATCAAGGACGTGCCCGCCATGCTCAAGCGCCGCCGCAAGGACCCCTGGGCCGACATCGCCAAGCTCAAGCAGAACCTCGCGGCCTGGTCCACCGACGAATAGCCACCCGCAGCCCCCTGCAGCAGCGCGCGGAGCCGCGACCCCGCTCCGTCGCTATCATGATCCGCCCTCACCACCCGGCGGACCCCATGGCCAAGCTCAATCCCCTGCAGGAACAACTGCTGAAGGCCGGCCTGGCCAAGAAGTCCAAGGTGGCCGAAGTCGCCCGCCAGCAGAACAAGGCACGCCAGGGCAAGGCGCCGCCCACGGATGCCGAGATCCAGCGCGAAGCCGAACGCGCCCGCCTCGAGAAGGCGGAGCGCGACCGCGCCCTGGAAGCCGAGCGCAAGGAAAAGGCCCGCCACGCCGAGCTGCAGGCCCAGGCGCGGCAGATCATCCAGGACAAGAAGGTGCCGCGCGCAGGCGAGAGCGAGTACCGCTTCACCGCTGATGGCGCGATCCGCACCCTGCTGGTGAACGACGACCTGCGGAAGAAGCTGGCATCGGGCGCGCTGGTGATCGCGCGGCTTGGGGACCGGTATGAACTGCTGCCGCGGGCTGCCGGCGACCAGGTGCGCGAGCGCGTGCCGGAGTGGATCGTGCTGGATCACGGACAGCCGGACGACGCGCCTGCTGCCAGCACGTCCGAAGACGACGACTACTACGCCCAGTTCAAAGTCCCCGACGACCTCGTCTGGTGACCCGAACACTGATCTCGCCCTACGCGTGGCCACGCGTCCGCTGCGAGCGAGACCCGAGCTTTGGTAGGAGCAGCTATAGCTGCGATCGCACCATGGTGAAGGCATTCGCAGCTAGCCTGCCCCCGCACAGCTAGCATGAAAAAACAGGCCGAGGATCCCGGCCTGTCTGCTTGCACCCGATCCGTCCAGATCGCAAATCAAAAAAGCGGACCGGGCCCCTTGCCCCCGCCCTTACGTGCAAGAAGCCGCGCAGCTAAGTATGCGGCGCACACCAACGGCAGGTGCCTGCCGCCAAACTGGATGGGCTCACGGCAGATCGGGCATAGCATTTTGGGCAGCACCATTCTTGACCCCTGAAGTTTAAGTCCAGCGTCCTGACTCAGTCTTTGAGCCACCTATACAGGCCGTACGCAGCACCGCCGACTGCGAGGGGGGCCGCTGCGGTGATCACCAGACCGGTGGCCATCCCGCCACCGACGACGGCGCCAACGGCCGCCAGGCCCGACGTGATACCCGTGGCGCCCAACCCAGCGACAGTTCCTGCGGCGGCGACGCTCCCTACCGACCCGGCTGCCCCAACGGCAGTGCCTGCAGCGCCGGCAATCGCGGCATCTCGATCCTTCTTACTCATACATTCGTCCCCAATCCCCTCATTTGGAAGTTGGGCGTCACGGAGGGTTGGCGTGAGCGTCAACACATAGATCTGATGACCGAGCCACGGTGGCTCAATGCTTGGAGGCTCTATCCGGAGATGCCCGAAGACAACCAGCCTGCTTCCAGCCGAAAAGCTGCGCGAAGCCTAGCCGACGCGCAGACCGTCCTGCTGTCGGCACGCGCCTACATCAGCGCGACCTCAGCTTCGTCTGCTGTAATAAACGTATCCCGCGCAATGTTGCCGATGGTGTTCGTGGTGACCGAATCGAATGCGGCGCCTACGATCCCACCGAGCAATGGCACGGTCTTCCCCAGATTGATTACGCCCTTCTCTCCCGCCTTGGTCAGAAGCCGGAATCCCACTTTCTGATTGATGGCCTGGAGAGTCTTGCCGCTGATGTTCTTGATCGCACTCTGGGCGAACTTCTTACCTACCTGGATGCCAACGTCCTTGAGGATCTCTTTGGCAGCATTCCCCGTCAGACATGCATAGACCAGTGTCTTAACCCGGTCGTCCCGAAGGTCATGACCACCCAGATGGGCGATCGCCGCAATCATGCGGATCTGAACGTACATGACACTCGCGAGATTGGCCGGAATCGTGACGGGCATGATCAGGATTCCACCAAGCCCGGTGAGAAAGCCTGATGTACCAGCCTTCGCGTTCTGCCATCGGATCAGTGAATTCGCCTGGTCGATCTTGCTGCCGCCGTTCTTGGAATAGCTGTCAGCAATGTCACTGGCGGAGTCCAATCCAGCCACTCCTCCAACCGCCTTCTCGTAAGCCCAGTCCAATGCTTGCATGATCGAATTCTGTGTCAGCTCTGTCATCGCACATATCCTCTGTTGTTTCTTGACGAAAGATCTGCAGTGATCGGCCACTGCAGCCCAAGACCTGGTCAACCGATCATGAGTGAGACTGCCGGGTTCTCAGCAGTGTCCTGGTAGCTCCTTACTAGCTGTCCCGCCTCGTCAGCCAACCGCAACTTCCACGCTCTCGGCTCGAGAACCCGAATCTCGGGCCCTTGTGCGCGTATCCATCTAAGCGTCTCTTCGTTGTCCGCTACGGACACCGTCAAAGACATCCAGTCATTGCGAAGCCCAGGCGTGATGCACTGGTCTTCGCCCAGCGGGAGTTCGCGCAAGCTCCAGGCCAGGCTCGGATGCACATGGGCACGCAGAACTGCAGGAAGATCTCCGTGTCGTGGCGCGAAGGCCGCGACCTGAAGGTATGCGTCGATATCGAATCCACAGTCACGGACGCGCGCATCCCGGATTCGGGCGGCCCTGATTCGATGAAGGGCAAAGTGTCGTAGGTCTTCGTAGCGCTCGACGCAGCTAATAAGGTAGGTAACGGCGCCACGTGAGGCGAGGCCTTGCGGATGCAGCAGCATTTCACGCAACGACCCTTTGCTGCGACTCAGATAACTGATTTCGAGCTGCCTGCCCTTCAGTAGTGCTTCCGCGATCGCCTCCCACACATCCAACGGAACCGCAGCCGGCTTCGTCACCGGACCAAGCGGCACCGCACGCACGCGTCGCGCCCAGGCACCGAACGGCGCGTCCGCGGTACTGCTCAACTGCCGCCGCGCCTCCTCGAACTGCGGCTCCAGCGCCGCCAGCACCCCAGGCGGAAGCACCCGCTGCAGATGCCCCTCCGACAGATGCAATGCCAACGCTGCCGCCGGGTCCACCGCAGGCAGATTGAACTGCGCGTGCCTGTCGAAGCTCCAGCGGTAGGGCGTCGTGGTGTCGTCGCAATAGATCGGAAATTCGGCGGCCAGCTTGTTCGCCAGGTCGCGCTGCAGGGTGCGGGTGCTGACATGGAACCCGCGCGCTTCGAGGTCGCGCTGCAGTTCGGCGACGGTCTTGCTGCGGGGTTGGCGGGGAATGAGGCCGAGCAGGACGACGTTGCGCAGCAGCGGATCCTTCGCTTCCGCGTGCGCAGACTGCGCTTGCGCGCCGGCATTGCCCTGGCGCGACTGACCTGATGATTTCCCTGCCACGCCCCTTCCCCCTTGAACGGCCGTTCGCGAGGCCGCGGGAGAGCTGGGCCCTGGCCTGCCACCCGGGCATCGATCCGATGCCGGTCGCCATGACTTCCGCATTCCTTGCGTCCCCTGTGTGCGGGCCGTGGCCCGCCTGAAGATGGTGATCCACGTATGCGCCAACTTCAATTGGCGCAAATTGGCAAAGAGTGCTCCAGCGCGGCAGGTGCTGCGCATGCAGCGCAGACATCCTGCCCCGCGCTCAGCTCTTCGCCTCGTTCCTGCGCCGTTTCCAGGCAACCAGTCGTGCCTTTGCGATTTCCAGGAAGGTCGCGTCCCGATGGGTCACCGCGCAGCTGCAGTCGGGGCAGCTCCTGAAATGATCGAGGCCCTCGATGCGGCAATCGCTGATGGGGTGCGGGACGGTGTGGGACCAGCCGCAAAACAGGCATTCAAACGTCCGCGGCGGCGACGCCCAAGCCATCAGCGCGAGCCTCCCCGCTCTACGGCCTGGCGCTTCAGCTCCGCGTTCTCCTCTTCAAGCTCCTGGAAGCGCATGTACCACTCGGCCGCCTTGGCCCCGACCACCGCGACCCCCACCAGTGCGAACAGGTTCTTCAGCACGTCGTCTCTCCTTGTTGGCGTTGAAGGAGATTGTGGGAGGGGGTCGCGACAATCCGTGTCGCGGCACGCTTGCCACGCCGCCACCACTGTAGGAGCGGCTATAGCCGCGATGCGTTGTCGGGTGTCGCGACGGCGGCGGGTTTGGGTGGGGCTGATCGCGGCTATAGCCGCTCCTACAGGAGGGAGGTGGTCGCGGCTGGGCCGCGCACAAAAAAAGGCCGGGCGTCGGCCCGGCCTTTTGGTGTTGCGGGGGTGGAGGCGATCAGAAATCGAAGCGCACCTGCACCTGCGCCAGGTCCAGGTCGACATCGTCCAGCTCGAAGCGGCTGTACTCGCCGCGCAGGGCGAAGGCGTCGTTGAAGCGGTACTGCAGGCCCAGCCCATAGGTGGGATCGAAGCCGTCGTCAGTCACGCGGCCGAGGCCGCGGCTGCCGAGTTCGGCGTCCCAGTCGTGGAAGCCGGCCTTGGCGTAGCCCGAAAAGTTGTCGGTGAAGGGCAGCGTGCCCACGGCGGTCAGGGAGACGGTGTCGGCTTCGAAGCGCCCCAGGCCGCCGCGGCCGTCCACGTCACCGAAGTCGGTGTAGGCCGCCTCCAGTCCGAAGTACGGGGTGAACTGGTAGCCGCCGAAGCCCTGGAACGCGGTGTCCTCGTCGTCGGCAAAGCTCTCGTCGATCATCGACTGGCCGACGCCGGCACCGGCGTACCAGCCCACGGGCTCCGCGGCCTGGGCGCCGAACGAGAAGGCGCCGAGGGCGGCGGCGAGGACGGTGGCGGTGAGGATGTTGGTCTTCTTCATGGGGGAGTTCCTTCCTGTGCAAGTCACGCTCAGGAAGATGGCGCCCATGGAATCAGAACAAAGGCATGCCCTTGTCACGCATTGTTCCAGATCCATGCTTCCCGCCAGCAACTTCGGCCTGCTCCAACGCGGGCCGCCTACAGAAGCCGATGTCAGACCCGCGGCTTCGGTCCGGTCGTCCTCAGGCTCACCAGCATCGCCTCGAATGCCGGCGCGATCCCCTCCAGCGCCTCGCGATGCGGCAGATGCCGCGTGATCCGGTAACGCCCGCCATCGATCCGGGCCACCAGCATCGCCATGCTCACGCCCTGGCCCTGGGCGCGCATGGACAGCTCGACCTCGGCGTCCACGTCCGGTCCGAACCGGGGTCCGGGCGCTTCGGCCGCAGGCCCCACGTTCGACAGCGCCAACTGCATGTCGCCGCGCAGCGTGGCCAGGTCGAGCGCGTCGTCGATCCGCTCGATGCGCATGAAGAAGCCATCGTCCACCCGCGCATAGGCGAGGTCGCAGCACGGCTCTTCGGGCGTCATCCCAACCTGCGGCAGCACATAGATGGCATAGCCCTGCGGGCTCTCGAACAGCGTGGCTTCGCGCAGCTCGCGCTGGCCTTCCACCAGCACCTCGAGTTGCCGCGTTGCGGGCAGCGACGCCAGGGAGGTCGGTTCGGCTTCCACCACCTCTACTGCAGGCGACGGCGCCGGTGACGGCGCAGCTTCCGGGGACGATGCCGGGCCCACCGGCACGGCCTCTTCCTCCTGCCCGCAGGCCGCGAGCCCGGCGAGCGCGACACACAACATCGGAACGCAAAGGGCTTTCAACTGCATGGCGTGCGGGTCCACTGGCCGTCGGGGGCCGCCATCTTCGCCTGCGTCGCCGACCGCGATCATCACGTCGCGAATGCGTGCGCGGCCCGGTCCGGTGAGCCCCTCACCGATGGCACGGTGCCGGCCCTGCCCGACGGCAAGCTCGCGCAAGGTCCGGCGCAGGAGCCGGTGACCTAGGCACGGTGCCGCTTCGGAAAGAACCACGTCGCAGCATTGGTCAGGAACAGGGGCCAGGCGATCCACCCCAGGAGGCCGGTCACCACGGTGAGCCAATAGCCCGTGCTGCCGGTGCGTGTCTCGAGGTGTGGCACCAGGCCGAGGTCGATGATGGGCACGCCGGACCGGAGCAGCAGTTGCAGCGACTCCCATGCCTGCCAGGCCCGCGATTCTGAGAGCGCCGGCGGTGCCGCGCCCGAACACGCCACGCCACACTCCTGCAGCGTCGCGAGATACGCATGCGAGACCACCACGTCCAGCGGATACCGCAGCCAGAGCGCAGCCGCGAACAGCAGCGTGACGCCCGCCCACCAGCCGAGGATGCGGTGGCTGCGCGTGCCGAAGCCCAGGAACAGGTCATGCAGGCGCGGGATGATCCGGCTCCTGCGCCTGGGCAACTGGCTGACCTCGCGCTTGCGCCAGATCCGGTGCAGCCGGTCGGCCTGGGCGCGACCGCCGGCGTTCTCCAAGCGCTCCTCGATCGCGATGTAGGCCCCCCGGTCGAATTCCGTGGCCAGCGCCAGCACCTCGGCGTAGGAGTCCGCGTCCTCGTGCTGCAGTCCCCAGGACCCGATGGTGGCACCGGTGAAGTCGATCCGTCCCGGCAAGGGTTTGCCGAGATCCAGCTGGCCCACCTGCCCGTCGCGGATATCCAGCACGACGTGGCCCGCCGGCAAGCCCTGGAACTGTTCGGCACGCAGGCTCAATCGGCCCATCACCGCGATGCCGGGCGCACTGACGCACGCGCCCGTGCCTGCTCCGCCTGCAAAGCGCAGCCCCTGCAGGTCGACCTGGGACCACGAACCGAAGCCAAGGTCGAGCACGCCGACTGTCGACGACTCCCCGCCACCGTCCTGCCGGGTCTGGAACTCGCCCACGCCAGACACGCGCCTGGCGGACAGCCTGTCGCGGATCGTGCTTCCCACCACCCGCAAGTAGGCCTCCACGCAGGTGGACAGCAGCTCGACGATGCCCAGCGTCACTGACTCCAGCCGGAGCGCGCCCACGCTCGAGAACCCGAAATCGAGCCTTTCGGCCTGCGTCTCCTCGATCACCGCGAGCGACGCCACCGCGGCCCGCCGGAAGTCGATCGCCAGCGCCCCCTTCCGTGGAGCGACACCGCGCAACCAGATGTCCTGGGTCTTCAGCGCATATACGTCGATCGAGTCCGCCCGCATCTCATGGATGTCCAGCATGTGTTCGACACACATGCCCCGCGCATCGATGGTGTCGCACTCCAGCTCCGCCAGGGTCAGCAGGCCGACGGAACACTCGCCCAGCGCGATCGCACCGGCCGACCAGACCTTGTTTCCGCCGGAATCGCCGCTCACCTTCCGGATGAGCAGGTTCCGCCTGACGGTGCTGCGCGCAAGGTCCACATGGGCGAATCGGGCCCGGCTCTCCGGACCGGCCGCGGAGGCACCAATTACCTTCAGGTCGCCCTCGAACGTCCCGGCCCTTGCGAGCAGTTGGGCGAGGAACGCCCCCTCGCGCACCTCCACCGAAACATTGCCGGCACAGCGCAGGCCGTCCCACAGCAGCCGGAACCCTCCGGACCGCTCTCCGGTGGACGGTTCCAGCCGGACGTACAGCATGCCGCCCAACTTCGCGTAGGTCAGGAAGACGTACTCGAAGCCCGTGCAGCCTTTGCCGATCCGCACCAGGCCATCCACGGCCACGCGATCCAGGCACAGCGCTTCGGAACCGAACCGCCCCGAGCAGTTGGAAATCTCCAGTCCGCCCTGGATCCGCGCGCCCACGAGGTCGAGCCCGTGGTAGTCCTGTACGTGGTCGAGTTCGCCGTCATGGTGCAGGGTCACCCGGGTGTCGGCGTGCACGTCGCGCAGCCCGTCCAGCACCACATCGCCCCGGACATCCAGCAGGCGTAGCGAGACCGGCTTTCGACCCAGGTCGAGATCCACGATCCGCAGGTCCCCACCAACGCTGACCCCCGTCAGGTCGAGTCCTTCGGGCACCCCGGCGCCATGGATGCGCAGCGATGCGCCAAAACGACAATCCCGCCAGTCGGGCTGCGTGATCGCTGCCCGGTCGATGGCGACCACGCCTTCCACCACCATGCCGGCAACGGCCATGGGCTGCGCCGCGGTCACGCGACGCACGAACTCTTCGGCCGATATCGGCATGGCATCCCCCTGCCAGCCGGACCCGCGGCGACCCCCTGTCGCCTGCCCCCGGTCCGATCCTGGACGTGCGGGTGTTATGCCAGTCCGAAGGCTTTGGCTCAAGCCGCTTCGCGGTGCTCGTAATACGGCCGATCCCGGTCATCCAGGATCGCGTACAGCGCCGCCAGGTTGCCCGCGTCCGGCGTCAGCCAGGCATCCAGGTGCTCGCGCTTGATCGGCACGATACAGCGGTCATGGCCGGCGGCCGCGACTTCGGGCGGCGGCTCGTCGGTGATCGCGGCGAAGGAGTACAGCTCGCTGCCGTCGGCTTCGGTGGTGCGCGTCCACAGGCAGGCGGCGATCATGTCGCGGCCATCGCTGGGGCGGAACTCGAGGATCCGGTCGCTGCCGTCGCGTTCGACGTGCTCGTAGAAGGCGCCGGCCACCATCACCCCGTGGCCGTGGCCGAACACCCTGGCCCATGACTTCTCCAGGTTGTCGCGGCGGGCGTTGTAGGTGCCCGGGTACCTGCGCTCGATGGCCTCGGTCCAGTCCGGCAGGCGGCACTGGTAGCGCATCAGGCGCGCGACGTAGCGGCCGGCCTCCTTGATCACCACCGGGCACCAGTAGCCGGGATAGATGCGGCCGGGTTCCGGCCGGGCCGGCGCCGCGCGCAGCTCGTCCAGCCGCCGGAGCGCCGCTTCGACCTTGTTGGTGCCGATGCGGATGTCGTCCCGCGCCTTCTTCGTCTCGCGCACCTGCAGCGCCCGCTCGGCGTCGGCCACGCGCTTGCGCTGGGCGAACACGAGTTGGGTGAGCTGGTCGATCTCGGCCTGGTCGGCGGCGCGTACGGCGGCGGCGATGGGCGCGGGTGCGAGGGCCAGGGCTTCGCGCTCGAGGGCGCGGGGCATCCTCGGGCGCTTGCCGGGGTCCTTGCCTTTTTTGGTCCAGAACTCTTCGACGTACCAGTCAGGGTCGATCTTTACGCCGAGGGTGCGTTCGAGCTTTCGGATTTCGGCGTGGATGAGGGCCGAGTAGCACATGCGGTCGCTCCTGCCGGGGCAGATGATTCTCGCTCAACCAGTGCGGTGCGAACGTGGAGGAAAGGGGCGACCCGGCCGTCATCGGCCCGCCATCCCCCTCACATTTCCCTCGATCGCGGCCATGACACGTTCCACGTGCCGCGGCTCTCCACCCTGCTCCACCACGGCCCTGCCAACCACTGCAAGGCTGTCGAGAATCCTGCCGGCCAATGTCCGCACCCTGTCGAGCACGTAGGATTTCCGATATCCCGCAGCATCGGCGAACAACGCCCAGTCGGCAGCCGCCAATTGGTCGATGCGTGCAGCCTGGCCGATGCGCATGGCCGGAGTGCGATCGACCAGTGATTCCGGGAGGTAGATCGTCGGGACGAGGTCGTACAGGGGTGCCAGCGTCCGCCGCCCTTCGCGGTCACACAGCAGGGACAGGTTCTTGGCGTGAGCTCGATCGGCGTTGCCGACCAGCGCGTTGAAGACCACCCAGTCCAGCAGGCCCTGCACCGCCTTCGGCCCCAGGGCAAGCCTGCGGACCAGGGCCGAACACGCGGCGAGGCCCGGCCCGCCGCTGGCCTCGTACTTGAGCCCGTCGGGATATCCGAGCGCCTGGCAGAAATCCTCCTGATGCAGGCGATGCAGTGTGCCGTCGCCAGCGCTCAGCCGGTCGTAGCGCTCCACCAGCAGCGCCGGCCGGTCCAGCACATCCACGAGTTGCCCATCCGCTGCGTCCAGGCCCACCGTGCGTGCGAGCGCCAGGCCCAGGGCCTCGGCATCGCGCAGACCGCGGAATCGCCGGCTGTCCGGTTTCAGGATATGCGTGCTGGGTTCACCCCTTCGCGGCAGGCGCAGCCGGCCATCGTCCTCGGCCACGACGGCCAGCTTGTCCTGCGCACCTGCCAGCGACAGCCGCATCGGGGTGCCGGCAAGCGCCCAGCTGCCTTCGCCTCCCACATCGCCCTGCAGGAGGAGCACGGCCTCGAGATCGGTCTCGTCGTCCAGCGCAGGCACGGGCTCCGCTCCGGGAACGCGCACGCTGACGGCACCGGCACACTCGCCACCGATCGCGGCCAGCAGGGTGAAGTCGTCGTGCGGAATCCGGAGCCGCTGGACGATCGCCTGCCTCACCCCGCCCTCCGGCAGCAGGTTGCAGAACCAGTTGCGCACCACGGCGCCGCTCCAGCGCTCTTCGCGCAATGGCATCGTCACCGACAGCGCCGGCGCTCCGGCATCCACATATGCGCCGTCGTAGCGGAAGGTCCAGTCTTCCGGGCTGCGCAGGGTGCCGGATATCGAGAGCACGCCTGCCGGCTGCCCGAACAGTTCCACCTCGAGCCGGTCGATCATTCGCCCGCCCCGGCGAGCAGAAGCCGCAGGCCCAGCACGGCGAGCACGTCCAGGACCTTGCCCACTTCCAGCGTGGGTTTGCCCCGCTCCAGCTCGCCGATGAAGCGAAGCCCCGTGCCAGCCAGACCGGCCAGCTCGGCCTGTGTGAGGCCGTGGGTTTTGCGGGCCTCGCGGACAGCCAGGCCGAGGCCCGCGGTGTCGGACAACTCCAATGATGTGCCCGTACGGGAATGGGACAGGCTGATCACGGGGTCCGCTCCATGCTTCTTCCTGCTCGGGAACATATCCCTGCGAGCAGTAGCACGTCAAATTCAGTGTTCCCGATCGGGAATCAAACGGCTATGGAGCGGCAGAGTGCGGTCGTGCGGCACGCCCAATCTCTCGGCCCGCCGGGTGAACGGCCTTACGATCCAGCCGGTGCCGGCGTGGCCGTACGCCGGGTGAGCTAGTAGTCCCTGATCCGGCACTGGAACGCCAGTTGCATGCCCAGCAGGGGATTGCGCTCGATGACGTCCTTGATGGCCGAACTATCGAAGCTCATCTTGTGGATACCGGGCATGACCGCCGCCCCCACGTCTGCCACGCATTGGCACTGGTCGCGACTGTAGCGCGAGGCGTAATACTCGGCGCAGCCATCCACGAAACCGGCCTTGCCGGGTGCCGCCGACTGGCTTCGAGCCACGTGGGCGACTATACCGTCGGCCAGCGCGCTGCCAGCCGCATTGCACCCCGCCGATCTGGCCACGGCCGTGCCGCCCACGTAGGCCGCCTGCGCCTGGTGCATGCCAATCTGGCTGTTGATGAAGTCCGGGTTCCTGTAGTCGGTACCCATCATGCTGACCAGCGTCGACGACATGCGGAAGCGCTGCAGCGTGTCCCGGTCGGCAGGGTCCGCAGGGAAACCGCAATTGTTCACGAGGTACTCGGCGATGCCGGCCAGGAACGCCTGCTCGGTCGCGGACAGCGTGCGTTCGCACGGCCGCACCACTGCGTAGAGTGCCTCACCGAATGCCTGGCCCCGATAGTCCGCGGGCAGCGGCCCGCACGCCTCGACACCGGCATGCAGCCTGAGCTCACGCACCCTGGCCGATGCCGCCTCGACACCCAGCTGTTCGGCTGCGCTGAAATGCTCCAGCGCCAACGCATGATCCTGGGGTACGCCCTCGCCCTGCAGGTAGGCCATGCCGAGGTTGTAGCTGCCGTGGCCGCCCCCGTTCTCCGCCGCGCGCCGGTACCAACGCGCCGCCTCCTCCTGATCGCTCGGCATCCCCAGCCCGCGCGCATGCATCGAGCCGATGTTGCTCTGGGCACCGCTGTGGCCATTGTCCGCCGCCTCGAGGTACCAGGCCATGGCAGCACCGTAGTCGCGCGTGACCCCGTGGCCGTTCTCCAGCAGGACCGCCAGCTTGTACTGCGCCTCGGGATGGCCCTTCTCCGCAGCCGCCAGAAACAGTTCGGCTGCCCTGGCATCGTCGCGGACAACACCACGCCCGAAGGCGTAGGCCTCACCCCGCTCCAGCTCTTCACTTCCAGGCTGGGAGGCCGCGGCACAGCCGGACAGGAGCAGGACCACCAGCGTGGTCATCAGCGCCAGACCGGGCGCCCACCTCCGCACTTCCACCCTTCCGGCCATGTCCTGCCCTCCGACCCCGCCCCGGTCGCGGGGGCCTCAGGGCCTCCCGCACCGCTTACGCGATAACCGGTACGACGGTGTTCCCGGACGACGACGGCCATTTCCGGACGGCCAGCAGCTACCTTCCGCGATATGGCTCGCACCCGACGCCATCATTGTCCCGGTCCAGGTGCGGCCCGTAGCCCGGCTCCTCACGCCTGACCGGCGCCGCACCCGCTTCCCGCGCCTCGGTGCAGTTCCGGTACGCGCCGCCCGTGGCGCGTGCCGGTGCGGCGTCGGTCCGCAGCGGCGAGCGCTGCAGCTCGCTGCGCGGCGTTGCGGCCCCGGACCCGCGATGGCAGTGGTACTCACCCGTGCTGCGGTTGGTGTGGCAGCCATGCTTGTCCAAGCCGCCGGGATGCGCCGACGCGTCCGACGTGGCGGTGAAGAGCAGCAGTGCGAAAGCAGTTCCGATCGCTCCATTCATGTGCTCTCCCCCCAGAGGCAGCAGTTCGGATACGGGTGACGCGATTTCAGGGCTTCGCCGGCCTTGCGCGCTTTACTAGCGCGCAGGCCACTTGAGCAAGCAGGATCCCCGCCAATCCACCCGCCACGTTCAAGGCTGCATCCTCGACCCTGGGCTGGCGCCCGTCGGTCAGCCACTGGGAAAGCTCCGCGGCGACGCCCAGCGCGGCGACCAGAACAAGGCCGCGCCAGTTACGAAGATCCGTGCGTGCCAGCCGTATCAACAGGCCCAGCCACGCGAAGGCCAGCAAATGGATCCATTCCGGAGGGTCCAGCGGCGTGGAGCGAGTGAGGCCATAGAGCCGATGGACGTGGTCCATTCCGAACCAAGCGCCCAGCATCTGCGTAGGAAGGAAGAGGATGGCGGACACGCCAAGCGCGGACCCGACAAGCAGGGTGCCGACGACGGGGTGGCTGCCGCGCGCGAGCAGGATCGCCACTCCGAGCGCCAGGATCGCCAGCAGCACGTCGGGGGCCAGTCACGGTGCCGGCAGCAGCTCGCGATACACGTCGATGGTGCGAGAAATCACGATTCGCTCGTCGAATTCGGCCAGTGCTTTCGCCCGCGCTGCAGCACCGAGCCGTGCTGCCAGTTCCGGATCGTCCTGTAGCCGCGCGATGGCGTCTGCCAGCGCGTTGGCGTCTCGCACAGGCACCAGCAGGCCGTCGACGCCATCGGTGACCACCTCCCGGCATCCGGGCACGTCGGTGGTGACAAGCGGCAGGGCGCAGGCGGCCGCTTCGATGAGGCCTTTGGGCAGGCCTTCGCGATAGCTCGGCAGCACCACCATGTCGACGGATGCAAACAGCGACGGCATGTCGTCGACGTGGCCCAGCCATTCCACCACGTTCTCGGCCACCCATCCGCGCACCTGCTGTTGCGGCACCGCTGCGGGATTCCCAGGGTCGGGGTCACCAGCCAGCAGGAACTGCAGCGGCCTGCCCTCGGAGCGCAGGCGGCGGGCCGCGGCGATGTACTCGGCCACGCCCTTGTCCCAGAGCAGGCGCGCGGCCAGCAGCACGCGCAGCGGCCGGGACTCCCGCGCACCCGCGGTTCGCGCCAGGAAGCCCGAACAGTCGACACCCGAACCCGGGATCAGCCGGACATGCGCATCGTCCACCAGCCGCGCGTCGGCGAACAGCGCGACATCGTCGGGATTCTGCAGAATGAGGCGCGCGTCGCGACCCCCCAGCGCCACGCGCAGCAGTGCCCGCACGAGGGGCCGCAGCATCTGCGCCTTGGTCGCATCGCTGATGAACACGTATCCCATGCCGGCCACCGCGTTGACCCGGCCCGGCACACCCGCCATCCGCGCCGCCAGCGAGCCGTACACCGCGCACTTGATGGTGAAGCCATGGACGATGTCCGGACGCTCGCGACGGAGCAGGCGCACCAGATGCAACAGCAGCAGGGCCTCGCGCAGCGGATTCAGGCTCCGGCGATCCATCGGCACCGGCTGCCAGCGCAGGCCCAGTGCACGCAGCTTCTCGCCGTATGGACCGTCCGGCGAGATCAGCAAGACGTCGTGGCCAGCATCGCGCAAAGCCAGCGCCAGAGATCGACGGAAGTTGTAGAGGTACCAGTCGGTGTTGGCGAAGAGGACCAGTCTCATGCGGGCATGTCGTGATAACCGCCGAGCCGATACCCCATTGACCGTGCCAGCTCAGGCATCCCGCCAAGGCGGAGCCACTGGTACTCGGCCTCGCCTATCGCACCGACGCGGGTGTATCCCTGCATCTGTGTCGCACTGGTGACCGGATGGACCATCAACTCGAAGACCCCCGTTGGAGCCCTTTCCAGAATGCGCCGGTAGTGTTCGGAGGACAGCGGACCGGCCATGCCCGCCAGGTCGAATACGCTTCCGAGGCCTTGATTCCAACGGACCCGACCGCGCCAACGCCTCACGGATGGAGCGAGCGCGGTGGCCAGCACGGCGCGTCGCGCCTTCCGTGCGAGACCAGCACCGCTGTCGGGCGCGACCCAAGGCACCCGCATCGGGATCCGTTCGCGTTCGCAGAGCTTCGCCACCGCCGAAAACACCGGGGCGAAGGCGTGGACGTGCTGGTGGCTGTCGACGTGGCTCACCCGGATGCCGTGGTCGCGAAGCTGCTGGAACTGGGTTTCCAGCTCGCGTTCCACCGCCTCCTGTCGGAGCAATCCGAACAGGGCGCGACGCCCGAGGCGACTGCGGTCGAGGAAGGATCCGTGGTCGTCGGCGAGCGAGGCGCTGCATGGCGACGGGTTGAGCGGCCGGCCCCAGGTCAGGTTGAAGTGCAATCCGATGCCGAGACCCGGATGCTCTCGCGCGAGCGCGACCGCCTCGGCGAATCCGGGGGCGTTGGCCATCAGGGTGGTGCTGGTAACGCTGCCTGCCCGGTGGCATTCGATGATGCCGGCATTGGCAGCAGCGTTGAGTCCGAAGTCGTCCGCGTTGACAATCAGGAGCTTCATGCGTGTCTGTCCAGCGCCTTGCGGATGAAACCGAAAGGCTCCGCGAGCGCAGGCAGAGGATCGCCCAACTGGAAGACCGGCCAGCTGCGCGTCCCCGCAGCCTCTGAACTAGAGACATCCGGAGCGGAAAAAATGAACTCGGTGGACCGCTTGTAGAACGCCGCCGACGCCGCGTCCTTCAGCAAGTAGCGCCAACGGACGTCCTGCTTCTGTCCTGCTTCCGGCAGGGGCTCATGGTCGTTCAGGTCCCGCCAGGCGGCTTCCACGATGCGCAATCCCGCGTCGTGGGTCGCTTGGAACCAGAGAGTGGGGCGCGGATTGATCTCGATCATCTTGAGTCGGCCATCGCGCGGATCGCGTTTGTACTCGGCCCCGCAGATGCCCTGGAAGCCGATCCTATCGAGGAATGAAAGGGTCAATGCTCGCGTTTCCCCGCATTCACGGCTGGTCACGAGCGAGGCGGATCCGAAGCCGGCCGGATACTGGCGCAACTTGCGCCCTGTGAAGACCTGCCGCGCAGTCCCGTCCCTGGCAACATACGCACCGAACAGCGTGATCTCCGACTCCGGTCCCGGGATGATCTCCTGGACCAGCCACCCGCCTAGTCCTTCCGGCATGTTGTCGATGTGGGAGAGGTACTCATCGCGCGTGCGCGAGAGCAGCACCTTCTTGCCCCGCAGGAACGCGCGCGCGCGGTGAATCAAGGCCGGCTTAAGGATGCAGGGGAAGGGAATCGAATCCACCAGCGCGCGCAGCGCGTTCCCGTCCTCAACCTGCCAGACTCCGGGTGTCTCGATGCCGTTCTGGAGGCAGAGCTGATGGAAGCGCTGCTTGTCCAGCAGCGTGCCTGCCAGGCCGGAGTAGGCGGGAAACACATTGGCGAGCGTCCCCAGGCCGGGAACCGAGGACATCAACGCCTCGATCCACAGGTCGCTCGTCGGAACAATCACAGGGGGGCTGTCGCGCGTGCCGTTCCGACGCAGAGCCTCCAACAGGCCGCCCGCGGAGATCAGCTCCTTCCTGGATGCGTGCCTCGAGTGGAAGGCGCATCCGCGCGAGGCATCGAGCAAACCCACCCGAAGTCCCGCGCCGGCCGCCTCGCGTACCGCATAGAGACCGGTAGGTGAGCTGCCAAGTACCAGGAGGTCGATTGGTGCGCTCATAGCAGAAGCCAGCTCTGATAGGGGATGTAGCAGCTGGTTCCGTGCCGCGAAAGAGTGAACCAGGAGAACATGTAAATCCCGTAAAGCACGAACGGGAGTGCCCATGCGACGCGTCGGCTCGAACGCGAGAAAGTGGATTCGACGATGCAAAGCATGGTCAGTAGGCTCACCGGCAGCACGTAGAACGTCAACCGATGCAAGGCGACGCTCGAGACAAGTCCCACCAGCACCAGTGAGAAGGTAACAAGCATGAAGAGCCAGACGAGCGGATAGAGGGATGGAAAGGCGGCTTCGACCTTGCGCCTCTTCCAGAGGAAGATGAGGAACGGGAAGACGGTGACCGCGTACCTGATCCACGCTCCGCCCGACGCGTTCTCGCCATAGACCTGCTCCACGTATCTCGCGTTGTAGACGTCGAGCCTGTCTCCCAGAAGCCAGCCCGCAACCGGCGCGAGGAGCAGTATCCCCACCACCAGGTATCTCGCCGAGACCTGTCTCCGCGCCAGCATCGCCATGGGCAACAGCGCTATGGCGGATTCATGGAACAGGGAGGCAAGGCCGATCCAGCCAGCAGTCACCCACGGTCGACGCTGGGAAAACGCGGAGTAGGCGAACATGAGCAGGGCGGTCGCGGCAGCCTGCCGCATACCCGACATCCCGAGCTGGATGACCAGGATGGGGATCGCGATCGCGACCAGCGCCATCGGGCGCGGCGCCAGGCGGGAGAACCGCACTAGGGCTGCTGCGTACAGGATCCCGCACAGCATCAGGACACCGGGAAATCCCCATCCCATGTCGCGCGCGAGGGTGTTCACGAGATGGAAGCCGCCCTCGCTCATCGTCAGCGCCTGCCACCACGTCACGTCGGCGGGATAGATCGTCGAGAAGCGAGCCGCATAAGCAGCGAAGTCGCAGCCGACCTCATGGCGTCCGCCCATGAAGACCGCAAGAAAAATGCCGGTCACGACGGCGAGGTGCCAGCTTCTGCGCGGAGAGCGGACGCTGAAGGCGAGAAATGCGCTCAGCAAATATAGCAGCAGGTAGACGTGCATCAGTCATCGACTCCGGCCGGTGGTCGGCCGCGTGCTACATCCTGCAACAGCTGGGCCATCTGCTGCGCGATCACCTCGGGCGCGAACCGCTGCCTGACCACCTCGCGTGCCCGGCATGCCATCGCCGCCCTCAAGTCGGCGCGATCGATCAGGAGCGTCAGCGCCGAGAGCCATTCGTCCTTCGACTGGCACAGAAGGCCGCTCGATCCCTGCTCGATCAGTTCCAGGTTGTAGCCGATGGCGCTGCAAACGGGCACCACGCCTGCGGCCATGTAGGTGCGGGCCTTGCCGCCGGACTTGCCCTTCGCCCAGTCCTCCTCGGGGAGGGGCATGAGGCCGATATGCCACCGGTCCAGCGCCTCGACCTCGCCATCCAGCGACCAGGGAAGAATCTCCCACGGAACCCCTTCCATGGCGAACGCCCCGCCCCCCATCAGTTCGAAGCGCGCATGCGGATAGCGCAAGGCCACGTCTTGAAGTACGGGCTCGATCAGGCGCAGGTACTTGACGGTCGAGGTAGAACCAAGCCAGCCGATCCGGACGGTGTCCGAGGGATCCCGGCCCGCATGGCCACGGAAACGCCCGGCATCTTCTGCGACCTCAAGGGTCATGGCCGAGGCTCCATGCTCGATGGCCTGGTCGCGCAGCCAATTGTTGCCCGCCACCACCAGATCCACGATCCGGAAGATCTCGCGAATCTTCTCCGGCGCCCTGAGCAGGCTGGCCAGCGGGTTGTATCGACTGGCCTTCGCGATAAACAGTGCGTCGTCGTAATCAAAGACGAGGCGGGCCCCTCGGGCCTTCAGAAAGCGCTCAAGCCATGGTGGCCCGAACGGCAGCAGCTCCCGCTGCATGTAGATCACGTCGAAGCTCCTGAAGCGCATCAGGACGCGGAGACGCCGGGCCACGGCCAGAAGCGACCGCGCGAGCTTGGCGCCCGTCCGCCCAGGGGAAAAACTCAAGGCGTAGAGTGCGTCGTCCATGAAAGATTGCACCTCCAGCGCTATACCGGCGGCTTCCAGGTGCGGCAGGTACTGATGTACCCGATAGCGGCTCGATGCACCCGCCACGGGGTAGCGAGTGAGGAACAGCACACGCAGTCGAGATCCATCAGCCACGGCTGAGCCCCGCATAGATCTCCCGGTAGCGCCTCACACCTTCTTCGAGGGAGAAATGTCGATGGGCGCTCGCCACGCACCGACTGGCAACGTCCGGTTCCTCGCAGAGTGCGAGGAGTTCCTGCACGCCTGCCGAGATGCAGCTGGGGTTGGTGGCGTCGACTGCAACGCCAACACGGTCTCCCGCGAGCACGCTTGCCATGTCGCCAACACCCGTGTTGGACAGGCAGGGAACTCCGCAGCCCAGGAATTCCGCCAACTTTGTCGGGGCGGAAGCCTGCTTGGAGAACAGTGGCCTGATGAAGAAAACGCCTGCATTCATTCTCTGGATCTGCGCAGGCACGTCAGCATGCTCGGCGTTCCTGAGCTCAACGCAATCCTCGGGCACGCCAGCGGCGGCGAGGCGCTCGCGGATGTAGCGGTGAGCGTCCCGATTGATGATGAGGAATCGCGCCCCCGGGCGTTGCCGGCGAAGGGCCTCGAAGGCTGCCACGGCGGCATCGAATAGGTACCACGTGCCGACCGAGCCGACATAGCCGAGGGTGAACCCGACGTCCCGCGCGACAGGCGAAGGCTTGAAGCGCGAGAGGTCGGCGCATGTCGGAATCACGGTCATAGGCGGCGCACGCCCCTGCAGGTACTCGAAGCGATGTATCTCGGCAATGCCGGCGCGAGTCAGGGAAACGACGTGGTCGGCGGACAGCAGGAATCGTCGCTCGAACCATTTTGCAACTCGATACATACGGCCGCCTTCGGGCCAGATGCCCCCATCTACGCGCTCGTCAGCCCAGAACCCGCGCATGTCGAACAGGAACTTCGAGCGTGTTGCACGCGTAATCGAAAGGGCCATGGCGGAGGCGACGTAGCTTCGTGCATGCACGATGCCCAGGCGATGGCGCCGCACCAAGCTGATCCCCCTTAACGTTCCGACCGCGATGTCCAGAAGCGTCGCCAAGGCCGACGGCCGTTTGTGGTAGACCTGCGGATGCCAGCAGATGCCGGAACGCTGGATCCGCTCGCGAAGCCGCACGACCCGCTGCTCGTCAGCGAGATCTTCGCGTCGTTCGAAACTGACGATGTGCACGCTCCGCTCCGGCGAGACATGCTCCTGATACGCCAGAACCTGAGATTGACCGAGTGGCTCGAGCAGGCCGGTATATGTGATGAACAGGACCCCCGGCGTGGTCATGAGGGTCGCCCCTTCCAATCCGGAAGCAAAAGGCTCAGGTAGGCCCGGGCCGCCTTCTCGATGCTGAAGTCCAAGGCCCGCCTCTTGAGGGCGCGACGATCATGCTGTCCGTGCAGCGCCTGGCGCAGTCCCTGTGCCAGCGCGTCCACGTTGTTCGGTGGAACGAGCAGGCCGAACCTGCCGTCCTGGAGAATCTCGCGCGGACCCGATGGGCAATCGGTACACACGACCGGCGTGCCCTGCTCAAGCGCCTCGACAATGACGTTCCCGAATCCTTCGTAGTCGGAAGACAGGACGAAGAGGTCAGCTTCCGAGAACCACGGCCCGGGTTCCTTCTGGTAGCCAGGGAGGCTGACCCGGTCATGCAATCCCAATTCGGAGACCAGCGCCTCGATACGCGCCCGCTCCGGTCCCTCGCCAATGATGCAGAGCCGTGCGTCCGGCATCTGCAACCTCGCGAACGCGCGGACCAGCAGGTCATGGCGTTTGACTGGCTTCAACGTTCCCACGGACAGGATCAACGGTCGTGAGTCGGTGCCGGGAGAGGCCGGCTGGCGCCTCGGCCATTGCCGCCCGGTCGCTGCTGGATTGTTGATGACTGATATGTTCCGACGGGAGATGCCGGAAAGCTTGGACATGTCATTGGCCACCCCGCAGGACACGCCTACGCGTGCGGAGGCCAGTGGGTAGCACGCGCGCATGCTTGCCGCCATCAGCATGTTATGCAGCGGGCCTCGCTTCGCGTAGGAAAGTGATAGTGGTGCGTGCTCGCTCACCACCACCCGACCGCGATAGCCTGAAAGCCGGCCTGCGACCGGTGTAATGACGGACAGGGGCCACATGGCGGCCAGCACGGCATCGGGTCGATGGCTGCCGAGGTGTGTCATCAGCGGACGGATCGAATTCCTTACGCGTGGCGCATGCAGGTCGTGAACCTCGATGTCTCCCGGCAGCAGGTCGAGGAGCTCCCCCCTTCTCGCTCGAAGAATGAAAGACACCGCGATGCCGCGCTGCCGCCAGTATTGAGCCAGCGCAACGTGCAGCCGCTCCGCACCTCCCGATCTGAGGTCGGGAAGCACGATCGACAGCCGGGGTCGGGTGAGGTGAACGTCAGCGCCCATGGCCACGCCTCAGCTCACCCATGCATTGGCGCGCATCCTCGAAGGACATGGCCGCCAAGTCGTCCCGCGGCACCGCGAGCTCCAGGGCCGACACCAGCGTTCGCGCGACTTCCGCGGGCGCCGCGTCGCCCACGCGGAAGACCCGCCCGTCCAGGCCGATGGATCCGTAGAACTCGGCCACCTTCTGGTCCCAAGACGCCGAGGCAGGTACGCCACCGAGCGCGTAGAACGAGATCGAGGCATGCAGTCTCTGTGCGAGCACGCGCTTCATGCCGCGCAGCTGTTCCAGCAACGTGTCTGTGGAGCAAGGCCTGGGAAGACACTCGACGGCGAAACCGTCCGCCGCAAGCCGATCTCGAAGCGCCGCGGCGTAGGCCATGTCGGCCGGGACTCCCGTGGAGAAAAAGACCGGCGTTTCGCCCAAGAGGATAAGTTCGCGGGCGATCCCCATCCACCATCGGTCGATATCGCGGCCGTCCAGTCCCACCCGCGACAGGATGCGCGGCGCCATGGGCGCGATTCCTACCGTCACGGAGCGGGTATCCAGAGCACCACTTCGGGAAATTCCCGCGATTGCGCAGTCCGGAGTCGGCGCCTGCGCCCGTGGCAGAGTGGCACGGACGGCAGATGCCGACGCCATCGAGGCGGCGTCTCGAAACCGGACAGGCTCGGTTATCCGCCCAAGAATACGTCGAAGGAGCCGGCGCGAGAACGGAGTCTTGCCGGCAGACATCCCCGTGCCGAACACGGTGACCGGCAGGCCCCGCTCGTGGGCGAGCCTGGTCAGTTCATCGATCCGATGCAGCATGCGCAAGGTGCCATCGGACAGGAGCTGGCCTCCGCCGATGATCAGTGCGTCCGCATCCTGCAGAACGTCGAGCGCACGCGTCCTGTACGCGCTTCTGCCGAACAGGTGGCGAACGGACTCTATCGTGTGACGATACTGCACGCTGCGCTGGTAAAGCCAACGATGGGGGCGCCTGAGGACGCTGCTCTTCCGTGCTGCATACGACCCATCCACGCCGCGATCCCGACGGTGCTCAAGCGAAAGCACGCGTGCTTCGCAGCCTTCGAATGAGAAAAGCACCTTGTGACCTTCGCCGATCAACTGGTCGCCAATATTGTCGCTATCAAATTCCCCGACGATCAGCAGGATCATGTCCGGGCGTCCTTGCGAAGCAAGCCGAGCAGGCCGGGTTCAAGATTCAGCAGGCGACGGCAGTCTTTGACCATGCTGAAGCGCCAGAGCAGGCTCGCCATCACGGTGGCAAGCGCTGCGCCGGTCGCTCCCGCGAGCAGGATCGTAGGGGCAAGCAGGATCACGAGAAGAACCAATGCGTGCAGTGACGCGCGGCGGACGCGACGCTCGTGCCCGGTCATGTTCAACAAGGTGCCTGCAGTGCCGGCGGTAGCGGTCAGCACCGCGCCGGCGCACAGGATCTGCAAGGGAGCGGTCGCGGCCGAAAACTCATGGCCGAACACCAACTCGATGAGGGCAGGGCCAGCGATGAAGAACGGCAGTGAGATTGCAAGGACGCCGGCTACCATCGCAATGCTCGCCCAGGTGAGCAGCTTCTGAAGTCGGGCGCGGTCATTGGCGGCAAACAAGGATGAGATGGATGGAGCTACCACGCTGATTAGGATTCCCGTTGGCGCGGCGACCACTACGCTGACGGCGGTCGCGACCTTGAAAATGCCGACCGACGATGCCGTGGCGACCAGTCCCAGCATCAGGATCGCCAGATGCCCCTGCACGATACGCATCGCCTCAGTCATTGCCATGGGAATAGAGCTGGAGCGCCAGCTCTCGGCGTCGATCTGGGGCTTCGCCAGGCGTGCTTCCGGGGGGAGCGCGCGCGCCAGCATGACGAGCGCGAGCAAAAGTGCGCCGCCCGCACTGATGGCGCCAAACCCCATTGCGAGCGGGGGCGTCAGGGGAATGGAAAGCGATGCCGCCAGAAGCAGTAGCAGCGACAGGATGGCCGGGCGCAAGGCCACGTCGGGGATCTGTCCCTTGACGATGTGGCGCAGACCGCGCAGAGCGGCGCTGCGGGTCTTCGCGACAGCCACCAGCGGGATCGTGGCGAGCCCGACCAGCAGGGCGCTGGAGAGGTCACGACCGATCCAGTTTGACCCGAGCGCAACGGCGGCCACCAGCAGTGCGCCGACAGCCAGCCAGCTAAGGAGCGAGACTCGTTGGGACCACGCCAATATCCCTCGTATCTTGCCCCAGTCGCCCCTGGTGGCATTTGCGGCGGTCTCGCGCACGACGAGTTGGGGGAGGCCGAACTCGGTCGGAACCATCAGCAGAGCAATCACGGACATGGCGAGCCCGTAAATGCCATAGCCCTCGCTACCAAGGCCGCGGGCCAGCTGGATTCCGACGAGGAAGCCGAAGCCCATCCCGACCACGCGCAGACCTGCGCTGCCCGTCGCGGCCTTGACCAGTACTGTTCCCAGTCCCCTCCCTGCCAGGAGCGAGCGGATACGCTGAACCATCATTCTCGCCCGTCTGCGGCCACGTGCGAATCAACAAGGACTGGTCCGTGGCACTCGCCACCCCTGCGGATGGCGTTGCCTGCAATCACAGATTGAACTGCAATCAAAGCCGCCCATCCACCGCTTCCCGCGGCAACACATACTTCACGTCGTACAGCACCGCGCCGGGCTTGCCGTGCGCGCGGATCCCCGTGGCACCCAGCTTCCGGAACTCGTCGTGGCCGACAGCGACGATGACGGCGTCGTACTCGCCCTGTCCCGGCGCGGTCAGGCCCAGCCCGTACTCGTGCTTCGCCTCCGCCGCATCTACCCACGGATCGCAAACATCCACCCGCGCGTTGTACCCCTTCAGCGCATCAATAATGTCCACCACCCGCGTATTCCGCAGGTCCGGGCAGTTCTCCTTGAACGCCAGCCCCAGTACCAGGATGCGTGAGCGCACGGGATTGATCCCGTTCTTCACCATCAACTTGATGACCTGGTTGGCGACGTACTCGCCCATGCCGTCATTCGTGCGACGCCCCGCGAGGATCACATCCGGGTGGTGCCCCACCTCCTGCGCCTTGTGCGTCAGGTAGTACGGATCCACGCTGATGCAGTGCCCGCCCACCAGGCCGGGGCGGAACGGCAAGAAGTTCCACTTGGTGCCCGCCGCTTCCAGCACTTCCAGCGTGTCGATGCCCAGCTTGTTGAACAGGATCGCCAGGTCGTTCACCAGGGCGATATTGAGGTCGCGCTGGGTGTTCTCGATCACCTTGGCGGCTTCGGCCACCTTCATGCTGCTGGCCTTGTGGGTGCCGGCGGTGATGATGCTGCCGTACAGCGCATCCACGAAGTCGGCCGCCCCGGGCGTGCTGCCCGATGTCACCTTCAGGATGGTGGTGACGCGGTGCTCCTTGTCGCCCGGGTTGATGCGCTCGGGGCTGTAGCCGCAGAAGAAGTCCTGGTTGAACTTCAGGCCGCTCACCTGCTCCAGGATCGGCACGCACACTTCCTCGGTGCAGCCGGGATACACGGTGCTCTCGTACACCACGGTGTCGCCGGGCTTCAGTACCTTGCCCAGCGCCTCGCTGGCACGGCGCAAGGGCGTCAGGTCCGGGCGGCGGGCGCTGTCGATCGGCGTGGGCACGGTGACGATATAGACGTTGCAGCCGGCGATGCCGTCCAGCGCGCTTGCGAACGCCAGGCGCGTGGCTTCGGCCAGCAGTTCGGGCTCGACTTCCAGCGTGCTGTCGCGGCCGGCGCGCAGTTCGTTGATGCGGGCTTCGTTGATATCGAAGCCGATGGTGTCGTACTGCTTGCCGAACTCCACGGCCAGCGGCAGGCCGACATAGCCCAGGCCCACCACGGCGATGCGGGTGTCTTCTTTCGACGGAAAGCTCTGCGTCACGTGCTCATTCCCCTTGCCAATCCATCTGCGGAGGCACGCCCGGATGGCTGCCTCCCGCTGTTACGTGTCGCACCACCCTGGGCGGCCTGCCCCGCGGCGATGCCCGCCAGCGCGGCCGCCACGGCCAGCATGGCCGGGGTGCGCAGCGGGTAGTCCACCAGCGAGTGCGCCAGTATCGCGCCCAGCGCGACCAGTGCGGTAATGCCGAGTCCGCGGACGTGCGCGGGCTGGCGCAGCAGAATACGCAAGCAGAGTGCCAACGCGGCTGCGCCCAGCAGCATGGCGATGACGGCGGGCACGCCGGCCTCCAACCACCACTGGGCGTACTCGTTGTGCGCATGGTTGACGTAATTGGCCATCAACAGCCCGCGCGGGGCCTCCTGTTCGAACACGGGCACGTAGCTGCCCACGCCCGCACCCATGGGCGCGAAGCGCGCCGCGATGTCGCCGGTCAGTGCGCGCAGCGGGCCGCGCAGTTCGTCGATGGCTTCCACCTGCATCCAGCGCAGGGAGAGGAACAGGGCCGCGGCGGCGATCAGCATGCTGGCCACCAGCACGGCGCGGCTGCGCAGCCCGCCGCGCCAGGCGGGCCAGTGCGCCAGCACCACCAGGGCGCAGGCCAGGATCATCAGCACCACGCCGGCCCTGGAACCGGTGAGCGGAAGGGCCACGGCCGCCAGCAGCATCACCAGCGCGGAGACCACGCCATGCGCCACCCGATGGGGGCGGCCGGGGCGCCAGGCGCCCACCACCATCGCCAGCCGGGCGCAGGCAAGGGTAGCCGCCACCACCAGCAGGGTGGCTTGGTGGTTGGGGTTCGCGAAGAAGCCGTTCATTGCCGGCGACCAGCGCGGGTAGGGATTGAGCGCGCTCTCTTTCGGTGCGCCCAGCTGGGCCACGCCCAGCAGCAGGCTGGCGACGGCCAACACCACGATCAGTTGTGCCAGCCGACGCTGCGCGGCATGCGGCAGTGACAGGGCCATGGCAAAGATGGCGAGCGCGGGCAGCAGCTGGAAGGCGGCGGCACGGCTGGCGGCGGGCGCCAGCGACCAGCGCCCCGGCCGGGCAACATCGAACAGTGCGAGATCGGCGGCCAGTGCCGCCCTGCCCTCGCCGCCCGCGAGCGACGCAGGCAGCGCGGCCTGCAGCATCGGAATGGCGAACAGCACGGACGCGAACGCGAGCCATGCATGCAGGTGCAGGCCGGACGTGTCCCGGCCGCCGTGCAACAGGCGCCAACCGGCCCAGGCCAGCAGCGGGAGTGCGATCAGTTGCGCGGCCAGGACGCCAGCGCCCGACTCCTGCGAGCTGCCGCCGGACACGACGCACAGCGCCAGCAACATGCACACGGCCACCAGGCCCACGCGGGACTGGGGGTCGAGGCGATGCGCGCCATGTTCACTGTCGGCATCCGCGCCGTGCATGCGTATCCCTGCTCCACAAAAAACGGGACGGGGTCAGCCCGTCCCGTTGGTCCTGCCGTCCTGCGGTCAGCGGCTGACCGGCGGCGGCTCTTCGTATTCCACTTCGTCCATGCTGGCGAGGCCGGCTGCACCGACCGCCGCCACGCCGGCCACGATGCCCAGGCCGGCGACATCGACGCCTGCCGCGGTCGCGGCGGTGTTACCGGTGGCCGTGGTGGCGCCGCTGGAACCGGCGGCGGCCACGCAGGTGGCAGGCACGCCGAACACGCCGGCGCTGCTCAACGGCTGGCTGCAGCCGCCCGGGTAGACCAGCGTGGCACGGCTACCTTCGGCGAGCATGACGCGGGCACCCGCTGGCACCTGGGTGCCAGAGGTGGCGGTGACGAACTCACCGCCGTTGCTGACCATCACGCTGCCGGCATCGACGCGCAGCGTGGCGGTGGCAGCTTCCTGCTGGGCGAATGCGGGGGCCGCGAAAAGCGCGACGGCCATTCCGAGGAGGAGGATGCGGGGGGTCTTCATACGGTTCTTCCCTGACGACGACGGAGGGGGTCCGGCTTCTTGTGCAGTGCAATGCAGGCTACGCCCCATGGGGCACCCTTGCAACCGCCTTTGCGGCCGGATCGCGTTGTTTTATCAGAGGAATGTGATGCTCCGCGTGATGAAACCCGCGTTCACAGACTGACCGGGGGCGGAGGCGGCGGCGGGTCGTCGCTGCCACCACCGCCGGCCACGGCGGCCACCACCGCGATGCCACCGACCACGCCCGCCACCACGGTGCCGGTGCCGATCGCGCTGCCGCCGGCGCCGCCTGCCGTTGCACTGCTGCCCTCGCCTGTCGTGCGGGTCCCGGCCACGTTGCAGGTGGCGCTGACGGTATAGACACCGGGCTGCGCCAGCGGGGTCTGGCAACCGCCGCTGTAGTTGAGCGAGGCGCTGGCACCTTCGGCCACCAGCACGCGCTGGCCGGGCTGCAGAACCTGGCCGGGCGTTGCCTGGACGAACTCGCCGCCGGTGCTGACCAGCACCGAGCCGTTCTCGACGGTGAGGCCGATGGCCGCGTCAGTGGCGGGATCCTGCGCGAAGGCGGCGATAGGCGCGATGGCAAGGGCCACGGCGACGGCCGTGACGATGCGATTCAATTGCATGGTGGATGAGCTTCCGTGTTCGTTCTGTGTGAAATTGTAAAGCAGATTGCGTGCCAGCGGTCACGTTCCAACGCGGACATCGGCCAGTTGCACTTCCCCGCGCAGGGTCTGCGCCACGCCACGCGGCGCGGGATTGACCAGCCGCAGCCACTGGCCTTCGCAGCCCGGGCCCTCGGGGACGGTGAAGGCGAGCTCCAGCGCGGCCCAGTCGCGTGCATCCCGCACGCGGGCGCCGCTGGCGATGCGGGTGCGGCCATCGCTGCAGGTCAGCTGCCATTCCAGGCCCTGGTCCGAGCGCAGGCCGCGGGTGCGGGCGCGCAGGCGCAGCACATGCTCGCCCGGTGCCAGCAGCATCGGCACTTCGAGTCCGGTCTGGCCCACGGGCCGGCCGAGGAAGCGCAGGCGCGCGGCGCGGCGACCGCCGTCCAGCTCGATGCGGTCGAACAGCACGCCGGGCACGCGGCGCACGCGCCAGTCGAAGCCCGAGGACGACGGCGCGCGGCCGAAATCGCCATTCCAGGGCACCGGCAGGCGCTCGGGCGCATCCTCGAGGCCGCTGGCCCAGCGTGCATAGGCACTGCCCCAGCGGCCGCCACGCAGCATGCCGTCGATCCAGCGCGCGGTCTCCTGCGCGTCCAGGCCACCGCGGGCACGGAGCGCGCCGTGCAGGTTGTCGGCGGCGTCGGGGAGTTGGCTGGCGGTGGTGGCGCGCAGGATGGCATTGCGCCACTGCGGCCGCTGCACCAGGTGCCCGGCCAGGGCGTCGGCAAAGGCGGGGGCCTGGGCCAGCTGGGCGATCAGCTCCAGCAGCGGCTTGCGCTGCGCCGGGGCCACGGTGAGCAGCGCATCGAGATGGTCGGCGGCCGCGGCGTAATCGCCCGACTGCAGCGCATCGGTGGCCAGCCAGCCGCGCACCTGCGGGTCGCGCGGTGCGCGGCGCGCAG